>JAQGNS010000054.1 GCA_028291705.1 Nevskia sp.
GGCATCCGGAGGGCTTGCGGCTTGAACTTTGCCATGGCGGTGTTACTATGGTAACACCTCATCGCCGGATTCGACACGCGTGTCCACCACCTCCCTGAAACTGCCCGACGACGTCAAGGAACTGGCCGTCGCCGCTGCGCAGCTTCAGGGCGTGAGCCCCCATGCGTTCATGGTCGAAGCCATCCGCTCGGCGGCCGCGGCAGCGGAGCGAAGAGCCGGCTTCGTCGCACAGGCGCGCGCCGCCAGGACCGAGTTGGTGCGAAGCGGCAAAGGTTATGCGGCCGACGAGGTCCATGCCTATCTTCGCCTGCGCGCAACCGGGAAGACCGCACCCAAGCCCAAGGCCAAGTCTTGGCGCGGTTGACCTACGCAAAGGGCGCGCTGGCCGATCTGGAACGCGTCGCCGATTTCCTCCTTGAAAGCGATCCTGCCGCAGCCCCCGCCATCATCGACCTGATTGTGGAAGCGGTCGAGGTATTGGCGAACCACCCCTTGATCGGGCGATCCGTGGAAGAGGGCCTGAGGGAATTGGTCGTCTCGCGCGGTCACTCCGGCTACATCGCGCTCTACAGCTACGAAACCGTGGACGATGCCGTGCTGATCCTGGCCGTGCGCCATCAACGCGAAGCCGGGTATCCGGACGATGTCGATCATTGATTGAGGTTTCTTTCGGGCGCGGCTACGCCGCCTCCACCGTCACCGGTACTCCGTTGAGGGCCGCATTGCCGGACAACCGGTCGAGATAGGTCTCATCGGTCAGGTCGTTGTTGCTGGCGCCGGCATGCGCCTGCGCCACGCCCATCCGCGTACCGGAGCGGTCATGCCCCCAGCCGTGCGGCAGGCTCACCACCCCCGGCATCACCTCGTCGCTGGATTCCACCTTCACCACCACCTCGCCGGCGCGCGAGCGGATGCGCACCGCGCTGCCGTCCAGCAGCCCGCGCGCCGCCAGATCCTGCGGGTGCATCAGCAACTGGTGCCGGGTCGGCCCCTTCACCAGGCGCGCCGAGTTGTGCATCCAGGAGTTGTTGCTGCGCAGATGGCGCCGCCCGATCAGGCTGAGCGCGCCATCGACCAGCGCCTCCGGCAGCTCCGACGCGAAACTCTCCAGCTCCGCCAGCACTTCCGGCGGCGTGCAGCGGATGCGCTTGTCGGCGTGCTGCAGGCGCTGCGGCAGGCTCGGCAGCAGCGGCCCCAGGTCGATGCCGCTGGGCTGCTGCTTCAGCTTGGTCAGACTCAGATCCAGCGGATGCTTGCGCATGCCGCCGTAAGGCCCGCTGCGCAGGCCCATGTCGATGATCTGGTCCGGGCGCGGTGAAGGCTGGTGCTTCACGCCCAGCCGCTGCGCGATGCGCGCACCGAGGCCCTCGAAGATTTCCCAGTCGTGCAGCGCGCCTTCCGGCTTGTCGAACAGCGGCTCGCTATAGCGCGCGGTGTTGCGCACGGCGAAGACGTGGAAAATCAGATCGTAGTGGTCGTGCTCCAGCGCCGAGGTCGGCGGCAGGATCAGGTCGGCGTGGCGCGTGGTCTCGTTGAGGTAGATGTCCACTGACACCATGAACTCCAGGCTGTCCAGGGCGCGGTCCAGCTGCGCGCCGTTGGGCGTGGACAGCACCGGGTTGCCGGCGCTGGTCAGCAGGGCCCGGATCTGCCCCTCGCCCGGGGTGAGGATTTCCTCGGCCAGTGCCGCCACCGGCAGCTCGCCGGCGAACTCGGGCAGGCCGCGCACGCGGCTCTTCCAGCTGGCGAAATGGCCGGGCTTGGAAGCCGGCGAATCGATCATGTCCACCGCCGGCTGCGGGAACAGCACCCCGCCCTCGCGGTCAAGGTTGCCGGTGACGATATTGAGCAACTGGATCAGCCACTGGCTCAGGGTGCCCCAGCGCTGGATCGACACGCCGATGCGTCCATAAGCCGCCGCGCACTTCGCCGCCGCGAATTCGCGCGCGATGCGGCGGATGGTCTCCGCGGGAATGCCGCAATGCACCGACAGCGCCTCGACCTCAAATGCACCGATGGCCTGCGCTGCCGCCTCGATGCCGTCGGCGAACGGCGCCAGCTTGCCCGGCTGCGCCAGCCCTTCGTCGAAGATGGTCTTGAGCAGGCCGAGCAGGAAGGCGGCGTCGGTACCGGGACGGATGAAGTGATGCGCGTCGGCCACCTCGGCGGTCTCGGTGCGGCGCGGGTCGAGCAGCACCATGCGGCCGCCGCGCGCCTGCAAGGCTTTCAGCCGGGCGCGGAAGTCCGGCACCGTCATCAGGCTGCCGTTGGAGGCCATCGGGTTGGCGCCGAGCACCAGGAAATAGTCGCAGCGGTCGATGTCGGCGATCGGCAGCAGCAATTGATGCCCGTACATCCAGTAGGCCAGCAGTTGGTGCGGCAGCTGGTCGACCGAGGTGGCGGAATAGCGGTTGCGCGTCTTCAGCGGCGCCAGGGCGCGTGAACCATGCGTCATCGAGCCGTAGTTGTGGACGTTGGGATTGCCGTAGTACGCGGCGATGCTGGCGGCGCCGTGTTCCTGTGAAATCGCCACCAGCCGCTCAGCCGCGAGGTCGAGGGCGGCGTCCCAGCTGATCTCCTCCCAGCCATCCGCGGTGCGGCGCATGGGCTTGCGCAGCCGGTCCGGATCCTGGTGGATGTCCTTCAGCGCCACCGCCTTGGGGCAGATGTGGCCGCGCGACAGCGGGTCGGCATCGTCGCCGCGGATCGACAGGATTTCCGTGCCGCGCACGCGGATTTCGAGGCCGCAGATGGCCTCACACAGATTGCAGGCCCGGAAGTGGGTTCTTTCCGGGGTTGTTTCGGTGGCTCTTTCGGCCGGATTGGCTTGCGTCATGGTTCCTCCGCCGGCTGTGGTCGCCGGGTGTGCCCACCATAGCCGCTGCCGGGCTGGTTGACGAGTCGTTCCGGGCGGATGCCGCCGGGCAATGTCCGGGATTCGCCCGGAACTGCGTATCCAGTTGCATGGGGACAGGAAGCAGAGCCGGAGTGCCGGCCATTGTCCGTGCATTCGATCAGACACCCGGCTCGGGGCCGGCAAGGAAACGCATCATGACTCTGCGACAACTCGGCTTGACGGCCACGGCCCTGTGCCTCTGCGCGGCATTGGGCGCCTGCAACAACAGTGATTCCAATGCCCTGGGCGGAAGCTCCAGCGGCAGCTCAAGCAGTTCGAGTTCGAGCAGCGGGGGCCACTCCAGCAGCAGTGGGTCCAGCAGTAGCTCCAGTAGCAGCAGCAGTAGTAGCTCCAGCGGCGGCACCGCTTCGAGCAGCAGCTCCAGCGGAAGCAGTTCCGGCAGCAGCAGCTCCAGCAGCAGTAGCAGTAGCAGCTCAGGCAGCAGCTCCAGCAGCGGCGGCGCCGTGCCGCCCCCGGTGGTCACGGACATCGGCACACCGTTCGGCACACCGGTCACCGCCACCATCGGTACCGGCGGCGGCAGTATCGCCAGCGTCGACAACCGCCTCAAGATCACCATTCCTGCAGGGGCGCTGCCCGGCAACACCAGCATCGGCATCCAGCCGATCAGCGCCACCGCGCCGGCCGGCATCGGCTACGGCTTCCGCCTGACACCGGACGGGCAGACCTTCGCCCATCCGATCACCCTGACCTACACGCCCACGACGGGCGATCTCGACAACACCACGCCCGGGGCCGTCGGCCTGGCCTTCCAGACAGCCACCCAGACCTGGCAGGTGATGCCGGGCACCAGCTTCGACGCCACCTCCAACACCTTCAGCACCAGCACCACGCATTTCACCGACTACAACTACTTCGCCTCGTTCCACCTGTTCAGCTCCGCACCGAGCGGCCTGCTCACCGCCGGTACGGCGACACTGTCGGTGGTGCAGGTGCTGATCGACCGCTGTTCCGGCGCATCGCCGGACGATTGCCTGCAGCAGGCGGGCGACGTGACGCGTACCGCGGCCAACGGCCTCAACTGGGAAGTGAACGGCCAGCTCGGCGGCAACGGCACCGACGGCACGGTGACGCAGGACCAGAACCCGGCAACCTACACCGCGCCCGCCGCGGTGCCGACCAACAACCTGGTGGCGGTGTCCGCCATCCTTACCCCGGACGGCAGCACCCAGCTCACCCTGAGCAAGAACCTCTATGTGCTCGCCCATAAATATCACGTCGACGTGGTATTCGAGGACCAGACCACCTGCACGCCTTTGCCCGCCGGCGGCACGCCGGTGTTCGGCTACGACATCTTCACCGGCGGCAATTTCAGCATCACGTTCAACAACAGCCTGAACGGCACCGCGGGCGATTTCGTCTCCACCACCGACACGCCGCCAACCACCCTCGCCGCCTTCCAGGGCTGCGCCACGGGCAGCAGCGCGACCTACAACCCGGGCGCCACCCAGGGCCTGGAACTCGACGCGGCCAGCGCCGGCTTCTCCACCACCAATGGCGACTTCAACGTGTTCATCACCGGCGCCTACTCCGGCCAGCCGGCGGCCACCCTGAATTTCGGTGGGACCAACAGCAAGGAGTTGGCGCAGGACCGTTCCACCGGCTCGATCGCCGGCTTCGGTTTCAAAGGTGTCGACAACGAGAAAGTGATCATCGCATCCGGCAACAACATCAACATCTTCAAGAAGCGCACTTACACGCTCAAGGTGTTGGCGCAGTAACTCCACGGCGCGAAGCACCGATGGAACTGCATTACTTCGACACAGCCGCCGGACGTCGCCGCCTCAAGCGGCGCGTCCGCTGGGCCTTGGCCGCGCTTGGCGCCGGCTTCATCATTGGCTTCGCGGTGGTAAAGCTGCTCGGCTGATGCATCACTCGCGACGGCGCGGTCGGATGAAAGCTGTGCGAAAGACCACTGTGGGACATTCAGGACGCGGACCTTGCTCGCGCCACTGATGCCGGATGCTCCAGTGAACCTGACCTACTTCGACGAAAGAACCGAGAAGTACCGCATCAAGTCGCGCTACAAATGGGGCTGCTGGTGCCTGTTCGCCGGCATCCTCATCGGATTCGTCCTGGCCCAGTTGTTCCAGTAGGCGGACAAGTGCGTCCGGCGCCGGACGGTACTGACTAGGGGCCGGCTTGCCGCAGGACTTCCGCAAATACCTCGCGGTCCACGTTGCCGCCGCTCAGCGGCAGGCCGACGCGCAACCCACCCAGTTCATCGCGCAACTTGAGTGCGCCGGCCAGCGCGGCGGCGCCGGCACCTTCCGCAACATTGTGGGTATCGCTGAAACAAGCCCGCATGGCGGCCGCCACTTCGTCCTCGCTGACTTCGACGATGCGATCCACCGTTTCCCAGATGATCGCCATGGCGCCCGGGTCCGGCGTGCGGCAGGCCAGGCCGTCGGCGAGACGGGTGCTCACCGGCGACTCGATGATGCGCCGCTCGGTGTAGGACTGCGCATAGGCCGTCGCCCCATCCGACACCACGCCGATGATCCGCGCGTGCGAACCGGTGGCGGCGCGCGCCGCCGCCGCGCCGCAGATGTTCGAGCCCAGGCCGATGGGCGCGAAGACCACGTCCAGCTGCGGCACCTGGGTGAACAACTCGAGCCAGAAGGTGGCGGCGCCGCACAGCAGATCGCGATGGAAGGACGGCACCCGGTGCAGCCCGCGCTCCTGCGCTAGCTGGATGGCATGTCCGACCGATTCCTGGAAATCCTCGCCGTACTCGATCAGCTCGGCGCCGAGGGCGCGCATGGCGGCGTTCTTCTCGCGCGAATTGCCGTGCGGCACCACCACCACTGCCTCCAGGCCGACCCGGCTCGCCGCGTAAGCCACCGCCTGGCCATGGTTGCCGCGCGTCGCCGCAATGACGCCGCGCACCTGCGGCTCGCGCCGACGCAGCGCTTCGAAATACACCAGCGCGCCGCGCAGCTTGAAGGCCCCGACCGGCAGGTGATTCTCGTGCTTGACCCACACCTCGGTGCCGAAGCGCCGCGCCAGCAGCGGCCAGGCGTACTGCGGCGTCGGCGCCACGCTGCGGTAGATCACCGCAGCGGCAGCATCGAGCTCGGATTTATCGGGCAGCAGCGGCATGGACACTGGGGAACCCTCTCATATCTCTGTCATCCTGAGCGCAGCGAAGCCCCATCCATAGGTGATGGGCCGGATCCTTCGCCGCGCTCAGGATGACAGAGGACCACAATTGCTCTCTACGAATACTCAGGCCGCTTTCTCTTTATCCAACCAGACTTCCAGCCCCTGCGTATTCAGCTCCATGTCGAAGGCAAGCAAATCGCGCGCCTGCTGTTCCGACAGCGGTGCGTTCATCGCCTGCAACTCCTGCAGCGCATGGGCCATCAGCGCTTCCTTGATCGCGGCATGGCGGTCCGGCGCGGCGGCGTGGTGGCGCGCCAGGCGCTCGTAGGCGGCGATGCCGCGGCGCAGGCCGTGGGCCAGGTGCCGTACATTGCCGACGCGGCCGTAATGCGTCAGGTAGACATAGGCCGGATCGAGTGCGAGGAAGCGGTCCAGGGTTTGAGCCCAGGCCTGCGGCTCGAACTGCACCGGCGTGGTGGTGGGAAACAGGTAAGGCCCCATCGGTCCGTCCGCTTCGCGGTAGGACAGGCCGAACACGTCACCGCTGAAGATGCCGCGGCTCTCCGCGTCCCAGATGGCGTAGTGGTGGCGCGCATGCCCGGGCGCATCGAGGAACAGCAGTTCGCGGCCGCTGAAGTCCAGTTTGAAACCATCGTTCGCCACGATGACGCGCTGCTCCGGCACCGGCACGATCTCGCCGTACATGGCGGCCAGGTTTTCCGCGCCGTACACCGCGGTGGCGCCCTCGATCAGCTTCGTCGGATCGATCATGTGGCGTGCACCGCGCGGATGGATCACCAGCTTGGCATCCGGCAGCCGGCGCAGCAGCTGGCCGGCGCCGCCGGCGTGGTCCAGATGCACGTGCGTCGGCATGACGTAGCTGACCTGCTCCGGCGCGATGCCGCGCTGTTCCAGCACCCGCATCAGCCCCGGCACCGACAGCGCGGTGCCGCATTCGATGAAGGCGTAGCGGTCGCCGCTGCGCAGCAGATAGCAGCAGGCCAGCCCGGTGCGCAGCAGCTCGGTGTCGATGCAGCTGATGTGATGCGGGTAGTCGGTGATGCGGGGCAGCTTCAATTCTGTCTCCACTTGAACATGGCCGCGCCGAGCACCAGGTAGAGCATGCTCATCGCCGCCAGCGCCAGCAGGTTGGGCATGATCTGCTGCAGGCCGGCGCCGTCCAGCATGATGGCGCGGGCGCCGTTGATCAGGTGCGTCAGCGGCAGCAGCTGCGCCACGATCTGCAGGATGTGCGGCGCGCCGTCGATGGAGAAGAACACGCCGCAGACCACCATCATCGGCGTGGAAATGACGTTGAGGATGCCGCCGGCCAGTTCCTCGCTGCTGATCCGCGCCGATACCACCAGGCCCATGGCGATCATCGAGAAGGTGGCCAGCGTGGTCAGCAATAGCAGGTTCCAGTAGGAGCCTTCCATGCGCAGGTGCAGCAGCAGGCGGCAGGCCACGAACACCGCGACGTTCACCGCCACGATCAGCAGCAGGCGCGACAGCAGCTGCGCCAGCAGGAATTCGAAGGCGCGCAGCGGCGTCGCGTTGAGGCGCTTGAGGTAGCCGTTCTTGCGGTAGCGCACGATGACGTAGCCGATGCCGAACAGGCAGGAGAACATCATGTTCATGCCGAGCACGCCGGGTGTGACCCAGTCGACGTAGCGCACTTCCGCGCCGCTGGTGGTCTGGCGTTGCAGCGCATCACCACCCGCGCCGCGCAGCAGCTGTTCCAGCAATTTGCCCTTGGGCGATTGCTCGTTGACCCAGTAACGGCCCGGCGAGACGGTGAAATCGGCCAGCATGTCGATGCGCTGCAGCTGCACCTTGTGCAGCGCCACTTCGCCCGGTTCCTCGCGGTAGAACTGCACCTGCGGCGTGGCCAGGAAAGGATGCAGCTTCGCATCCAGCGCGGCGCCGGCCGGCGCCAGCACGCCGACCTTGAACATCGGCTGCCCCGGCCCGGAGAAGACGTAGCCCAGTCCCAGCACCAGCAGCACCGGGAAGATCACGTTCCAGCCCACCGCGGATTTGTCGCGGATGAACTCGAGGCTGCGTGCCCACGTGGCGGCACGCAGGCGGCGCCAGGAGTCAGAAAAGAAGTTGCTCATGTCCGCAGATCCCTGCCGGTCAGTTCCAGGAACAGGTCTTCCAGCGTGCGCTGGCGGATGCGCAGCTGCGCCAGCGAGGCGCCCACCGCCAGCAGCCGGGCGATGGTGCCGTTGATGTCCGGGGTATGGATTTCCACCACGTCGCCCTTCGGCTTGCAGACGGCGGGATCATGCAGCTTGTCCGCCTCCGCCGTCGGCAGTTCCAGTACCGAGTCGTTGAAGTGCGCGGCCAGCAACGCCGCCGGGCTGCCGCGTGCGATGATCTTGCCGTGGTCGACGATGGCGATCTCGTCGCACAGCAGATAAGCCTCTTCCATGTAGTGTGTGGTCAGCACGATGGTCTTGCCCTGCGCCTTGACGCCCTGCACCAGGTCCCAGAAATTGCGCCGCGCCTGCGGATCGAGGCCGGTGGTGGGCTCGTCGAGGAACAGCACCTCCGGTTCATTGACCAGGGCGATGGCCAGCAGCAGGCGCTGGCGCTGACCACCGGACAGCTTGCTGGTGTCGCGGTCGAGGAATTCCTCCAGCCGGCACAGCGCAACCAGTTCTTCCAGCGGCCGGCGCTTCGGGTACAGGGCGCTGAAGAAACGCAGGTTCTCGCGCGTGGTGAGATGTTCCTGCAGGGCCGTGTTCTGGAACTGAATGCCGACGCGCTCGCGGTAGTGGCCGCCCAG
Organism: Nevskia sp.; assembly: GCA_028291705.1. Classification (GTDB taxonomy): domain Bacteria; phylum Pseudomonadota; class Gammaproteobacteria; order Nevskiales; family Nevskiaceae; genus Nevskia. The sequence goes on from JAQGNS010000054.1 coordinate 8,814, forward strand.
TGGAGCGCCACGGAACAGGATCTGACCGGCGGTAGGCTTGAGCAGCCCCTCCATCATCTCGATGGTGGTGCTCTTGCCGGCGCCGTTGGGGCCGAGCAGGCCGAAGCAGGTGCCTTCCTGCACTTCGAAACTGAGGCCATCCACCGCGCGGACGCCGCGGGGATAGTGCTTGACCAGATCGCGGACTTCGAGGACGGAGGGCATAGGCTCCTATTTTGCCGTAAGCCAGGAAGGTGCGCAGGCAGATGACAGACGCGCCGCATGCGGCTGGCCGCGTCGTCATTTCCGTCACCCGGCGCAAGGGCGCACACTGCGGCCATAACAAAAGCGTCATGCTCGGAGGAGAACCGTGAACAAGATCGCCCGCGCCCTTGCCGTGGCCGCAGCCCTGTGGTGCGGGGCGGCCTCGGCCATCCCCGAAGGTCCCTCCTTCCCCTCCGCCGGCTGGACCGAACGCGAGGTGAAGAACTTCGCCACGGTGACGCAGGCGCCGGCCGAGCAGTTGGCCAATCCGGCCTTCCTCGGCCGCCTGACCACGCAGAGCCTGCTCAACATCGGCAGCCTGACCACGCGCGACCTGGCGGACCCGAGCTGGCTGCTGGCCTCGTCCACTCCGCTCGACCAGTTGCTCGCCGCGCTGAAGGACCCGGCTGCGCTCAGCGCCACCCTGCAACAGGTCCTCAAGGAAGTAATCGCCAATCCGGCCGGCGCGGTATCGCTGTCGCTGGACTCGCCGCTGACGCCGCTGTGCACCAGCTATGCCTTCCCCTGCGACGGTGATCCATTCCGTTTCCCCGCAGCGGCGGGGCCGAACGGCGGCGCCTTCTACACGAATGAAGCCGTGGTCACCCCGGTGGTGTTTTACGACTCCAGCTGCGCCCGCCTCAACGGCCAGATGTGGCAGCCGAAGACCATACCGGCCGGCACCACCCTGCCCGGCATCGTGATCCAGAACGGCTCGGTGGAAGCACCGCAGACCGCCTACTGGTGGGCGGCGCAGTTGCTGGTGCGCAACGGCTACGTGGTGCTGAGCTTCGACCCGCGCGGCCAGGGCCGTTCCGACGAGCAGACGCCCTCCGGCGGACAGGGCACCAATATCAATCCCGTGGTGTTCTGGACCGGGCTGGTCGACGCCATCGACTTCTTCCGCTCCTCGCCGACCACGCCGTACCCGAACAACGCCGCCTGCGCCAAGTCCTATCCGACCCAGGTCACCGCCTCCAACCCGGCCTATGCAGCCATCGATCCGGATCGCCTCGGCATCGTCGGCCATTCGCTGGGCGCCATCGGCGTCAGCGTGGTGCAGGGCTATGACGCGCCCGGCGCCGACCCATGGCCGGGCAAGCTGGACCAGAACAACCCGGTCAAGGTGGCGGTGGCCTGGGACGGACTGCTGGCGCCGGGCAGCGACACCATCGGCGGCGCGGCCGGCGGCGGCGTGCTCAGCCTGCTGCAACAGATTCCCCTGACTAGGCCAGCCTACGACGCCATCGTCTCGCTCACAGCCGCGCACGGCATGCCCAAGTACGGCCCGCGCGTGCCGAGCATGGGCCAATCCTCCGAGTACGGGCTAGCGCCAACGCCCTTTATCATCCCGCCCGATCCGGAAGGTCACAAGGACGGCTTCAGCGCCTGGCAGAAAGCCGGCATACCGACCTTCGAATTCACCATCCAGGGCAGTTCCCACTACGAGTGGAGCCAGGTGCCGGTGTTCCCCACCAGCTCCTGGTGCCCGGATCCCGGCGGTGGCGCCTGCACCGGCGGTTGGGGCGAGCCGATGGCCGAGCACTACACCCTGGCCTGGCTCGACCGCTGGCTGAAGCAGTCCGGAGAAGCCGGCTACGACGATGCCGACGCGCGCCTGCTCGACGACCAAGGGGCCCAGGGCAGCGCCAAGATGAGCTTCTATTACCGCTCCTCGCGCAGCTTCCCTGACCGCAGTGGTACCGCGCATGGCTGCGACGATATCCGCGCCGGCTGTGCCGACGTCGCGGGGAGCAGCAGTTCGAGCGGCGGGAGCAGTTCAAGCAGCGGCTCCGGCAGTTCCAGTAGCAGCAGTTCCGGCAGCAGCTCGGGCGGTGGCGGTGATTCGGGCGGAGGGGCTTTCGCGCCATGGCTGCTGGCCGCGCTGGCCGGCCTGGCTTGGCGGCGGCGCTATCTTCCCAGCCGGTAGCTGTGCGGCGGCCGGCCCTTCCAGCGCTTGAAGGCGTGGATGAAGCTGGCCGCCTCCGAATAGCCCAGGCGCTCGGCGATCTGCTCGACCGACAGGTTGGCGGCGGACAACAATTCCTCCGCCAGCGTCTCGCGCACCTCGTCGGTCAGCGCCTTGTAGCTGGTGCCTTCCTCCAGCAGGCGCCGGCGCAGGGTGCGCGGCGTCAGCAGCAGGTCGCCGGCCACGGTCGTCATCTGCGGGATATGTCCCGGCTGGTGCAGGATGCGGTCGCGCACCCGCTCGGCCAGTCCGCTGCGCACCTTGCGCGCGGCGAGCAGCTTGCGGCACTGCTCCTCCGCCATGCGCCGGCTCGACTCGTTGGCCTGCGGCAGTGGTGAATCCAGCACCGCGGCATCCAGCGCCACCTCGTTGCGCACCGCGCCGAAGCGCGGCTCCACCCTGAACAGCTGCGTGAACTGCTCCGCATAATCCGGGCGCCGGCAGCGCAGGGACACGCGTCGCGGCACCAGGCTGCTGGAAAACATCTCGCGCTGCAGGATCAGCGCCGCGGCGGCGTCGCGCTCCAGCAGGAACTGTCGCACGTCCTCGGGGATGGCGCTGTCGTCGAACAGCAGCAGCATCTCGTTCTCGCCTTCCTCGGAAGTGATGTGGTTGTAGGCGTAGGTCAGGTTGAGATAGCGCAGGGCGACATCCATCGCGCTGCGCAGGTCGGGGCTGCTGATGATGGCGAAGCCGAGAATGCCGTAGGCGGTGAAGTGATAACGCGTACCCGCCTCCAGGCCAAGGCCGGGCACATGGGAGAGCCCTCGCACGAGGTTGCGCACCAGGGCCAGTTCCTGATGACCGCTGACCACGGCACTCGTGTCCGCCAGCTGCGCCGACGTCAGCCCGGTTCCTTCCAGGCAGGCGGCCAGGGACAAGCCGTGCTCGACACCCAGCTGCGCCTGCAATTGCATGCTGGCAATGCCGCGCTGGAAGTCCCAGTTGTGCAATGTGCCTCCTCAAAGACTGACAATTCTGCTTCTCTGTCCCCAATTATCAATATTTTGTCCCGAAACGCCATAACCCCGCCGATTCCCGCGCCCTAAGCTGGCCGCACAAGTTCGCGATCGAGCGGCTGGAGGAGATACAGATGGACGCAGGTGCAAAGCAGGCAAAGGGTACGGGGCCTTCCGTGGTGATCATCGGCAGCGGCTTCGGCGGTCTCAGCATGGGCCACTCCCTCAAGCAGGCCGGCATCGAATCCTTCACCATCCTGGAAAAAGCCCAGGACGTCGGCGGCGTATGGCGCGAGAACACCTATCCGGGCGCCGCCTGCGACGTGCCCTCGCACCTGTATTCCTTCTCCTTCGAGCCGCACTACCCCTGGTCCTGCCGCTACGGCAAACAGGCCGAGATCCTCGACTACCTGCGTCACGTCGCGCGCAAGCACGACCTGCTGTCCCATGTGCGCTTCGGTTGCGAAGTGCTCGGCGCCGACTACGATGAATCCCGCGGCCTGTGGCGCATCCGACTCAAGGGCGGTGAAGTGCTGGAAGCGAACATGCTGGTCTCCGCCGTGGGCCAGTTGCACCAGCCGCAGATTCCGCAGCTCAAGGGCCTGGAGGGCTTCAAGGGCCGCACCTTCCACTCCGCCCGCTGGGACCATGGCTACGACTTCAAGGGCAAGACCGTGGCGGTGATCGGCACCGGCCCGAGCGCGGTACAGCTTGTCCCCGAGATCGCCAAGGAAGTGAAGCGGCTGCACCTGTACCAGCGTTCACCCGGCTGGTGCGTACCCAAGCTCGACCGTCCTTACCGCCGCTGGGAGCGCAGGCTGATCGAAGCCATCCCGCTGCTGCACGACTTCGACCGCATGCGCATCTTCTGGACCTTCGAACTGCTCAACTCGGCCCTGCTGCGCAAGCCGATCCTCGGCACCATCGCCAAGACCTTCCTGCGCAGCAGCGCCGAAATACTGAAGCACCTGCAGGTGCGCAACCGCGCCCTGCGCGCCAAGCTCACGCCGGACTACCCGATGGGCTGCAAGCGCACCCTGCTTTCCAACGAGTGGATGCGCACCCTGGCGCAGCCGCATGTCGAAGTGGTCAGCGAAGGTATCCGCGAAGTCACCGCCGGCGGCATCCGCGCCGAGGACGGCACGCTGCGCGAGGTCGACGCCATCGTCTACGGCACCGGCTTCGCCTCCACCGAGTTCCTGGCTCCGATGGAAATCCACGGCCTCAACGGCCGCAGCCTGCGCGAACGCTGGAAGAACGGCGCCGAAGCCTACCTCGGCATGAGCGTCAGCGGCTTCCCCAACCTGTTCGTAGTCTACGGCCCCAACACCAACCTCGGCGCCGGCTCCATCATCTACATGCTGGAACAGCAGACGCGCTACATCGCCCAGACCGCAACCGTACTGCGTGACCGCAAGCTGGCCTCGCTCGAAGTGCGCATCGACGTGCAACACGAATTCAACGCCATGCTGCAAAAGCGCAACAAGCAGACCGTGTTCGAAGCCGGCTGCCATAGCTGGTACCTCACCGCCGACGGCCGCAATACCAATACCTGGGTCGGCTACATGAGCGAGTACGGCCGCCTCACCCGCACACCCAACCTGGCCCACTATCATCTCGTCCCGGCAAAAGCCTCCGACACACCGCTGGCGCGCGCGGCCTGATAGGCTGCGCGCGGAGGAAACAACAAAAGAGGCCGCGATGAAAACCGTCCTGCGCACCGTCATCCGGCTGCTGTTCAAGCCCATGCTTTCGCCGCGCGTACCCCTCTCCATCCAGCGCCGGGGCTCCAAGGCCGCCGGCCTGTTGTCGAAATATCCGCGCGGCACCGAAACCACCAAGCTGGAGATGAACGGCGTGCCGGCCCTGTGCCTGCACGCACCCACCGCCCAGGCCAGCAAGGCGCTGCTGCTGCTCCACGGCGGCGCCTACGTCCTCGGCGGCCCCGCCAGCCATGGCGCTCTCGCCGCGCAGTTAGGTCAGGCCGCCGGCGCCGAAGCCTATCTTCCCGACTACCGCCTCGCCCCGGAAAACCCCTACCCCGCCGCACTGGACGACGCACTCGCCGCCTACCGCTGGTTGCTGGAGCAATATGAACCGAGCCAGTTGGCCATCGCCGGCGACTCCGCCGGCGGCAACCTGACCCTGGCCGTCGCCATCGCCATCCGCGACGCCGGCCTGCCCCTGCCCGCCGCCCTGGTGCTGATCTCCCCCTGGGCAGACCTCACGCAAAGCGGCGAAACCATCCGCAGCCGCGCCCAGCGCGACCCGATGCTCAATCCCGCCTGGATCGGCGCCTGCGCCGGACTCTACGCCGGCAACATCCCCACCAGCGATCCCCGCATCTCGCCCTTGTTCGGCAACCTGAAAGGACTGCCGCCGATGATGATCCACGTCGGCACCGAAGAGATCCTGCTCAGCGATTCGGAGCGGCTAGCCCAGCGAGCCGAAGCCGCGGGCGTGGAAGTAAGCCTGCACCGGTTCGAAGGCCTATGGCACGACTTCCAGCTGCATGCCGGGCAACTCGCCGAAGCGGATGCTTCGATTGCCGAGTTGGGGCAGTTCATGCGGAAGCACTGGCGGGCTTGAAGCAGCCGCGCCCCGCATGCGGAGCGGCAGCCGGCCGCAAACCGATTCAACTCGCCAAAACCCCTGTTTTTCCCCATGCGTTCCATGCGTGCCAAGGTTTTTTGTTGGCACGCATGCGGCGAGCGATGTTCCTTATTTCCCCAGAAAAAGAGGGAAGTGCCGCCGGTGAGAGTGCAGCAGCCCCGGGCCGTACCCGTGCGTTGAGCTCAGCAAAACTGGATCCCCGCCTGCGCGGGGATGACGAAGA
>JAQGNS010000055.1 GCA_028291705.1 Nevskia sp.
GCTCCACCAGCGCCGCCACCGTCGGCGCCTGCGTCTCCAATGCCTCCGCCGGCGCCAACGCCGTCAGCTACGGCACCGCCGCGCACCTGTGCGAAACCGCCTGGGGCTACTGGGCGGACGGCAGCGAGACCGGTCCTTGCGCCGCCGTTGCCTGGCAGGCGCCGCCGCCGGAGCAACTGGCGATCGACTCCGCCAGCGTGCAGCCGGCCTGGGGCCTGATCGGCAGCCAAGGGCTGTTCGGTGTCATCGCGCGCGCGCGCCTGCGTACCTATCCGATACCCGCGCAGCGCGAAGCGGTGCTGCTGCCGGTGGACGGCATGCCGGCGGCGATGCGTCTGCTCGACGCGGCGCGCGGCCAGTTCCCCGGCGCCATCGAGGAATTCGAATTCATGAGCCGCCAGTCGCTGCAACTGGTGGAAACGCATCTCGGCGCGGCCTTCCGCTGGCCTTTCGAAACGCCGGCGATCGACTCGCCCTTCTACGTGCTGTTGCAGGTCGAGTCGCGCGATGCCGAGGAAGACCTCGCCAGCCGCCTCTACGATTTCCTGGCGGACAAGCTGCAATGGCCTGCGGAGAAGATCGGCTATGCGCCGCTGCCGCTGCTGAAGAAGCTGCGCCACTCCATCACCGAATCGAGCAACGCGCGCATGCGCGTCCTCGGCGGTGGTCGCCTCAGCTTCGACACCGCCACACCGGTTGCGGTGTTCGGCGATTACCTGGCCGCGCTGGAGCAGGAGCTGCGTGCCGCCCATCCGGAAGTGGAGCTGATCGCCTTCGGCCACGCCGGCGTCGGCGGCGCCCACCTGCATCTGCTGGGCAGCCAGTCGCAGCCGGTGAAGGCGCACGCGGCGGAACTGGTCAAGCTGGTGTTCGACGTGACCCTGCGCTTCGGCGGCACCTTCTCCGCCGAGCATGGCATCGGCCCCAAGTGGGCGCAGGAATTCCAGCAGCGCGCGCCGGCGCAGTTACGCCAGGCGCTGGCGGCGGAAAAGCACAAACGCGATCCGCGCGGGATTCTGAATCCCCGCAGTTTCGGCCTGGTCGAAGCAGGCTGATTCGTTGACGGAACCCGGAGCCTTGGTTCCGGGTCTGATGATTCCTTTTCGTTTCATTCGGCTGTCCGAGTCATGAGCGCCCTGTTGCTACTCTTCTTCTGCCTGGCCATGGGCATCGCCGTGACGCGCTATGCCAGGCCGCCAGCGGGCCTGGCGCAGAACCTCAACTGGTGGGTGCTCAACATCGCCCTGCCGGCGCTGGTGCTGGACCTGATTCCGCGCATCCGCTTCGATCCGCACCTGTGGTTCCTGGTGGCGGCGATGTGGCTGTTGTTCATCGGCTCCTGGCTGCTGTTCGCCTTACTCGGGCCGCGGCTGGGTTGGTCGCGCGGCCGCATCGGTGCGCTGATCCTGGTCGGTGGCCTCGGCAACACCTCCTTCATGGGCTACCCGATGATCGAGGCCCTGCGCGGCAAGGAAGGCCTGGGCCTGGCGGTGATCGCCGACCAGGTCGGCAACTTCGTGGCGCTGGCGGTGGGCGGCGTGGCCGTCACCGCGGTCTACGCCGGCCGCACCCTGATGCCGGCCGAAGTGCTGCGCCGCATTCTGCTGTTCCCTTCTTTTCTGGCCCTGGTCGGCGGCATCATCGCCGGCGCCCTCGGCGGCTGGCCCGAGCCGGTGCACCTGGTACTGGAACGCATCGGCGCCTCGCTGACGCCGCTGGCCCTGTTCTCGGTGGGCCTGCAATTCCGCTTGCATCTCGGCCGCTCGCAACTCGGCGCGCTGGGCATGGGGCTGGGCTGGAAGATGTTCGCCGCGCCGCTGCTGTGCTGGCTGCTCGGCATCGCCACCGGCGTCAGCGGACTGGTGCTGACGGTGGGCGTGTTGCAGGCGGCGATGGCGCCGATGATCTCGGCGGCGATCCTGGCGGAGCAGTACGAGATGGAGCCGGAGTTGGCCAATACCGTGCTGGGCGCCGGCATCCTGCTGTCGCTGGTGACGGTGCCGCTGGCGAATCTGTTGCTGTAACGACGACCGCGCCAACCATCAACTGTCATCCCCGCGAAGGCGGGGATCCAGTTTTGTCTTCGCGCCGCGTCCGGGTAGCGAAGGAAACTGGGCCCCCGCCTTCGCGGGGGCGACGATGAACTTAGCTGACCAGCTTGGCGTACAGGTCGTGCGTATCCGCGCGCACCACCTTCGCCTGCACCCGCTGCCCGGGCATCGGTTTGAGCTTGCCTTCGATATACACCTTGCCGTCGATCTCCGGCGCATCCGCCCAGGAGCGACCGACCACACCCTTGGGCGTGACTTCGTCGATCAGCACTTCCAGCGTGCGGCCGACCTTGGCCTTGAGCTTGGCGGCGCTGATCACGGCCTGCTTCTGCATGAAGCGGGCGAGGCGTTCTTCCTTCACTTCTTCCGGTACCGCGCCGGCCAGCAGGTTGGCGGTGGCGCCTTCGACCGGCGAATACTTGAAGCAGCCGACGCGGTCGAGCTGCGCCTCGTCGAGCCAGTCCAGCAGGATCTGGAAGTCTTCCTCGGTCTCGCCGG
>JAQGNS010000506.1 GCA_028291705.1 Nevskia sp.
GCGAAAGGACCACTCCAGTGATTGGCGCGCAGCGTCGGAGGGGCCTGTTCCATCGCCGCAGTATAGGAGACGGGCGGATTCCTTCCGAGGTGAGTTTTGTCACCCCCCGCTTGTGCCATCTGTCACCTGCCCGCCCGCGGCGGCCCTCACGACAATGACGGCACATCAAACGGGAGTGGCGACATGCACGGAATGGTTCTGGCTTTGCACGTGGCGGTCGGCGCGGTGGCGCTGCTCGGCTTCTGGACCGCGGCGCTGGCGCCGAAGGGCCGGCCGCTGCACCGCCTCGCCGGCCGCATCTACCTGTGGGCGATGGGCGGCATCCTGCTTACCGCGCTGCCGCTGGCGCTGTCCTACTTTGGACGGGGCCAGGCGTTGCTCGGCGTGTTCTTCCTCTATCTGGAAGTGCTGGTCGGCACCAGCGTGGTGGTGGGTCCGCGCGCGGTACGCCTGAAGCAGGACTTCGCCGCATTCAGCAGCGGGATTTATCCGGCGCTGGCCTGGGCGCAACTGGGCAGCGGCCTGGCGGTGGCGGCGATTGGGCTGTGGGCTGGACAGGTCCTGCTGACGGTATTCGGGCTGGTCGGCGTGGGACGCTCAGCACAGATGCTGGTTCAGCGCCTCCGCAGCCCCGCGCCCGGCTGGTGGTTGCGCGAGCATTTCACCGCCATGATCGCCAACGGCATCGCCACCCATATCGCCTTTCTCGGCATCGGCCTGATGCGGATTCTGCCGGCGAACCTGGCCGCGAGGCTGGCTGATCTGCACCTGGCCTGGTTCGCGCCGCTGACGGTCGGCGTCGGCGCCATCGTCTGGCTGCGGGTGCGGCATCAGCGCCGCTTCGCGCGCCGCCGGCCAGCGACGTCGCAGGCTTCCGCTGCTTCGGTGTCGGGCTGATCCCGGTCCGCGCCTCCATCTACTGCTTGCGAGAGAAATTCCATGTTCGTCGAAATCGTGCGCCACACGCCGTCCTGGGTCTGGCTGCTGCTGGCCGCGCTGCTGTGGCGCGGCTATGGCATGACCCGGCCGCAGCAGGTCACGCAGTTGCGCGTGGCCATGTTGCCCGCCTTGTTCACGGCGCTGTCATTCGGCGGCGTACTCTCCACCTTCGGCGCGCAGCCGGGGGCCTTGCTGTGCTGGGCCAGCGGCCTGGTGTTGTCCGCTTACGAAGTTCAGCGCCATGGCGCGCCGAAGGGCGCGGCATACCTGGCGCAGAGCCGCAGCTACGCGCTGCCCGGCAGTTGGGTGCCGCTGCTGCTGATCGTGCTGATCTTCGTGGTGAAGTACGGCGTCGGGATCCAGCTCGCGCTGCATGGTGAGCTGCGCCAGGTGGAGCCGTTCGTGCTGGCGGTGAGCACGGCTTACGGCGCGCTCAGCGGCGTGTTCCTGGGACGAGCGCTGCGGTTGTGGCATCTGCAACGCAAGGAGGCGGTCACGCTGGACACGGCGAACGGGCGCGTCGCGCGCTAGCCGGATTTACACAGAGTTGCCGCCGGGTTTGTCATGGCAGCAGACGCAGAGCTTGTTGCCGTCGGGATCGCGGAAGTACGCGCCGTAGTAATCGGGGTGGTAGTTCAGGCGCAGGCCGGGCGGGCCATCGCAGGTGCCGCCGTTCGCCAGGGCCGCGGCGTGTGCGCGGTCCACGGCCTCTCGCGTCGGCGCCAGGAGGGCGACCATATTGCCGTTGCCGGGGCTCGCCGCGCGGCCGTCGTAGGGACTGCCGATCAGGAACAAGGGACGCGGCGCGCTTGGGGAGGACCACGCGGCCCAGGGCTTTTCGGGGTCGCTGAATTTCAGCGCCAGGCCCAGTTCATCCATGATGCTGCCGTAGAAGGCCAGCGCGCGGTTGAAGTCGGATACGCCGAGGAAGATGTGGGAAATCATGGCTGGCTGAGGTAGGCCCTGGATGATGCCGAGTATGCCGGACGTCTTTGCGGATGGGCCAGAGTCCGCCAACCACCCAGACCTGCAGATGCCGCGGCATCCGGCGGCAGGCCGCGGTCAATGCAAGGGCGCCGCGCGCTGTGCTAGCGTGCCCAGCACTGGATTCCACCGATCGCCGCCCGCCTCCGCATGTTCATCCGCCAGCTCAACTATCTCGTCGCCCTGGCCAAGGAGCAGCATTTCGGCCGCGCCGCGCAGGCCTGCAACGTCTCGCAGCCCGCTTTATCCGGCGCCATCCGCAGCATCGAGCAGGAACTCGGACTGGTCATCGTGCAGCGCGGCCGGCGCTTCGAGGGCTTCACGCCGGACGGCGAGCGGGTACTGGCCTGGGCGCGCCGCGCCCTGGCCGATTGCGATGCGCTGCGGCAGGAGGCGCTCGGCGCCGGCGGCGACCCGGCTGGGGTGCTGCGCTTCGGCGCCATTCCCACCACCCTGCCCATCGTGCCGCTGCTGACCGAAAGCTGCCTGCAGCTGTATCCGCGCATGCGCCACGAGGTCTACACGCTTTCTTCCTCGGAAATCCTGCAGAAGCTCGGCAACTTCGAGCTGGATTTCGGCCTGAGCTACCTGCAGGACGAGCGGCTGAAGAACTTCGACACGGTGCCGCTGTTCCGTGAACGCTACGTAGTGGTGGCGCGGGAGGAAGCCGCGTTCGGGGGCCGCGACAGCATTTCCTGGACCGATGCCGCGGAACTGCCGCTGTGCATGCTCACCGGCAATATGCAGAGCCGGCGCGAGGTGGATGCCGCCTTCGAGCGCGCCGGCGCGCACATCGAGCCGCGGGTAGAGACCGACTCGATGATGGCGCTGTACTCGCACGTACGCTGCGCCGGCCTGTACAGCGTGCTGCCGCACAGCGTGCTGTGCCTGCTGGAAATGCGCCAGGAATTGAGCGCCATTCCCCTGGTGCCGGAGCTGCTGCGCGACATCGGCCTAGTGCTGCCGCACCGCGAACCGCAGACCACCCTGGTGGCCGCCGCGCTCAAGGCTTTCTCTGGACTGGATCTGCAAACCCGGGTCGATGCCTTGCTGGGTTGCTGATAAGCAAAAGTTATCAGGCGGTCGGATCAAGCGATTGGATAGCCCGGCGGGGCGCTCCCATGATGGTTGCAGGGCCGCGTATCGCCGCCCTCAAAAAACACCAATCACATCGGAGACCCCCATGGCCAAAGTAATCTGCGTGCTGTACGACGATCCCGTCGACGGCTATCCCAAGACCTATGCCCGCGACGACCTGCCCAAGATCGAACGCTACCCCGACGGCCAGACCCTGCCGACACCCAAGGGCATCGACTTCAAGCCGGGCACGCTGCTGGGCAGCGTCTCGGGCGAGTTGGGCCTGCGCAAGTACCTCGAATCCAATGGTCACACGCTGGTGGTGACCTCGAGCAAGGACGGCGCCGACAGCGTGCTGGACCGCGAGCTGCACGACGCCGAGATCGTCATCTCGCAGCCGTTCTGGCCGGCCTACATGACCGCCGAACGCATCGCCAAGGCGAAGAAGTTGAAGATGATCGTCACCGCCGGCATCGGCTCGGATCATACCGATCTGCAGGCCGCGATGGACCGCAACGTCACCGTGGCCGAAGTCACCTATTGCAACAGCAACAGCGTGGCCGAGCACGTGGTGATGATGATCCTGGGCCTGGTGCGCAACTACATCCCCTCCTACAACTGGGTGATGAAAGGCGGCTGGAACATCGCCGACTGCGTGGCGCGTTCCTACGACGTGGAAGGCATGAATGTCGGCACCGTGGCCGCCGGCCGCATCGGCCTGCGCGTGCTGCGCCTGCTCAAGCCCTTCGACATGAAGCTGCACTACCTCGACCGCCACCGCCTGCCGGAAACGGTGGAGAAGGAACTCAACCTGACCCACCACACCAGCCTGGAAAGCCTGACCAAGGTCTGCGACGTGGTCACGCTGAACTGCCCGCTGCATCCGGAAACGGAGCACATGATCAACGCCAAGTCGCTGGCCAACTTCAAGCGCGGCGCCTACCTGGTCAACACCGCGCGCGGCAAGCTGTGCGACACCAACGCCATCGCCGATGCGCTGAAGAGCGGACAGCTCGCGGGCTACGCCGGTGACGTGTGGTTCCCGCAGCCGGCGCCGGCCGATCATCCCTGGCGCAGCATGCCGCACCACGGCATGACCCCGCACATCTCCGGCACCAGTCTCTCGGCGCAGACGCGCTATGCGGCCGGCACGCGCGAGATCCTCGAGTGCTACTTCGAGAACCGCCCGATCCGCAACGAGTACCTGATCGTGCAAGGCGGCAAGCTGGCGGGCGTGGGCGCGCATTCCTACAGCGCCGGCAACGCCACCAAGGGCTCCGAGGACGCGGCGCGCTTCAAGAAGTAATCCTCCATGCCGCTTCCGTCCGCTCCCGCTGTCGGGGCGAGGGAAGGCACGGCATGGCGTTCCCGGGCCGGTGAGGTTCTCCTCGCCGGCCTGGGAGCTTTCGCGGCGCTGGCCCTGGTGGGCCTGCTCGCCGCCACGACGAAGCAGGCCCTGATGCTGGGCTCCTTCGGCGCCAGCTGTGTGTTGCTGTTCGGCTTCCCCTCCAGTCCCTTTTCCCCCGCAAGAAACGTGATTTGCGGCCACCTGCTGGCCAGCTTCATCGGCCTGCTGTTCCTGCACCTGTTCGGACCGGGCTGGCTGCCCCTGGCCGGCGCCGGGGCCTGTGCCCTGATGGCGATGATGCTGACTCGCACGGTGCATCCACCCGCCGGCAGCAACCCGGTGATCGTGTTCCTGGCGCAGCCGGGCTGGCAGTTCCTGCTGGTACCGACGCTGGCCGGGGCGGTGATACTGGTGCTGATTGCCCGGCTGTACTGGAATACGGTGCGGCGCAAGGCACGATGAACGAAGCGCATCGCTGGTGTGAAAACCCGCGATGCAATTCGCAGACAACGCTTCTTGCAGCCTAAGTCGCTACGGTGCCGGCATCGAGTTCGAGATAGGCTTCGAAATTCCGCGCGTACTCCTGGTCGACTATTGAACGGTTATCGACCCCGCGCTCCAGCTGCCTGCGTAGCAGCGCGTAAGCATTATTGAAGGAACGCAACTCGCGCGTCGTGTCACGATCCTGGCTGGTCTTGCGTTGCAGGGCCGCGACGAGCATGCGGTCAATCAGCGCGATCTGGCTATCGATATAGGCCAGGCACCGAACGCGGCAGGACTGGGAGACGCCCGCAACAAATTGCAGCACCGGCACCAGCGGCAGGGTGAAATAACCCGCTGCTGGAATGGAGGCCGACGCGGAAAGCTCGCTGCGCAGCAACCTGAGCAGGGCATCGCCCCAATAGTGCCGGTCGATCCGCACGGCCTCGCGCCGTCGCGCCAAGGCATCGATGTATCCACTGTCGACGAGACGGCCATCGCGCACCACCACGTCGTGATCGGCGGACTCCCCGGCGACGATGCAGTTCGCGCCGATGTAGTTCTCGCTGCGGTTCCGGCTCAACAGCACGGCATGCTGCAATCCATCCGGCACGTCGGCATCGAACGGCACGACGGCGCATACAGCGGGCTTGCCCTTGTCGTGGATGCTGCAACGCAGGTCCTCGCCCAGCGCCGGACAGCGGTTCAAGGTCGCGTAATCGAACGCCTGGGTGTGGACCGAGATATCGCGCATCCCGGACGCCGCGCGCCGGATGGCCAGACAGCCGACGAACAGGCCCTGGTGCCGGAACAGTTCCGGCAGGCTCATCAACGGCGGCGAGTTGCAGCACTTGCCGCAGGCGGTGCAGCGGAAGGAGACCGTGTTCACAGCCCGAACACGGCAGCGGCACTCACCACGGCCTGCGTACCGAATCCTGGTAGTGCGTCAGGATGTAGTGCTTGATCGGCTCGGAATGATAGGCGGCGACGAGTTGGGCCACCCAGGGCTGGTCCTTGTCCTGTGCGCGCACGGCGATGACATTCGCATAGGGACTGCGGGCGTCTTCCATGCCGATGGCATCGCGCGCCGGTTGCAGACCGGCCTGCTCCGCCACAGCCCAGGGGATGGCCGCAAAGGCCGCCTTATCGAGCGCGGCCGGAAGCTGCGCCGGCGCCAGCGTGATGAACTTCAGCTTCCTGGGATTGGTGCTGATGTCGCGCGGCGTCGCATGCAACCCGGCGGTGTCGGGGAAGGTGATGAAACCGTAGTTCTGCAGCAGGATCAGCGCACGGGCGCAGTCGGCCGGCGTCTTCGGCAGCGCCACGGTGTCGCCTGGCTTGAGACCGCGCAAGGAAGCCAGCTTCTTCGAGTAGAAAGCCAGCGGCAGGGTCACGGTATAGGCGACATCCACGAGGTGATAGCCGTGGGCCTGTTTCTGCTTGTCGAGATACGGCAGGTCCTGGAAGCTGTTGGCATCCAGCTTGCCGGCATCGAGGGCGGCGTCGAGCTGGCTCTCGTCGTCGAAACGCACGATGTGGAGGTCCAGGCCCCTGCTCGCCGCAATGCCTTTCACCTCATCCATGATCTCGGCCTGCGGTCCGGAGCTGACGCCGATCCTGATGACTTGCGACGGCGCATCAGCGTCGGCCGCGGATGCAAACACGGCCGTGCAAAGGCACAGCGCTACCGAGGCGGCGCGTAATCCGCCGTGACTCCGGCTAACTTGCTTCACGCCCGCTCAACCACGCAGCACGGTGCGGAAGCCGATGTGCGAAGCCGGCAGATTGTCTTCCTGCGCCTCGCGCGCCGAAGCGCGGTAGCGCACGCAGAAATCCTGCGAGCAGAGGAAGGAGCCGCCCTTGATCACCATCGGCTGGCCGGGCCGACCGGTGCGGCTGGCGGCGGCGACCGAGGCGGTGTCGCCGTTGGCGTGGCCCTGGTGGGGGCCGCTATACGGATCGGCCGTCCACTCCCAGGCGTTGCCGATCATGTCGTACAGCTTCCAGTCGTTGGCCGCGTAGCAGCCCACGGGGGCCAGGCCTTCATGTCCGTCTGCGGCGGTGTTGACCACCGGGAAGGCGCCCTGCCAGTAGTTGGCGGTGGGTTTGCCCGCGGCGTCGCGCGGCGCCTCGTCCAGCTTTGCGTCCTGGTGGCCGGCCTTGGCGGCGTACTCCCATTCGGCCTCGGTGGGCAGATCCCGCCCGAGCCAGTGCGCGTAGGCCAGCGCGTCCGCCTGGGTGACCAGGGTCACCGGCTGGTTGTCGAGCCCCTTGCGATTGCTGCCCGGGCCGGTTGGGCGGTTCCAGTCGGCGCCCTGCACGTAGCTCCACCAGGCATAGGGCCGCGTCTTGAGTTCCGCGTAGTCGGGTTTGTGGAAGACCACGGCACCGCCGTCGCGTTCCGCGGTGGTGACATAGGCCGTGGCCGCGACGAAGGCGGCGAACTGCTGGTTGGTGACCTCGGTCTGGTCGATCCAGAAACCCGCGACCGCCACCTTGCCGGGATCGGCCGGCCGCTCATCCTGATAGCCAAGGGTGCTGCCGAAGACGAAACGGCCGCTGGCGAGATGCACCATGCCGGCATGCCGGTCGCTGCCCCATTGCGGCGGCAGGCCGGAGTAGCGTGAGCATTGCTCCGGCGAACCCAGGGAAGCGAGTGCAGGGCCCATGGTGACAGGCGCGTTGAAAGCGCCCACACGCAGCGCGACGGCACCAAGCGCACCGCCTGCGACCGCCAGTGCAGCCAGAATCAATCCCTTCTTGGCCATGGTGAATTAAGCGCCCGCGCTCTTGCCCCGATGCCTGGCGCTAATAGTAGCCCTTCGGCTGCAGGGGCTCGACGCCGCCGACGTTGGTCATGTAAGTCTGCCACTGGCTCACCAGCGTGGTGATCACGTCGGAATTCTGCGCCGAGACATCGTCGGCCTCGCCGCGATCCGTGTCGATGGCGAACAGCTCCCAGTGGCCGTCGAGCGGCCCCAGCGGCGGCTCGGTCCAGCGCGCCTTCCACTTGCCGTCGAGGCTGCGCAGGTAGGCGCGGCCGTAGGACTCGTCGCCGAAGGGCGCGGTATGGACCTGCCCGCTCGCCTGCCCTTCCAGCACCGGCAGCAAGGACACGCCGGTGACGGGGTAGACGTAACGCTCGTCGTACACCACCTTGCCCTTGTTCTGGTCGACGCCCGTGGTCGGATTGATCAGGGGCGGCGCCGGCACGTTCGGGGGCGTCACGCCGGCCAGGGCAAGGAAGGTGGCGGTATTGTCGGTGACGTGGGTGAAGGCGCCGATCGTCGGTTGCTGCAGGACCTGCCGCGGCAGGTGCACGATGGCCGGCACCGACACGCCGCCCTCGCCGGAATAGCCCTTGGTCAGGCTGAACGGCGTGGCGCTGACCTCGGCCCAGCGGAAGCCGTACTGGATTTTCTTGGCATTGGTCTGGCCGTTGTCCGCGCCCAGGGTTTCGTACACCGGCGACTGCGCATTGGCCTCATCGGTGGCGGTGGGATCGGCGCCGGAATCGATCGGCCAGCCCTCGGCGCCGTTGTCCGACTGGAACATGATGAAGGTGTTGTTGTATTCGCCGATGTCCTTCAGGTGCTGGATCAGCAGGCCGATGTTGTGGTCGAGATTCTCGACCATGCCGGCGTAGACCTCCATGTAGCGCGCCTGCGCCTTTTGCTCCAGCGGTGACAGCGACTCCCACTTCTTGTCGACATAACCCTGGTTGTAGTCGATGTAGCCGTCGGCGGGACTGTGCACGGCGCTGATGTACTTCGCACCGGCGGTACCGGCGTCCGGCGTGGCGGCCGAGCGGGTCAGCGTCTCCGGCAAACCGGCGAACGGGTTGAAGTCGGCGGGGATGATGCCGAGCTGCTTCTGCCGCGCCAGCCGCGCGGCGCGAATCACGTCATAGCCCTGGTCGTACTTGCCGACGTAGTTGTGCAGGTAGGGATCGGGCACCGACAGCGGCCAGTGCGGCGAGGTGTAGGCCGCGTAGGCGAAGAAAGGCTTGCCGTCGCCGTGGTTCAAATCGATGTAGGAAATCAGCTTCTGCGTGTAGAAGTCGGTCGAATAGAACACGGCCGGCGTGCCGCCCGCTCCACCGGGCTGCCCCGGCTGTCCGGGCTGCATGTAGACGCCATCCTCGGTGTAGTTCTTGGAGCCCGCGGCCTCATGCGCGAAGTGGTTGCTGGCGGCGCCGCCGAGCAAGGCATAGCTATGCTCGAAACCCCACTGATCCGGCGTCTGTCCGGCATTGCCGGTGCTGCCGACGATGCCGGAGCCGAGGTGCCACTTGCCGGCCATGTAGGTGTGATAACCCGCATCCTTCAGCAGCTCCGCCACCGAGAGGGAGCGGTCGTTGAGATAGCCTTCATACCCCGGCAAGCCCTTGCGCTCGTCCGTCGGCACACCCATGGTGCCTTCACCGACGAGGTGATGATCGGTGCCGGAGATCAGCATTGAGCGCGTGATGGCGCAGACCGTTCCGGCATGATGGTTGGACAGGATGCGGCCGCTCGCCACCAGTGCATCCAGGTTCGGCGTGTCGATCTCGCCGCCCATGGCATGAATATCCGAATAGCCCAGATCGTCGGCCATGATGTAGAGGATGTTCGGCTGCGCGGCGGGCGGCGCGGCGTTGTCGTCATTGCTGCAAGCAGCCAGCAGGGCGACGGTGGCAGCCGCGATCAGCGTCTTGCGAAAACTCGGGCGCGCAGGCGCAGGAAACTGAAAGCTCATTATTTTTTTCGGCCGGTGGAGGTGACGGGCCGCGAAATTCTAGTCAGGCGCTCCGGGCATTGAAAATAATCATTTGGCGCGTTGACGTGCGCTTATGATCTAAGAGGGCGCGCCATAACTGCGTGTCGTACTTTCAGGTATGACGTTGCGGTCGGGGCATTCGCGTCGAGTGTAAAGCTTCTTAACATCACCTCGCGAAGCTTCAATGTACGTAGCACCGCAGGATGCAATGAATGCAACGGATTGCATCGCCGGCGCAGGCACCAACAATGCAATTCGCAAAAGTGCTCGTTGCATCCTACGAAAGCGGCATCAGGCGGGAGCAGGTGCGTTGCCATGCAACAAGATATAAAAAAAGCCCGCTCGGAAGCGGGCTTTTTCCATGCATCAGGCAGAGCTCAGACGCCCAGGTAGTCGAGAATTCCTTCGGCCGCCTGACGCCCTTCGAACACCGCGGTAACCACCAGATCGGAGCCGCGCACCATGTCGCCGCCGGCGAAGATCTTGGAGTTGGTCGTCTGGAACTTGCGCTGCTCGGAGGTCTTGATGCGGCCGTCCTGTTGCAGTTCGACGCCGTGCTCGGTGATCCAGGCCGCCGGGCTGGGGCGGAAGCCGAAGGCGATGAGCACGCGGTCGGCGGGGATGACTTCCTCGGAACCGGCCACCACTTCCGGCTGGCGGCGGCCCTTGGCGTCGGGCTTGCCCAGGCGGGTCTCGACCATCTTCACGCCTTCGACCTTGCCGTCGCCGACAATTTCCACCGGCTGGCGGTTGAACAGGAAACGCACGCCCTCTTCCTTGGCGTTGGCGACTTCACGCTTGGAGCCGGGCATGTTGGCTTCGTCGCGGCGGTAGACGCAGGTAACGCGGGTGGCCTGCTGGCGCACGCTGGTGCGGTTGCAGTCCATCGCCGTATCGCCGCCGCCGAGCACGACCACACGCTGGCCGCGCACGTCGATGAACTGCGCCGCATCGGTCTCGATGCCCATGACGCGGTTGACGTTGGAGATGAGGAAGGGCAGCGCCTGCGTCACG
Organism: Nevskia sp.; assembly: GCA_028291705.1. GTDB lineage: Bacteria > Pseudomonadota > Gammaproteobacteria > Nevskiales > Nevskiaceae > Nevskia. The sequence continues at coordinate 10,601 of JAQGNS010000506.1, forward strand.
CCGGGCAGGTCCTCGCCGGGGAAGCCGCCCTTCATCTCGGTATAGGCGCCCATGCCGAGGAACACGGCGTCATACTCGTTGAGCAACTGCTCGAACGGGATGTCGCGGCCGATCTCGACGTTGAGGCGGAACTCGACGCCCATGCCTTCGAGCAGGCCGCGGCGGGTCTTCACCACTTCCTTTTCCAGCTTGAACGGCGGGATGCCGAAAGTGAGCAGGCCGCCGATTTCGCTGTAGCGGTCGTACACCACCGCCTGCACGCCGTTGCGGGTCAGCACGTCGGCGCAGCCGAGGCCGGCCGGGCCGGCGCCGACGATGGCGACGCGCTTGCCGGTGGGCACGACGCTGGACATGTCCGGGCGCCAGCCCTGCTTCACCGCTTCATCGGTGATGTACTTCTCGATGTTGCCGATACTGACGGCGCCGAAGCCGTCTTCCAGGGTGCAGGCACCCTCGCACAGGCGATCCTGCGGGCAGATGCGGCCGCAGATCTCCGGCAGGGAGTTGGTCTGGTGCGACAGCTCCGCCGCCGCGAACAGGTTGCCTTCCTGGATCAGCTTCAACCAGTTGGGAATGAAGTTGTGCACCGGGCACTTCCATTCGCAATACGGGTTGCCGCAATCGAGGCAGCGCCCGGCCTGGGCCGCGGCCTGGTCGGACTTGAACTGGCCGTAGATCTCGCGGAAATCGTGCAGGCGGATTTCCACCGGGGCCTTCTTCGGATCCTGGCGCGGCAGGTCCAGGAACTGCATGACGTTCTTGGTTGCCATGGTTATGCCGCCGCCCGGATGGTGACCAGCAACGAACCGATGTCCGCCGCCTTGGGCTTGGCCAGCCAGAACTTGCCGACGTAGTCGCGGAAGTCGTCGATGATCTCCTGGCCCCATTCGCTGCCGGTGGCCTCGACGTAGTTGCGCAGCAGGTCCAGCAGATAGTGGCGGTGGCCTTCCATGTGTTCGGCAACGATGCGATGAATGTCGATGAGTTCGTGGTTGTAGCGGTCGACGAAGTTACGTTGCTCGTCCAGCACGTAGGCGAAGCCGCCGGTCATGCCCGCGCCGAAGTTGACGCCGACACGGCCGAGCACCACCACCACGCCGCCGGTCATGTATTCGCAGCCGTGGTCGCCCACGCCTTCCACCACCGCCAGCGCGCCGGAGTTGCGCACGCCGAAGCGTTCGCCCGCCGTACCCGCTGCATAGAGCGTGCCGCCGGTGGCGCCGTAGAGGCAGGTGTTGCCGATGATGACCGTCTTGTTGGTCTCAAAGCGCGCCGCGCGCGGCGGGCGGATGACGATGCGGCCGCCGGCCATGCCCTTGCCGACGTAGTCGTTGGCCTCGCCTTCCAGCTCGAGGTTCAGGCCGCCGGCGTTCCACACGCCGAAGGACTGCCCGGCCGCGCCGCGCAGGCGCAGGGTGATCGGCGCGTCGGACATGCCGAGGCTGCCGTGGCGCCGCGCGATCTCGCCGGACAGGCGCGCGCCGACCGAGCGGTGGGTGTTGTTGACCTCGTACTCGAACACGCCGCCGGCCTTCTTCTCGATGGCGGACAAGGCGTCGGCCACCATGCGCTCGGCCAGCTCGCCCTTGTCGTGCGGCGGGTTGGCGCTGGTGCAGAACTGCGAGGACTGGCTGACCATGCCGGCCGCCGACAGGATCGGCGACAGGTCGAGGCCGCGCTGCTTGTCGGTGACGCCTTCGGCGATCTCCAGCAGGTCGGTGCGGCCGATCAGTTCGGCCAGGGTGCGCACGCCGAGGCTGGCGAGCCAGATGCGGGTCTCTTCCGCGACGAAGCGGAAGTAGTTCATGGCCATTTCCGGCAGGCCGACGAAGTGGCTGCTGCGCAGCACCTTGTTCTGCGTGGCGACGCCGGTGGCGCAGTTGTTGAGATGGCAGATGCGCAGGTACTTGCAGCCCAGCGCCACCATCGGCCCGGTGCCGAAGCCGAAACTCTCGGCGCCGAGGATGGCCGCCTTGATCACGTCCAGGCCGGTCTTGAGACCGCCGTCGGTCTGCACCCGCACCTTGTCGCGCAGGCCGTTGAGGCGCAGCGTCTGGTGCGTCTCGGACAGGCCCAGCTCCCACGGCGTGCCGGCGTACTTGACCGAGGTCAGCGGGCTCGCGCCGGTGCCGCCGTCGTAGCCGGAGATGGTGATGAGGTCGGCATAGGCCTTGGCCACGCCGGCGGCGATGGTGCCGACGCCGGGGCCGGAGACCAGCTTGACCGAGACCAGGGCCTGCGGGTTGACCTGCTTCAGGTCGAAGATCAACTGCGCCAGATCCTCGATGGAGTAGATGTCGTGATGCGGCGGCGGCGAGATCAGCGCCACGCCGGGCCGCGCGTAGCGCAGCCGCGCGATCATCTCGTTGACCTTGTCGCCGGGCAGCTGGCCGCCTTCGCCGGGCTTGGCACCCTGCGCCACCTTGATCTGCAGCACTTCGGCATTGATCAGGTATTCCGGCGTGACGCCGAAGCGGCCCGAGGCCACCTGCTTGATCTTGGAACTCTTCTCGGTGCCGTAGCGCGCCGGGTCTTCGCCGCCCTCGCCGCTGTTGGAACGGCCGCCGAGGCGGTTCATGGCGATGGCCAGCGCTTCGTGCGCTTCCGGCGACAGCGCGCCGAGCGACATGCCGGCGGAATCGAAACGCTTGAGGATCTTCTCGACCGGCTCGACTTCATCCAGCGCGATCGGCTCGGCCTTGCCGCTGAGCTTGAGCAGGTCGCGGAAGGTCGTCACCGGACGCAGGTTGACCAGGTCGGCGTAGACCTTGTAGTCGTCGTACTCGCCGGAACGCACCGCCTTGTGCAGGGTGTTGATGATGTCCGGGTTGTAGGCGTGGTACTCGCCGTTGTTGACGTACTTGTACAGGCCGCCCTGCTCCACCGGCTTGCGTGGGGTCCAGGCCAGCAGCGACAGCTGGGTCTGCTCGCCTTCCAGCTCGGCGAAGCGCGCGCCCTGGATGCGGCTGACGGTGCCTTCGAAGCACAGGTTCACGATCTCGTCGTGCAGGCCGACGATCTCGAACAACTGGGCGCCGCGATAGCTCGAGATGGTGCTGATGCCCATCTTCGACATGATCTTGTACAGGCCCTTGTTGATGCCCTTGCGGTACGAGGCGGCCAGTTCTTCCGGCGCCTTGCCCTTGATCTCGCCGTTGCGCGCCATTTCGTAGAGGCTGGCGTAGGCCAGGTACGGGTAGACGCAGGAGGCGCCGTAGCCGATGAGGCAGGCGAACTGATGCGGGTCGCGCGCCACCGCGGTCTCGACGATGATGTTGCAGTCGCAGCGCAGGCCTTCGCGGATCAGGCGATGCTGCAGCGCGCCGACGGCGAGCAGGGCGTGGATCGGCAGCTTGTCGCGGGCGATGTTGCGGTCGGACAGCACCAGCACCACGGTGCCGGCCTTGACCGCTTCCAGGGCGCGCTCGCACAGCGCCTCGAGCGCGGCGCGCAGGCCGAGCTTGGGCTCGTAGTTGAGGTCGATGACGGTGTGGGCATAGCCGTCCTCGCCCAGCGACAGCAGCTTGCGGAACTTGGCCTCGGACAGTACCGGCGAGTCGACCAGCAGGCGCGCGGCGCGCTCCGGGGTCTCGTCGAACATGCCGCGCTCGGCGCCGAGCGAGCACTCCAGCGACATCACGATCTGCTCGCGCAGCGGGTCGATCGGCGGGTTGGTGACCTGGGCGAACTGCTGGCGGAAATAATCGAACGGCGAACGCACCTTGGCCGACAGCACGGCGAACGGCGTGTCGTCGCCCATCGAGCCGACGGTTTCCTGGCCGGTCTCGGCCAGGGTGCGCAGCACTTCACCACGCTCTTCCTGGCTCAGCTGGAACAGCTTCTGGTACACCGCCACGCTTTCCGGGTGCAGCTTGTCCAGCGCCGCCGGGTCGTCGTGCAGCGAGGATTCGAGGCGGCGGATGTTGCGCTTCAGCCACTGCTTGTAGGGCTGGCGCGCGGCCAGCATGCGGTCGATGTCCATCGGCCGCAGCAGGCTGCCGGATTCGGTGTCGATGGCCAGCATCTGGCCCGGGCGCAGGCGCCCCTTCTCGACCACGTCCTCGATCGGCACTTCGTTGACGCCGATTTCGGAGGCCAGGGTGATGATGCGGTCGCGGGTGATGACGTAGCGCGTCGGGCGCAGGCCGTTGCGGTCGGTGGCGCAGACGGCGTAGCGGCCGTCGGTCAGCACGATGCCGGCCGGGCCGTCCCAGGGCTCCATCTGCAGCGAGTTGTACTCGTAGAAGGCGCGCACGTCGGCGTCGAGGCTCTCGACGTTCTGCCAGGCCGGCGGGATCAGGCCGCGCATCGCGGCGAACAGGTCCATGCCGCCGGCGAGCAGCACTTCCAGCATGTTGTCCAGACTCTGCGAGTCGGAGCCGCTGAGCGAAACCAGCGGCGCGATCTCGTCGATGTCGGTGAGGTCCTCGCACTGGTACTTGTAGCGGCGCGCCTGCGCCCACATGCGGTTGCCGGCGATGGTGTTGATCTCGCCGTTGTGCGCCAGGAAGCGGAACGGATGCGCCAGCCGCCACTGCGGCAGGGTGTTGGTCGAAAAGCGCTGGTGGAACACGCAGATCGAGCTTTCCAGGCGCGGGTCGGACAGATCGGTATACAGCACCGGCAGGTAGGCCGGCATCACCAGGCCCTTGTAGACGATGACGCGGCAGGACAGGTGGGTGACGTAGAACTCGGTGTCGCCCTCCGCTTCGAGGATCTTCTCGGCGCGGCGGCGCGCCTTGTACAGCTTCAGCTCGAAGGTGAACTTGTGGGTGCCGCTGGCAGGCACGATGAACACCTGCTCGATACACGGCAGGGTCTTCAACGCCTCGGCGCCGCAGGCGTCCGGGTTGATCGGCAGCTCGCGCCAGCCCAACACTTTGAGGCCGTGGTGGGCGCAGGCGTCGCCCAGCACTTCGCGGGCGCGCGCGGCGCGGGCCGGGTCCTGCGACAGGAAGATGTTGCCGGCGCAGTAATGCTCGCCCAGCTTGAACTTGAGCTCGGCGGCCTTGGCGCGCAGGAAGCGGTCCGGCTTCTTCATCAGCAGGCCGCAGCCGTCGCCGGTCTTGCCGTCGGCGGCGATGGCGCCGCGGTGGGTCATGCGTCCCAGGGCCTGAATAGCGGTCTTCACCAGCTTATGGCTGGCTTGATCGTCCATCTGGGCGATCATGCCGAAACCGCAGGCGTCGTGTTCGAACTCGGGGCTGTACAGGCCCGGCTGTGCTGGGTGACTCATGACCGTGGCCTCTGGCCCCCCACGGGGCCTTTTTGCGGCGGCGCGCCACCCTGCCGCGCGTGCGGCCTTTTCATGGGGCCAGACAGGAAAGCAGGGTGGATGGACGCGCGGCGAACGGTTTCGCCGCAGCGCAACATCGCATTATAGAAGCGGTTTCCAATCCGTCAATGACGGGACGGCCCGCCCGGCCATTTCCGGCCCCCGGCGCGGCTGGTGGCCGCTTTCCCCGAGTTTGCGCGCTGCCCCGGAGGCCGCCTTGCGCGGCTTCCGGGGTACCCTGAGCGGGCCTCAGGAGAACATCAGGTAGCGCCCCACGCCGATGATCAGCAGCCAGGCCAGGATGGCCAGGGTCCAGGCGAAGTTGTGGCGAATCACCTCGCCCTCGTTGCGCACGAACTTGGTGGTGGCGACGCCGACGCTGCAGGTCTGCGGGGCGATCGGCTTGCCCACCTCGGCGCCGACCGAGTTGAGCGTCGGCAGCAGCAGCGGCGGCAACCCGAGCAGCTTGCCGACCAGCATCTGCACCGCGCCGAACATGGCGTTGGTGGAGGTGTTGGAGCCGGACAAGGCCACGCCGATCATGCCCAGGATGGGGGCGAAGAGGATGAACCACAGGCCCATATGCGACAGCGCGCTGGCCAGCGAGGCGGCCATGCCGGAGTAGTTGTAGACGTAGGCCAGGCCGAAGACGAAGACGCCGACCAGGGCGGCGCCCCAGATCTGGAACGCGGTCTTGGCGAAGATCTCGCGCAGCTGCTTGAAGCTCGGGCGCAGCAGGGCGATCACCACCAGCCAGGAAGCGAAGATGGCGGTGCCGCCGACGTAGGGCTTGAAGTCGAAGGCGGAAGTGATGGTCTTCTGCGTCACCGAGGAAATGGCCTCGACCTTCATCGACAGCCAGGAAATCTTGGGCAGATTGGACCAGGGGCCGGTCCAGGCCACCACCACCACGATCAGCACCAGGAACGGCAGCCAGGCGCCGAACACTTCGCCGGCGGACGGCGCCGCCGCCTTGTTGGAGGCGGCATCGATATCCGCCTGCGACACCGGCACGCCGCCGTAGCCGAGCACGGTCTTCGGCCGCCACACCTTGATCAGCGCCAGCAGGGCGATGAAACAGACGATGGAGCCGGTGACGTCGGGCAGGTAGGGGCCGAGATACACCGCCACCGGCAGCTGGCCGGCGACGTAGGCGAGGGAGCCGACGATGGCGAGCGGCCAGCCGTCGCGCAGGCCGGCGCGGCCGGAGACCAGGTAGATCAGGATCCACGGCGGCAACAGGGCCAGCACCGCGACGACATAGCCGACCGAGGCCGACAAATCGAGCAGCGGCAGGCCGGTGACCGCGGCCAGGGCGATGATCGGCGCGCCGAGGGCGCCGTAGGAGACCGGCGCGTTGTTGGCGATGGCGGCGACGCGGATGGCGTCGATGTCCGGAATGCGCAGGGAGATCAGCAGCGGCGCCACCACCGCCCAGGGATAGCCGAAGCCGACCAGCCCCTCGAGCAGGGCGCCGAAGGCCCAGGCGAACAGCAGGGTCTGGATGCGCACGTCGAGCGTGCCCTGCGATACCAGCCAGGCGCGCAGCCGCTCGAAGCGGCCGGTGATGACCAGGGTGTTGAACAGCATCAGGCCCCAGAAGGTGATCCAGTCCACCGCCCAGGCGCCATTGAGGCTGCCGTAGAAGTAGGAGCGCGCGCCGCTGTCCAGCGGCATGCCCCAGACCAGCCAGGCGAGCAGGAAGGTGACGATGGAGCCGATCAGCGCCGCCAGCCAGGCGGTGCGGCGCAGCCACACCAGCAGGAGCAGCAGCACCGCCAGGGGAACCAGAGCAACGGCGGCAGTAGCCGCCATGTTGCCCAACGGATTGAGCACTTGGTTGAACACGATCATCTCCTCCGAGGCGTTCCGTCGTGCGGAACGTCGATTGAACCCGGTTTTTTTATGCCCCCGTCCCCACGCTATGTGCGCCCGGCGGGGTTTGTGCGCTGGAATATAGACCCCTGTGAGTGCCCGCGGGTTACAGTCGGGTTGTCCTACGACTAAAGTCGTACGCCGATGTGCCGCGACAAGCAGGCAAGGCGGCGACGCGTGCAGGCAGAATTGGCGCTCGCCTTGCGGTACCGTATCCAGGCTCATTCCCGTCCGCGCCAGCCGATGTCCGCCACCGCCATGAATGCCGCGCCCTCCGCCAGCACAACCGCCCTGCTGCAGCGGCTGCGTGCCGCGCTACCGGGCGAGGCCCTGTTGACCGAGGCGGAGGACCTGCATCCCTACGAATGCGACGGCCTGTCGGTCTACCGCGGGGTGCCGCTGGCGGTGGCCCTGCCCGCCACCGCCGAGGCGGCGGCGCAGGTGCTGCGGCTGTGTCATCAAGCCGGCGTGCCGGTGATCGCGCGCGGAGCCGGCACCGGCCTGTCCGGCGGCGCCACGCCGCGCGCCGGCACCGTGGTGCTGTCGCTGGCCAAGCTCAACCGCATCCTGGAAATCGACCCGCTGGCGCGCGTGGCGCGGGTACAGCCGGGCGTGCGCAATCTCGCCATCTCGGAAGCGGCGGCGACGATGGGCCTGTACTACGCGCCCGATCCCTCCAGCCAGATCGCCTGCACCATCGGCGGCAACGTCGCGGAAAACTCCGGCGGCGTGCATTGCCTCAAGTACGGCCTCACCGTGCACAACCTGCTGCGGCTGAAAGTGGCCACCATCGATGGCGATATCATCGAACTGGGTTCGGAGGCGCTGGATGCGCCGGGTTACGACCTGCTGGCGCTGTTCACCGGATCGGAAGGCTTGCTCGGGGTGGTGGTGGAAGCCACGGTGCGATTGATCCCGAAACCGGAATGCGCGCGCGTGGTGCTGGCCGCGTTCGACGACCTGGGCAAGGCGGCCCAGGCGGTGGCGGACATCATCGGCGCCGGCATCATTCCCGCCGGGCTGGAGCTGATGGACCAGCCCGCCATCGCCGCCGTGGAGCCCTTCGTCCACGCCGGCTATCCGCTCGACGCGGCGGCGATCCTGCTGTGCGAGTCCGACGGCACGCCGGAGGAAGTGGCGGAGGAGATCGTGCGCATGGAAGCGGTGATGAGCGCCGCCGGCGCCACCGATTGCCGCGTCTCGCGCGACGAGGCCGAGCGCCTGCGCTTCTGGGCCGGCCGCAAGGCCGCCTTCCCGGCGGTGGGCCGCATCTCGCCGGACTATTACTGCATGGATGGTTCGATTCCGAAGAAGTGCCTGGCGGCGGTGCTGGAAGCGATCCGCGGCATGGAGATCAAGTACGGACTGCGTTGCGCCAACGTGTTCCATGCCGGCGACGGCAACCTGCACCCGCTGATCCTGTTCGACGCCAACAAGCCGGACGAACTGCATCGCACCGAGGCCTTCGGCGGCGAGATCCTGGAACTGTGCGTACGCCATGGCGGCAGCATCACCGGTGAGCACGGCGTCGGCATCGAGAAGATCGACCAGATGTGCGTGCAGTTCGGCAGCGAGGAGCTGGAGGTATTCCACGCGCTGAAGCGCGCCTTCGATCCCGAGGGACTGCTCAATCCCGGCAAGGCGGTGCCGACTTTGCATCGCTGCGCCGAGTTCGGCCGCATGAAAGTGCACGGCGGACAGCTGCCGCATCCCGACCTGCCGCGGTTCTAGAGTCATGGAATCCACTCCCATGAACGAAGACCTGGCGGCGCTGAGCGAGCGCATTCTCGCCGCCGCGGCAAACGGTCGCGCGCTGTGCATCCGCGGCGCCGGCAGCAAGGATTTCTACGGCGGCCCCTTGCAGGGCGAACCGCTCGACACCGCAGCGCTGCGCGGCATCGTCGACTACGAGCCGACCGAACTGGTGGTGACGGCGCGCGCCGGCACGCCGCTGGCGGAACTGGAAGCGGCGTTGGCCGCACGCGGCCAGGTGCTGCCGTTCGAGCCGCCGCGCTTCGGCGGTGGCGGCACACTGGGCGGCGCGGTGGCGACCGGCCTGTCGGGCCCGCGCCGGCCTTATGCCGGGGCGGCGCGCGATTTTGTGCTGGGCCTGCGCCTGCTCGACGGCCAGGGCCGGCATTTGCGCTTCGGCGGCCAGGTGATCAAGAACGTCGCCGGCTTCGACGTCTCGCGCCTGCTGACCGGCAGCCTCGGCACCCTGGGGCTGCTTACCGAGGTGACGCTGAAGACGCTGCCGCGGCCGCCGGCCGAAGCGAGCCTGCATTTCGAACTGGACGAAGCCACGGCGCTGCGCCGCATGAACGAGTGGGCGGCGCGGCCCCTGCCGCTGTCGGCCAGCAGTTACCACGGCGGTGTATTGCGGCTGCGCCTGTCGGGCGCCGAAGCGGCGGTGCGCGAGGCCTGCGGCAAGCTGGGCGGTGTAGCGTTTTCCGGCAGCGATTACTGGAATGGGCTGCGCGACCAGCACCACAGTTTTTTCAACAGTGCGGCGACGCTGTGGCGCGTATCGCTGCCGCAGACCGCGCCGCCCCTGCGCAGCGACGCGGCACAGTTGATCGAATGGGGCGGCGCGCTGCGCTGGCTGGCCGGCCCGCAGGACACGGCGGCGCTGCGCCGCCAGGCGGCGGAACTGGGCGGCCATGCCACGCTGTTCCGCGGCGCCGATAAATCCGCCGGCGTGTTCCAGCCGCTGCCGGCCGCGCTGGCGCAATTGCACCGGCGCATCAAGGCGGTGCTCGATCCCGCCGGCATCTTCAACCGCGGCCGCCTCTACCCGGAATTCTGAAGAGACTCCCGCCCGTGCAAACCCAGCTCCTTGCCTCACTGCTCGAAACCGCCGACGGACGCGAGGCTGACTCGATCCTGCGCAAGTGCGTGCACTGCGGCTTCTGCACCGCCACCTGCCCGACCTACCAGCTGCTCGGCGACGAGCTCGACGGGCCGCGCGGACGCATCTATCTGATCAAGCAGGCGCTGGAGGGCGCACCGGTCACGCGCAAGACACAGCTGCACCTGGACCGCTGCCTGACCTGCCGCTCCTGCGAGACCACCTGCCCTTCCGGCGTGCGCTACGGCCGGCTGCTGGACATCGGGCGGCAGCATGTCGAGCACGCCGTGCCGCGCGGCCTGTGGCAGCGGCTGCAGCGCAAGGCGCTACTGCTGTTGCTGCCGAACCGGCCGCTGTTCGGCCTGCTGCTGGCGCTGGGCCGGCTGCTGCGGCCGTTGCTGCCGAAAACACTGCGCCTGTCGGTACCCCTGCTACAGCCGGCCGGAAGCTGGCCGACGGCGCAGCACGCGCGGCGCATGCTGCTGCTGGAAGGCTGCGTGCAGCCGGCGATCGCCCCGGTCATCGACCGCGCGGCGGCGCGCGTGCTGGACCGCGCTGGCGTCACCCTGGTGCGCGCCGCCGGCGCCGCCAGCTGCTGCGGCGCCCTGGCGCATCACCTGTCGGAAGAAGAGCGGGCGCTGCAGCAGGCGCGCCGCAACATCGACGCCTGGTGGCCGGAGATCGAGCGCGGCGCCGAAGCGGTGCTGGTCACCGCCAGCGGCTGCGGCGTGATGGTGAAGGACTACGGCACGCTGCTGCGCGAGGATGCGCGTTATGCCGAAAAAGCGGCGCGGGTCTCCGCACTGTTCCGTGACCTGAGCCAGGCGGTGGCGGCCGAAGCGGCGCGCCTGCCGCCCATCCCGCAAACGAAAGCGCGGATCGCGGTGCATTCGCCCTGCACCTTGCAGCACGGCCTGCAAATCCGCGGCGTGGTGGAAGACTTGCTGCGCCGCGCCGGTTTCACCCTGCTGCCGGTAGCCGACGGGCATCTCTGCTGCGGCTCCGCCGGCACCTATTCGATCCTGCAGCCGAAGCTGTCGCAGCAGCTACGCAACAACAAGCTGGCGGCGCTGCAGGCCGGGGCGCCGGAGACCATCGTCACCGCGAACATCGGTTGCCTGACCCACCTGGGCGCCGGCAGCGAACGGCCGGTGCGGCACTGGATCGAGTTGCTGGACGAGGCACTGACCTAAGCCAGCGCCTGCCTTTCAGCCCGGCACGAACACGATCTTGTGGCTGCCGGCATCGCCGGCCAGTTCCCGATAGACCTTGACGGCTTCGCTGAGCAGGCGCTCCTGCGGCGGGGGCGGCGGCGGCAGCAGGCCGGTGGCGAAGGCGATGCTGAAGCGGTCCAGCATGGCGGCGCAGGCGCGGCTGTCGTACAGCAGGGAGTTGATGCCGATGATGCTGCCGCCGCGGCGGTACAGATCGAGCAGGGGCAGTTCGCTGACCCCGCCCGGAGGCGCGGCGATGGTGGCGATGCGGCCGAATTCGGCCAGGGCCGCCACCGAGGGGCCGAGCCAGGCGCCGGTGGTGTCGAAAATAAGGTCGGCGCCGGCCGGGTAGTAGCGGCGCACCGCGGTCGAAAGATCCTCGCCTTCACCGAGCAGGATGGCCTCGAAGCCTTCCGCCGTCAGCTGCTCGACTTGCGCCGGGCGGCGCACCGCGCCGATCACCTGGGCGCCGCACCAGCGGCCCAGGGCCATGGCGGCGCGTCCGACGGCGCCGGCGGCGCCGATCACCAGCAGGCCCTCACCGGGGGAAATGCCGCTGCGCTCCAGCGCATCCCAGGCGGTGGTGTAGGGAACGCCGCAACTCGCCGCCTGGGCGAAGGTGAGCAGCGAGGGTTTGGGCGCGATGCCGTCTTGCGGCACGGCGATGCGCTCGGCATGGCTGCCGTCGCGGACAAAGCCGAATTCCTTGCCGGTGCCCCACACTTCCTCGCCGATCATTTCGGCCGGGCCGTCGACCACCACGCCGGCGAAATCACGGCCCGGGGTGCGCGGCAGGGTGGTATAGGGAAAGCGGCCCAGCACGTTCTTGACGTCACTGGGATTGAGGCCGGCGGCGCAGACTTCCACCACCACCTCGCCCGGTTGCGGGCGCGGCGGCGCGATGGTCTGGAGAGACAGCGCGTCGAGGCTGCCGGTATGGTCGAAACGGAGTGCTTTCATCATGGGACGCAATTCTACAGCTTGCGGCCCACGGGATCGTGACTGATGAACGCTAGCGCAGCCGCCGCGGGTCGAACAGGCGCTCGTACTCGTCGATGGCGTAACGGTCGGTCATGCCGGCGATGTAGTCGGCCACGACGCGGGCGCGGCCGTTGTCGCCGGCCTCCTTGTAAGCCGCTTCGGCCTCGGCGGAAAACTCCGGCAGCAGCAGGCGCGGATCGGAATTCAGCGCGGCGAACAGCTCCTTCACCACCTTCTGCGCCTTGACTGTCATGCGGTAGACCTGGTGATGGCGGTAGAGCTGGTCGCGCAGGAAGCTCTTCAACTCCAGGTTCTCCGCCAGAATCTTTTCGCCGAAGCCGACCAGGGGTTTGGACAGGGCGCGCACCTCGTCCGGGTGTTTCGGCTTGAGCTTGCGCAGGCGCGCGGCGGTCTGCTCCACCAGGTCGGAGACCAGGGTGTTGATCATGCGGCGGATGGTTTCGTGGCGCAGCTGCTTCGGCGTCAGGCTGGAATAGGCCTTCAACACCTGATCGTGGTGGCGCGCGAACAGCGGCACCTCGCGCAGCTGCTCGATGCTGATCAAGCGCGCGCGCAGGCCATCGTCGACGTCGTGGTTGTTGTAGGCGATCTCGTCGGCGAGGTTGGCGAGCTGCGCTTCCAGGCCGGGCTGCTGCTTCCTGATGAAGCGCTGGCCGATGTCGCCGAGGGTGCGGGCGCGCTTCAGCGAGCAATGCTTGAGGATGCCCTCGCGCGTCTCGAAGCTGAGGTTGAGGCCGCGGAAGTCGGCGTACTTGTCCTCCAGCTCGTCGACCACGCGTAGCGACTGGGCGTTGTGCTCGAAACCGCCGTAGGGGCGCATGCATTCATTCAGCGCGTCCTGCCCGGCATGGCCGAACGGCGTGTGGCCGAGGTCATGCGCCAGGGCGATGGCTTCCACCAGGTCTTCGTTGAGCGACAGCGAGCGGGCGATGGTGCGGCCGATCTGCGCCACTTCCAGCGAATGGGTCAGGCGGGTGCGAAACAGGTCGCCTTCGTGATTGACGAAGACCTGGGTCTTGTACTCCAGGCGGCGGAAGGCGGCGGAATGCACGATGCGGTCGCGGTCGCGCTGGTATTCGCTGCGGTGGGCCGGCGGTGCTTCGGGAAAGCGCCGGCCGCGCGAATTTTCATCATGCGCGGCGTAGGCGGCGA
>JAQGNS010000065.1 GCA_028291705.1 Nevskia sp.
CAGCTGGGTTTCGTCGTCCGGGGCCTCGTCATGGACCGGGATGCCCATGCCCTGGATCATGGTGATGACGTCGTCGATCTGCTCCGAATCCACCAGCTCGGTCAGATGATCGGACACCTCGGCGAAAGTGAGGAATCCCTTCTCCTTGCCCAATGCAATGAGATTTTTGATCTGTGACTGCTGGTCGGATGCGCTCATCAACTGTTTCTCAATGGCGGAGCCTGGTGCATAAAAACTCGGCTCAATACACGAATTTTATACTTTGCTTCTAGCAGTTTAGACCAATCTTGCGTCCGAAAGTTGACGGGTAATCTGCTCCAGTTCCGCCGTCTCGGCGGGGGCCAATTCCCGCTCCCGGGCCAGTTCCAGCAGGACCTGGGCGCGGCCGCGCAGGGCCTTCATCCGCAGATGCCCGATGGTGTCGGCGAACTCCTGCCCGATCGCCGCTTCGTCCAGCTGCTCTTCGACACCGATGATGCGGTTGAGGGCCGCCCCCTTGGGGGTATCGCGCCACAATTCCAGCAGCTGTCCTGCATGACTGTCGGGGTGCTCGTGGAAGAATTCGATCGCCTCCACCAGCATGTCGATGCCCGGCTGCGGCATCGCCGCCAGCTGGCCCACGTGGGCCACGCTCTGGGCCATGTCCGGGCGCTCCAGCAGCAGCTGCAGGGCGCGCTTGATCGGCCGGGCGCCGGGGGACTCGGTACGCCCGGAAGGGGCCGGGCGGCCGGACGCAGCGGCCCGCTCGCGCCCGGTCAGCAGGGCGTCAAGATCCGCCCGCCCCAGCCGGGTCAGGTGCTCCAGCTCGGCGACGATGACGCTGCGCAGCGGCCCCTCGCGCATCCGCTCCAGGTGCGGCCGCGCCAGGCCCACCAGGCGGGCGCGGCCGTCGCGGGTGCCGAGGTTGACCTCCTTCTTCAGCTCACCCAGCAGGAAGTCGCTGAGGCTCATGGCCTGGTCGGCCAGGGCGCGGAAGGCGTCGGCGCCGATCTCCTGTACCAGCGTGTCCGGATCGTGCCCGTCCGGCAGGAACATGAAGCGGCATTCGCGCCCCTCGTGCACCTCCGGCAGGGCCTGCTCCAGGGCACGCCAGGCGGCGGAGCGGCCGGCGCGGTCGCCGTCGAAGCAGAACACCACGCGCGGCGTGGACTTGAACAGCAGAGACAGATGATCGCGGGTGGTCGCGGTGCCCAGGGTGGCGACGGCGTTGCGGATGCCGTGGTGGGCCAGCATCACCACGTCCATGTAGCCTTCCACCACCATCAGGAACGGCAGGTCCGCCTTGCTCGACTGCTTGGCCTCGTACAGGCCGAACAGGTTGCGCCCCTTGTGGAACAGCGGCGTCTCGGGCGAATTCAGGTATTTGGCCGGATCGTTGGCCAGGGTGCGGCCGCCGAAGGCGATGACCCGGCCACGCGTGTCGCGGATCGGGAACATGACGCGGTTGCGGAAACGGTCATAGGCGCCGCCGCTGTCGCGCTGGATCAACAGCCCGGCGGTGAGGGCGTATTCGGGATCGGGAAACAGCCGCGCCAGTGCATCCCAGGACTCCGGCGCGAAGCCGATACCGAACAGCTTGGCGGTGTCGCCGCCCAGGCCGCGCTTCTTCAGGTACTCGATCGCCGGCTGGTGGCTGCGCAGCTGGGTGCGGTAGAAGCGCTCCGCCGCCGCCAGCGCGTCCAGCGGCCCCTCCAGCACCAGCTGCTCGCTGTGGCCACCTTCGCGCGGCACCTGCACCCCGGCGCGCTTGGCCAGCTCCTCCACCGCCTCGACGAAGCTGAGGCGGTCGTTCTCCATCAGGAAATTGATCGCCGTGCCGTTCTTGCCGGAAGAGAAGCAGAAAAACATCTGCTTCGCCGGCGAGACGAAGAACGAGGGCGATTTCTCGTTGGTGAAGGGCGACAGCCCCTTGAATTCCTTGCCCGCGCGCTTCAGCTCCACGCGCGTGCCGATCACCTCGACGATGTCGGTGCGCGAGAGCAGATCCTGGATGAAGCCTTGGGGAATTCGGGACATGGATAGCGCTACTGTAGATCAGTCAGCGCTGACTGACAGTAGGCTGGTGGAACGCTTGTTTGAACAGTCGGCGCCATGGATGGCGCCGTGCTTGTCAGGACGACAAACTAGCCTTGATCTGCCCGGACAGCTTGCCCATGTCCGCCTTGCCCGCCACCTTCGGCTTGAGCCAGGCCATCACCTTGCCCATGTCCTTGCCGCCGACTGCGCCGGTTTCGGCAATCGCCTGGGCGATGAGGGCGTCGACTTCGGCGGGGGTGAGCTGCTGCGGCAGGTAGGCGAGCAGCAGGGCGATTTCCTGCGCTTCCTTGTCGGCCAGTTCGGGACGGTTGCCGCTGCGGAATTGCGCTTCCGAATCACGGCGCTGCTTGACCATCTTTTCGATGGCGGAGATCACCACCGCGTCGGTCAGCTCCACCGCATCGACCACTTCACGCTGCTTCATCTCGGCGGTGAGCATGCGCAAGGTGCTGACGCGCGCCTTTTCGCCGGCCTTCATCGCGATCT
>JAQGNS010000210.1 GCA_028291705.1 Nevskia sp.
CGCATGGATTCCGGAAGACTCCGGTAGTTGCGCCGGACAGCCAATCCGAAAGGGAGAACATCATGAAGAAGATGCTGAATGCGGTCTTGCTTGCTGCCGCTGTTTTCAGTGCGCCGGCGTTGCTGGCTGACGAGCAGGACAAGGATTCGCGCAAGAAGAGTGCGGCTTATGTGCCGGATGACGGGGGCACGGGTGTGGCGGCCGGTTCTACCTCGGGCGCGGCTTCCGCGGCGGAAGGCTCGGTGGCCGCCAAGATCGCCATTGGCGTCGGTACCGCCGCCATCATCGGCGCCATCGTGGCTGCGTCTTCGTCCTCGGACGGCAACAGCACCACGACCACCAGCACCACCAGTACGCATTGAAGCTCCGCATCGCATGGGCTGTGCCTGCCTGCCCTGGCTGCGCGCCCGGCTGAGGACGTGGCTGTCGAAAGGCAACGGCGCTCCGGCGTCCTCGTCCGAGGACGCGCACACCGGGCCGCAAGGGTAGAAGCGCTAGAGTTCGGTCCGCCCCGATTGGTGCGGACTGAGCTTGCGCAGGATTGCGCTGATATGGGTTTTGACGACGGGTTCACTGAGGCTTAAGCCCTCGGCGATCCGTCCGTTGAGGAAGCCTTTCTCGAGATATTGCAGGATCCGCATTTCCTGTTGCGACAGGCGCTCTTCCTGTCCCCCGATTTCAACTTCTTCCGGCAGGCGCGGCGGCGCCGACGCCGGCTGCGGCCACCAGTCCTGACCGGCAAGGAGGCTGCGCAAGGCTTTCTGCAACTGCTCGGGCATCACCGACTTGTGGATGAAGGCGGCGGCTCCCAGCGCCTGCACGGCGCTTGCCACGGCGGGTTGGGATTGGGAGGAAACGACGGCGACGCGCAGGCTGGGAAATTCCTTGCGCAGAAATTGCAACGAAGACAGGCCCTCGACACCCGGCATCACCAGGTCGAGCAGCACCAGCTCCGCATCCGGATTTGCCGTCACGGCGTTTTTCAGCGTATCGAAGGAATCGGCGTCGACGATGCGCGCCTGCGGTGCGATACCCCGCACCACCAGCCGCAGCGTGACGCGAAACAAGGGGTGATCATCGGCGATGATGACCGTCGGATCGGCTTTGGGCATACCTGTCCCCCGTCTGTGCTTGTTGATCCGCCGGCTCCAGCAGCCGCGGCTCCGGCCGGGTGGGTCAGGCCGGAAGCCTGCCGCGCGCCGTGTCCGGGGAAATCCGCTTCGGACAAGCGGTTTTCGCAAACACTATGCAGGATGCGTCAGGGCAAAAGAATTGCACCAAAGAACTAGTACTAAAGTATGAGCGCAGCCGGCCAAGTACAGCGCCAACCGGCTGTACCCGGCCAGCTGCGAGCTTTCTTAGCCGCGTCCCACCAGCGAACGGGCGATCACTTCCTTCATGATTTCCGAGGTGCCGCCGTAGATGCGCTGGATGCGCGCGTCGACGTAGTAGCGTGAGATCGGGTACTCCACCATGTAGCCGTAGCCGCCGAACAGCTGCAGGCAGCCGTCGGTGACGCGCGCTTCCAGTTCGGTGGTGGACAGTTTCACCATCGCCGCGGTCGGCACGTCGAGCTTGTGCTCGGCGTAGAGGCGGATGCACTTCTCGACGAAGGCCTGGTGCACCTCGATCTCGGTCTTCATCTCGGCCAGCTTGAAGCGGGTGTTCTGGAAGCTGGCGAGGGTTGCGCCGAAGGCCTTGCGGGTAGTGACGTAGTCGATGGTCTTTTCCAGCGCGCCGCGGGAGTGGCCCACGGCGGTGACGGCCAGGCCCAGGCGCTCGCGCGGCAGTTCGTCCACCAGGTGGCCGAAGCCGTTGCCGACGCGGCCAAGCACGGCGCTGGCCGGCACCCGCACGTTGTCGAAGAACAGTTCCGAGGTATCGGCGCTGTGCTGGCCGATCTTTTCCAGGTTGCGGCCGCGCTTGAAGCCGGGCAGGGTGGCGTCGACCAGGAACAGGGTAGTGCCCTTGGCGCCGGCCCTGGGGTCGGTCTTGGTGGCGAGGACGATGATATCGGCGTTCTGGCCGTTGGTGATGAAGGTCTTGGAGCCGTTGATCAGATAGCCGCCCTCGCCGTCGGGCAGGGCCGAGGTCTTCATGCCCTGCAGGTCGGAGCCGGCGCCCGGCTCGGTCATGGCGATGGCGCCGATGGCGGCGCCGCTGGCCATTTTCGGCAGCCAGTGCTGCTTCTGCTCCTCGGTGCCGAGGTGCAGGATGTAGGGCGCGGCGATGTCCGAGTGCACCGTCAGGTTGGAGGACAGGGCCAGGAAGCCCATGCGCCCGGCTTCTTCCAGCACGATCATGGAGAACTCGAAGCCGGCGCCGATGCCGCCGTATTCCTCCGGCAGGTCCACCGCCAGCAGGCCGGCTTCGCCCATCTTGTAATAGAAGTCGCGCGGCACGCGGCCGTCCTTCTCCCATTTCTCGATATTCGGCTCCACCTCGTCGGCGAAGAAGCGGCGCACGTTGTCGCGGAACAGTTCCAGTTCCGCGGGGTCGGCGGCGGGGATGACGGGGCGGGCGGCGGCGTTGGACATCGTTGCTCCGGATATACGGGTAGCGGTGGAACTACGAAGGATAGCGCGCGCGGCCGCTTGCGCGCATTGGCTGCGTAGCTAACACTTGCTCGTCCGGTCCCCTCTCCCTTCGGGAGAGGGGCTGGGGTGGGGGGCGCGGTATCGACAGAGCAGGCGCTCGTTGATGTCGCGCCCATCACCCGCGCTTCGCGCGGCCTCTCCCGGAGGGAGAGGCGACAACAACATAATGGAGGCCCCGTGTCCCTGATTCCCCGCCGCGATCTCGATTTCCTGCTGTACGAATGGCTGGACCTGCCGGCGCTGTGCCGGCATGCGCGTTTCGCCGGCCACGATCGCGGCACCTTCGACCAGGTGCTCGACGCCGCTACCAAGCTGGCCGGGGAGAAATTCCTGCCACACGCGGCCAAGGCGGACGCCAACGAGCCGCATTTCGACGGCACCCGCGTGCACATGATTCCGGAGGTGAAGGAAGCCATCGACGCCTATATCGCCGGTGGCTTCCTGGCCGCCGCGTTCCCGCAGGAGGACGGCGGCCTGGGCCTGCCCTATACGATTGCCGCCGCGGCCAATTCCCAATTCAGCGCGGCCAACGTCGGCACCGCCGGCTATTCCTTCCTCACCGCCGCCGCGGCCAACCTGCTGCGCGTCCACGGCAGTCCGGAGCAGAAGGCGCGCTACATGCAGCCGATGCTGGAAGGGCGTTTCTTCGGCACCATGTGCCTGTCGGAGCCGCAGGCCGGTTCGTCCCTGGCCGACATCAAGACTCGCGCCATCCCGCAGGACCATGGTGGTTACCACATCGTCGGCAACAAGATGTGGATTTCCGGCGGCGAGCACGAGCTGTCGGACAATATCGTGCACCTGGTGCTGGCGCGCATCGAGGGCGCGCCGGCCGGCACCAAGGGTATCTCCCTGTTCATCGTGCCCAAGTTCCGGCTCGATGCGGACGGCAAGCCGGCGGCGCGCAACGGCGTGCGCCTGGCCGGCCTCAACCACAAGATGGGCTATCGCGGCACCACCAACTGCGCGCTCAACTTCGGTGAGGGCGAGCCGGCGCTGGGCGAACTGGTGGGCCACGAGAATCAGGGCCTGGCCTGCATGTTCCACATGATGAACGAGGCGCGCATCGGCGTCGGCCTCGGCGCCACCGCCCTGGGCATCGCCGGCTACCGCTACTCGCTGGACTATGCCCGGACGCGGCAGCAGGGCCGCCTTGCGTCGAACAAGGACCCTGCAGCCAAGCCGGTGGCCATCATCGAGCACGCCGACGTGCGCCGCATGCTATTGGCGCAGAAGGCCTATGTCGAAGGCGCCCTGGCCCTGGGCTTGTACTGCGCCCGGCTGGTGGACGAGCTGGAGGCGGAGCCTGGCTCCCAACAGGCGGAGGAAACACGCCTGTTACTGGAGATCCTCACGCCCATCGCCAAGGCCTGGCCCAGCGAATGGTGCCTGGAAGCGAACAAGCTGGCGATCCAGGTGCTCGGCGGCTACGGCTACACCCGCGACTACCCGGTGGAGCGCTATTACCGCGACAACCGCCTCAACCCGATCCACGAAGGCACCAACGGCATCCAGGCGCTGGACCTGCTCGGCCGCAAAGCGATGATGCAGAACGGCGCCGCCCTGCGCCTGCTGCTGGGGAAGATGGGCGCCACCGCCAAGGCCGCCGCGCACGACACCGAACTGGGTGAATACGCAGAGGCGCTGGGCAAGGCGGTCGAGCTGGCCGCCACCACCACCCAGGTGCTGGCCAATGCGGCGCTCAAGGGCCAGGTGGATCTGTTCCTGGCCAATGCGGCCTATTACCTGGACATGCTCGGCCACATCGTGCTGGCCTGGATCTGGCTGCAGCAGGCGCAGGTGGCGCGGGCGGGCGAGAAGTCGGCGGTGGGCGAGAGCCGCGAGTTCTATGAGGGCAAGCTGTACGCCTGCCGCTATTTCTTCCGGTATGAACTGCCGCGGGCCCGGCGTTGTGCCGAACTGCTGCAGAAGCTGGACGATACGACCCTGAGCGTGCCGCACACCGCCTTCTAGGCGTATCCGCCACCGGGGCATGAAAACCACCGGTGGCGGAAGACGGCAAGGCAGCTGTTACTTGTGCCGCACCTCGCCGCTGCCGTAGACCTGCGACAGGACGTGCGTGGCGTCGCCGCTCCAGGTGACGTCGCCGCTGCCGTGGATGGTGGTGTCGATCGACTTGACCGCGTTGACCGTGGCATCGCCGCTGCCGTCGATGCGGACCTGTACTTCGTCGGCGTCGAGCTTGCCCATGTCGGCATCGCCGGAGCCCTGGATCACCAGGTGCAGGCTCTTCACGTGACCTTCGGCAACGACGTCGCCGGAGCCCTCGATCTTCACCCCCAGCTTGTCGCCGGAGAGGCCGCTGATCCGGGCGTCGCCGCTGCCCTGGATGCCCAGCGCGGTCAGACTGGGCACGGTGATGTGCACCACCGTGTTGTGTTTGCTGCTCCAGCTGCCCTTGGTGTCCACCACCAGTGCGCCGCCGGAAACCTGGGTGCGGATCACGTCGAACAGATTGTCATCCGCCTCCACTGTGACCGACTGCGGACCGATCCTGATGTCGAGATCGACGCTGCCCTTGGACTGGATCACGTCGAAGGCGCCGAGCTGGCGGGTCTCGGTCTTGATGGTGCCGGAGCCGCGTACCGCGGGCCCGGTGATGTCGCCGATGATGTCGTGCAGGGTGCCGGCCGAAGCCGGCTGGGCGGCAAGCAGGGCGGCGGCAAGCAGGAGGCTGAGGGAAGCTCGGGTTGACATGGGCGGTCTCGACTGACGATGGCTGTTGCAGCTTTGATGCTGCAACAGGGCCAAATGGATTACTTGGAGATCGGCCGAGGGTATCCGCAGCGTGCCGGCAGCGCTACTGCGCCGGCAGGCCAAAGGCCACGATGGCGTCGCCCGGCTCCGTGCCCAGGGGGGCATGGCCGCCCGCGGCGATCACCAGGAACTGGCGCCCGCCGGGCCGCGCCCGGTAGCTGAGCGGGGTGGCGTTGCCGGCGTAGGGCAGTTCGGTGCGCCACAGTTCCGCACCGGTATCGGCGTCGAAGGCGCGGAAATACTTGTCCATGGTGGCGGCGATGAAGACCAGGCCACCGCCGGTCTGTAGCGAGCCGCCGGAGTTCGGCGTTCCCCAGTGCAGGCGGTCACCGACCAGTGGGGCGAGGCCGTGCAGCGTGCCCAGTTCGTGTTCCCACAGCCTGTTGCCGGTGTTGAGGTCGATCGCCACCAGCTTGCCCCAGGGCGGCTGCACGCAGGGCGTCTGCCAGGGCGAGAGGTAGGGGCCGCGCAGGACCACGTAGGGCGTTTCCTCCTGCGGGCCGAGGCCGACGAGGTCGCTGCCCGCGGTGCTGCCTTTGTATTCCGCTCGCTTGACCAGCTTGAGGGTGAACGGCGCGGTTTGCAGGTTGACCACCATGCGGTTGTGCACCGGATCCACCGACACCGAGCCCCAGTTGACGCCGCCGCCCAGGCCCGGGTATTCCAGCGAGCCCCTGAGCGAGGGCGGGGTGAAGATGCCCTTGTAGTCGAGGGCGTCGAACTGCTCCCGGCATTTGCGCTTGTCGTAGCTGGTCAGTCCCCACAGGTCGTCGCGCGTGATGTTCAGCGGCGCCAGGGGTGCTGGCCGGGTGGCGAAGGGCTGGGTCGGCGAGGCGGTTTCGCCGGGCACGGTGGACGCCGGTACCGGGCGTTCCTCCACCGGGAACAACGGCATGCCGCTGAGGCGGTCGAGCAGGAATACCTGACCGGTCTTGGTGGCCTGGATCAGTGCCGGCACCTCCTTGCCGTCGACGCGCTGCTGGTACAGCACCGGCTGCGCCGCCACGTCGTAGTCCCACAGGTCGTGGTGCACCGTCTGGAAGTGCCAGCGCACCGCGCCGCTGTCGGCATCCACCGCGACCACGGAAGAGCCGTAATAATCCATCTGCCCGCGCTCGGCGCCGGCGTAGTGATCGGGCGAGGGATTGCCGGTGGGCAGGTAGATCAGGCCGTGCGCGGGGTCGGCCGACATCGGCGCCCAGACATTGGGGGTGCCGCGCGTCAGGGTGGCGCCGTGTTTGACCTCTTCGGCGCTTACCGCGTGCATGCCCGGCGGCACCGGATCGAACACCCACTTCAATTCCCCGCTGCGCGCATCGAAGGCGCGCACCGCGCCGCCCGGCGCATGCAGCCGCTGCCCGTCCTTGACGAAGGCGCCGACTACCACCACACCGTTCACCGCCAGCGGGGCGGAGGTGGGGTAATACTCGGCCAGCCGCACGTCGCCGATGCCGTGCAGCAGGTCGACTTTCCCGGCGTCACCGAAATCCTTGCAAGCGCGTCCGTTGGCCGCGTCCACCGCCCACAGCTTCGCATCCAGCGTGTTCATGAAGATGCGCTCGCGGCAGGGTGTGTCCGCGGCAGCCTGCGCATCACGCCAGTAAGCCACGCCGCGGCACACCGGGGTGTAGACGCCGTCCAGCTTCGCGTGTGCGTCGAAGGTCCATTTCTCGCCGCCGGTTTCAGCATCCAGCGCGACGATGCGGTTGTAGGGCGTGCAGAAATACAGGGTGCCGTCGACCATCAGCGGGGTGACCTGCAGCGCGGTGCCGCCGTGGCTGGCGTTGCCCTTGGAAAAGTCACCGTTGTGATAGGTCCAGGCCACCTGGAGCTTCGCCACATTGTCCTTGCGGATATCGGCCAGGGGCGAATAGTGCTGGCTCTCCAGACCACCGCCGACGCTCGGCCACTGCGCGGCAGCGGCATCGCCGGCGGCAGCCTGGCAAAAAGGCGCCAGCAGCACTGTAATCAGCAGTGCCTTGAACCCGGACTTGTGCATGCTCGCTCCCGCCGCGCGCGATTCCACGGCTGTCGTCATTATGGTTGTCACGACTTTATGGCATAAAACATTTTGACACAAATGTTTTATGCGACTAGCATCGACTCATTACAAAGGCAGCCCCGCCCGGTGCAGGCGCGGCGGCGGGCCGCATCCGGAGGAACGCATGAGCACAGCGGCAGCCGTAACACAGACCGATTCCAGCGCCGGGCAGGGCGAGGCGCGCCTGCTCATCGACGGCAGGCTGGTGGAGGCGCGCTCCGGCAAGCGCTATCCCAACATCAATCCAGCGACGCAGGAGGCCATCGGCATGGTGGCGGATGCGGGCGCCGCGGATGCGGAAGCGGCCATCGCCGCCGCGCGGCGGGCCTTCGACGAAAGCGACTGGTCCACCAATCGCGAACTGCGCAGGAAATGCCTGACGCAATTGCGCGACGGCCTGCGCGCCGCGGCGCCGGCCCTGTGCGAGCAGGCATCGGCGGAAACCGGCGCGCCCATGGCCATCACCCGCCAGGGTCCACAGGGCGACGGGCCCATCGCCATCCTCGATTATTACCTTGACCTGATGCAGCGCTACGCCTGGGACAGCGAGCTGCCGGTGGTCAATACCATGGGCGTGCCGAGCAAGCGTCTGATCTGGAAGGAGTCGGCCGGTGTGGTCGCCGCCATCTCGCCGTGGAACTTCCCGTTCCAGATCAACATGGCCAAGATCTGCCCGGCGCTGGCCGCCGGCTGCAGCGTGGTGCTCAAGGCGGCGCCGGAGACGCCCTGGACCGCTACGCTCATCGGCAGGATCGCGGCGGAACAGACCGATCTGCCGCCCGGCGTGCTCAATGTCCTGACCTCCGCCGACCCCGCGGCCGTGGGCGAAGTGCTCAGCGCCGATCCTCGCGTGGACGTCGTGTCCTTCACCGGTTCCACTGCTACCGGCCGCCGCATCATGGCGCAGGCGGCCGGTACGGTGAAACGGGTGTTTCTCGAACTCGGCGGCAAGTCCGCCAACATCCTGCTCGACGACGCCGACTTCAATACCGCCCTGCTCAGCGGCTTCGCCGTGTGCTATCACGCCGGCCAGGGCTGCGCCATTCCGACGCGGCTGCTGCTGCCGCAGTCGCGCTATGCGGAAGGGGTGGAGTTCCTCAAGTACGCTTTTGCCCAGTTGCCCTATGGCGATCCCCGTGGTGAAGGGCAGATCATGGGGCCGCTGATCAGCGCTCGGCAGCAGGCACGGGTGCTGGACTACATCGAGATCGGCAAGCGAGAGGGCGCGCGGCTGGTTTGCGGCGGCGGCAAGCCGGCGCACCTGTCCAGGGGCTATTACGTCGAGCCGACGCTGTTCGCCGACGTGCGCAGCGACATGCGCATCGCCCAGGAAGAGATCTTCGGGCCGGTGCTGGTGGCGATTCCCTACCGGGACGACGATGACGCGGTGCGCATCGCCAACGATTCCATCTATGGCCTGTCCGGCTCCATCTTTGGCAGCCCGGAGCGCGCCCTGCGCATGGCGCGGCGCATCCGCAGCGGCACGCTCAACATCAACGGCGCCAATTTCTACGCGCCCGATTCACCTTTCGGCGGCTACAAGCAGAGCGGCATCGGCCGCGAGATGGGCGTACAGGGCTTCGAAGAGTACCTGCAGACCAAGACCGTCGCGGTGCCGGGCTGAGACGCGTCCGCATAACAACAACTCGTGAGGAGATAGAGGCGTGAACCTGACAGGCAAGGTGGCGGTGGTGACCGGGGCGGGGCAGGGCATTGGCGAAGGCTATGCCAAGGGCCTGGCCAGGGCTGGGTGCAAGGTGGTGGTGGCGGACATCAACGAGGCGCAGGGCGAGCGCGTCACCGGCGAAATCCGCAAGGCCGGCGGCGAGGCGTTGTTCGTCAAGGTGGATGTGTCGAGCGAAAGCTCCGCCGCCAACCTGGCGAAGCAGGTCAAGGACAAGTACGGCGCCATCCACTACCTGGTCAACAACGCCGCCATGTTCGGTACCCTCGACTTCAATCCCCTGATGACAGTGGACCTGGCCTACCTCAACAAGGTGGTGAGCGTGAACATGCTCGGCTCGGTGGTGATGACCCGTGCCTGCGCACCGCATATGGGCGCAGGCGCTTCCATCGTCAACCAGTCCTCCACCGCCGCCTGGATGAACTACGACTATTACTCCTTCACCAAGCTTGCCACCAACGGCATCACCTGCGTGCTGGCGCGGGAGCTGGGCCCCAGGGGTATTCGTGTCAATGCCATCGCACCCGGCCCTACCGATACCCAGGCGTTACGCGACAAGGTGCCCGAGGACTATATCAAGGGGATGGTCGCCGCCATGCCGCTGGCGCGGCTGGGCACGCCGGAAGACCTGCTCAAGGCCCTGATGTTCCTGCTCTCCGATGATGCCGGCTGGGTCACCGGGCTGATCATGAATGTGGATGGCGGCCAATGGATGCGGCCTTAGGGAGATGCCCATGAACGCTTGGCAGGTCAAGGATCAGGTCATCGTCGTCGCCGGCGCCTCCAAGGGCATCGGCCTCTCGACCGCGCAGGTGCTGCTGGAGCGTGGCGCTCGCGTGGCGCTGCTGGCCCGCGACAAGTCGCGCCTCGACGAATCCATTGCGGCGCTCAAAACCGATCGCGCCATCGGCATCGCCGTGGACGTCTGCGACAAGGCCGCCGTCGAGAAAGCCTTTGTCGCCGTGGGCGAGAGGTGGGGCAGGCTCGACGGCTTGGTCAACAACGTCGGTTTCCAGTTTGCCCGCCGTCTCGAGATCATGCCGGAAGCGGAGGTGCGCAAGCTGCTGGAACTTAACTTCATCTCCGCCATCTTCACCTGCCAGAGTGCCATACCGCGGCTGCGCGCCAACGGCGGCGGCCGTATCGTCAACGTCTCCTCGGCCAGTGTGCGCAACGACAACGAGTTCTCTCATCTCGGCCTCTACTCCTCGGCCAAGGCGGCGCTGGAGCATTTCTCGAAGGAGCTGCGCCACGAGGTGAAGCGGGACGGCATCATGGTCACCGTGTTCAGCCCCGGAGCTGTGGCCACCGGCAGCGTCGCCAACTTCGATCCGGCCGCGCTGGGCGAGGCGATGCAGGACTGGCTCGGCAAGGGGCCGAAGTTCGACGGCGCCGCCCAGGCTGAAACCATCGGCGCGGCCATCGCCTCCTGTTTCGAACTGCCGCCCGGCGTCGCGGTGGAGTTCATGGAAGTACGCCCCAACATGCTGACGCCGAAGATGCTGGAATCGGACTGGAAGCAGGACCAGGCACCGACATGAGCCTGGGCTTCGTCGGCCTGGGCAATATCGGCAAGCCGATGGCCCGGCACCTGCTCAAGCTGGGCGAGCCGCTGTATGTTCACGACGTGGCGCAGACACCGCTGGACGAGTTGGCCAGCCTCGGTGCTTACACGGCGACGCCGCGGGCGATGGCAGGCGAATGCCGCATCATCGGCCTGTGCGTGCGCGACGACGGCGATGTGGAATCCTTGCTGCGGGGCGCCGCCGGCCTGCTGCGGAACATGGCGGCCGACAGCGTCATTGCCGTGCACAGCACGGTGACCCAGGCCGCTCTGCTGCGCTGGTCGCGGCAGGCAGCGGAGCGCGGCATCCATCTCATCGACGCCCCCATAACCGGCGGCGCTTCGGGTGCCGAAGCGGCCACGCTGGCCTACATGGTTGGCGGTCCGGTCGAGATCGTCGAGCGTTGCCGGCCGGTGTTCGCCACCTCCGGTGGGAAGATCATCCATGCCGGTCCGGTCGGCACCGGCATCGCGCTCAAGCTGTGCAACAACCTGATGACCTATGCCGCTTTCGCCGCCATGCACGAGGCAGATGCGCTGGCCCGTGCGGGCGGGCTCGATCCGGCGCTGCTGATCGAGGTGGGGCGCGCCAACGGCGTGGTCACGCCGCAGATGGAGGCCTTCATCGGCAATCGCGGCAAGTTGTCCGCGGCGGGGGCGGAAGCCGTGCGCAAGGCCTTCGGGCCTTTCGCGGCGCTAGGCCACAAGGATCTCGCCGCGGCCCTGTCCAGCGCGGCACAGCTTGGCCTGGAGCTGCCCGCGACGGCGCGCCTGGCGGAAATCATCGAAGCGGTATTTTTCGATGCGAAGCCGGTGACGTAGTGGTGAACAATCGCATTAAATGGATAAAAAACATTTTGACAAAAATGTTTTTTATCCATAGCATGAATTTCAAGCAGCCTTGATGTGACGGAGCGATAGCATGGCCGACGATCTCAAAAGAAGCAGTGCCGCGACAGTACAACGCAACCTGCTGACCATTCCGCGGCTGCCGGACGGCTCGCCGCGCTATGCGCGCGGCTGGCACATGCTCGGCTGGAGCGACGAATTCGAAACCGGCAAACCGGTGGCGCGCGATTACTTCGGGCAGCGCCTGGTGATCTACCGCGGTGAGGATGGGCAGGTGCGCTGTATGGACGCGTTCTGCCCGCACCTGGGTGCGGATCTCTCCGCCGGCACGGTCAAGGGCAACCTGCTGCAATGCGCCTTCCACAACTGGACCTACGACGGCAGCGGCCAGTGCGTGAAGATTCCTTATTGCGAGAAGATTCCACCCAAGGCCCGGACGCGCGCCTACGTCGTCAAAGAGATCAATGAAACCGTCCTGGCCTGGCACGACCACGAACAGGGGCCGCCGGACTTCGACATCCTGCCGCTGGAGGAATACGCCGCCGCCGGCTGGACCAAGGCCTGGCACCGTTTCAAGATCACCATCAAGACGCACCCGCGCGAAGTGATGGAGAACACCGTGGACAAGGGCCATCTGCTGCCCATCCACGGCTACAACGTCGACACCTGGCTGCCGGTGTGGAACGGCCATATGTGCGGCGAGCTGATGTGGGGCACGCATACGCGCCTGGCGGCCGACGTGCAGGATGACAAGCTCTACGTCCGCTCGATCAGCCACGGACCCTCCTACCAATACACCTGGCAGACACAGGACAGCGCGCAGTTCGACAGCATCATCCTCACCGCCTGGTGCCCGGTGGACGAGAACACGCTGGAATACTGGTTCGGTGTCATCGTCAAGGCCGATCCCAAGCAGTTCACCCCGGAAATGCTGGACGCCGCCGCGCAGGGTTATTGCAAGGCGTCCTACGATGCCTTCATGGAAGACGTCTACATCTGGGAACGCAAGCTGTACCGCTCCTCGCCGATGCTTTGCGCCAACGATGGCCCCATCGCCAAGCTGCGCCGCTGGTATACCCAGTTCTATACCGACCGCGCCGAGGTCGACAACAGCCGGTACCGCAACAACAATCATGACTGGACCATTTACGACCTGCGTGACCGCCAGGCCAAGGTGCTGGATGCCCAGGAAGCCGTGAAGCCGGCAAAGACCGTAACCGCCTGAGGGGGATCTCGTCGGGCGGATCAAGGTGAACAGATGATTCAACTCAAATACATCGAGCACGACGGCACCTGCCATACCGTGACCGTGGAAGCAGGCATGAACCTGATGGAGGGCGCCACGCTGAACATGGTGCCTGGCGTCGAAGGCATGTGCGGCGGCATCTGCTCCTGCGCCACCTGCCATTGCTACCTGCCGGAAGAGCGGCTGCGCAGTCTGCCCAAGGCGGGCTCCGGTGAACTGGCCATGCTCGAAGCGGTGGAGGGGCGGCGCGATAACAGCCGCCTGGGCTGCCAGGTGGTGGTTACCGCGGCGCTGGACGGCATGGAAATCAGGTTGCCCAAGTCGCAGGGCGTCGGCTCCTAGCTGGCCCCGACCGCCACTCAAACAACAAACACAGGCGACAGCCATGAACCAGGCCCATCTCGATCCCTACGATCACCGCTTCCACTGGGATCCCTATCCCCAGTACCAGGCACTCCGGGAACAGGATCCGGTGTACTACAACGAGGAACTGGGCATCTGGCTGCTGACCAAATGGGAGGACGTCAACCGGGCCTTCCGCGATTTCAGGACTTTTATCAATACCGGCGCGGTGTCGCTCGAACCGGATTCCGGCGAGAAGCTGCCGTTCCCCATGTTCATCTTCAGCGATCCGCCGGACCACACCCGGGTGCGCAACCTGTTTGCGCCGCTGATGACGCCGGACCGCATCAAACGTCTGGAAGACTACACGCGCAGGAAAACCGCCGAACTGATCGAGCCGCATCTGCGCAGCGGCAAGTTCGATTTCGTCGCCGACCTGGGCTGTTTCCTGCCGATGGATGTGATTTCCAGCCTGACCAGTGTGCCGAAGGCCGACCAGGACAAGGTGCGCGGCTGGGCCGACGACCTGATCGCACGCGAGGACAAGCAGCATGACCTGTCGGAGCGCAACGTTTCCGGCTACATGAACATGGCGACCTACTTCGGTGAGCATGCCGCGCAGCATGCTGATGGCCCGTACGGCGACGATCTCATCGGCATCCTGATGCGCTGCGAGAAGGACGGCGTGCTGCGCCGTGACCAAGTCATCGGCACACTGATCCTGCTGGCCATCGCCGGCAACGAAACCACCACCAAGCTGATCGGCAACATGGCCTACCGGCTATGGCAGCATCCAGAGCAGCGCCGCCTGCTGGTGGAGGATCCCGGGCTGA
>JAQGNS010000085.1 GCA_028291705.1 Nevskia sp.
TCGCCATCCTTCACCCGAGTGGACGATGTGATGCGGCGCTTTTGGCGGAAAAATGCAGCCCTCGACATCGGGATGGCCTCTGGAGGAGACCAGGATGGCTGGCACTAAGGATTACGGACTCGGCGAATTCACCTACCCGCGCGGCTGGTTCATGGTCGCGGACGCGGCGGAGCTGAAGGACAAGCCCCTGCCGCTGAAGTTTTTCGGTCAGGATTTCGCGCTGTACCGCGGCAAGAGCGGCAAGATCGTGCTGCTCGACGCTTTCTGCCCGCACATGGGCACGCACCTGGCGAAGAACACCACCTCTTACGTCACCCACGACGGCCAGATCGAGGGCGATTCGATCCGCTGCCCCTACCACGGCTGGCGTTTCGGCGCCGACGGCAAGTGCAACGAGATCCCGTTCTCCAGCCTGCCCATCCCCAAGGCCGCCTGCGTGCGTTCCTGGCCGGTGGCGGAGCGGCTCGGCGCGGTCTTCGTCTGGCACGACCCGGAAGGCGGCGAGCCCGAGTGGGATGCGCCGGACCTGGCGGAGTGGAACGACGCCGGCTGGGTGCGCCACCAGTGGGATCACCTGGGGCAGCTCAAGTGCCACCAGCAGGAGATCATCGACAACATCGCCGACTGCACCCACCTGCAGCCGGTGCACGGCTCCATCGTCAATTTCTTCGAGAACGAATTCCGCGGCCACCTCGCCATCCAGCGCCAGGGCGGCCCGCACCGCACCCTGGTGACCAGCGATGGCAAGAGTCCGATCCTGATCACCGATACCGTCTATCACGGTCCCGGCGTGCTGCTGTCGCGCATGTCCGGCACCCATGACGCGGTGATCCTGATCATGCACACCTCGGTCGAGGATGGCACGGTGCAGGTGTGGCACGCCCTGATGGTGCGCTCGCCCAGCAATGCGCCCAAGGTCACCGCGCAGGATGCGGAAGCGGCGCGCATGTACCAGGCCGCTGCGCTGCAGGCCTTCTCGCAGGACTTCGAGGTGTGGTCCAACAAGCGCGCCTGCATCAACGGCATGTTCATGCCCAGCGACGGCGCCTTCCGCAAGGCGCGCCTCTGGTACAAGCAGTTCTACAACCCGCGCGCGAAGAAGGACGAGTTCCTCAAGCAGTCCGAGGGCGTCTTCATCCCGACCGGCATGAAGGCGGCGCCGGAAGCTGCGCGCGGCAACGTCTCGCTGGCCGATGCGGTGGCGGCGGAGAATCAGGCGCAAGCGGCGTAGTACAAAGACTGCTGCGGGTTGTCATCGCAACCCCCTCCCGCCAGCGCGGAGAGGGGGTTTCTTTTTGCCCGGTGGAATGCCTTTGCCCGATGCGCCGTACTACACTGTGCCGATGCGGACGGGGGCGTACCGCACAGGATCGGCCTGGGGGAACAGATGCGTCACTTGCTGTGGCTGGCCGCGTTGGCGTCATTGCTGGTGCACGCAGCGGAAATTCCGGTAGCGGACTTCGCCCGGGACGAAGACATCACCAGGGTCAAGATTTCCCCGACCGGCAAATACCTGGCTGAAGTCCGTTACCTCGACGGCAGCGATTACCTTGCCATCGTCAGCCTGGCGGATCGCCGGATCAGCGGCGGCATGAAGCTTGGCAAGGATCGCCGTGTCGCTCAATACTGGTGGGTCGGGGCTGATCGCGTGGTGATTTCTTTCGCCGAGCAGCAGGGCGCCTTGGCCCAGCCGCGGCTGACCGGCGAGCTGGTGGCCCTGGATGCGGAAAAGACCAGCGGCAGGCCGCTGAAATACCTGTTCGGCTACCGCGGTTTCGACGCGCCCTTCGCCAGCCACTTCCGGTTCAATGCCGACGCCGAAGAGCGCTTCGCCTCCGTGATCAGGGCGCTGCCGGAAAACGGGCGCAAAGCCATTATCCAGGTCAATGATTTCACCAA
Organism: Nevskia sp.; assembly: GCA_028291705.1. Lineage (GTDB taxonomy): Bacteria > Pseudomonadota > Gammaproteobacteria > Nevskiales > Nevskiaceae > Nevskia. Next base: position 1,900 of record JAQGNS010000085.1, read on the forward strand.
TGCGCTGCATCCGGACTTAGGCGAAATCGACCGTCTCGATGTATATAGCGGCGCCCGCGAGCTGGTCAGTGTCGGGCCGACGCGGAGCTTCACCCAGTTCCTCGCCGATGCCGAGGGCCAGGCGCGCTATGCGCTTTCTTCCGACGAACACTCGCAACTGATGAGTTACGTCAAGGAGGATGAGAAGAGCGAATGGAAGTTGATCAACAGCGGTGAATTCAAGGATGCGGCAATCATCCCGAAGGCGCTGTCCGTGGACAATCACCGGGTGTTCCTGCTGTCCACCGAGGATGGCGACCGGCTGTGCCTGGTCGAACAGAGCCTGGATAGCGGAGCGCGCCGCAAGCTGAGCTGTGATGGCGCCGCCGACGTGTCGGATCTGGTGATGTCCTTCGACGGCAAGGAGCCGATTGCGGCCTTGTATACGGGAGCGCCGCCCTGGGAACGCGTGCTGGACAGCACCCACCCCGATGCGGCGAAGCTCAGGGGCCTGCAGAAAAGTTTCCCCGGCCAGGTGGTGGTGCCGGTGTCGGCCACCACCGACGGCGCCAAGGTGGTGTTGCGGGTGCATGGCGACCGCAGTCCGGGCGACTACTATCTGTTCGATACCGCGACCATGCATGCGGACTTGCTGGCTTCGCAGCGCGAATGGATCGACGCGGAGCGGATGAGCCCGCAGCAGGCGGTGGAATTCAAGGCGCGTGACGGCCAGTCCCTGCATGGGCTGCTGACCTTGCCGCTGGGCGCCGAAGGCAAGAACCTGCCTTTGGTGGTCAATCCGCACGGCGGCCCGCTCGGCATTCTCGATACCTGGGGCTGGGACGCGGAGACACAGCTGCTTGCCAGCCGCGGCTACGCGGTATTGCAGGTCAATTTTCGCGGCTCCGGCGGTTATGGAATGAGTTTCATGGCGGCGGGGCGGCAGCGCTGGGACAGCGTGATGATCGACGACATTACCGACGGCACCCGCTGGGCCATTGCCCAGGGAATCGCCGACGCCGGGCGTATCTGCATCTATGGCGGCAGTTATGGTGGTTACGCCGCGCTGATGAGCGCGGTGCGCGAGCCGGACCTGTATCGCTGCACCATCGGCTACGCCGGGGTTTACGATCTCGGTCTGTGGAAGAGCGATACGGATATTTCCGGCACATCACGCGGCCGCACCTTCCTCGACGAGTTCGTCGGCACCGGCACGGACCGGCTCAAGGCGGCCTCGCCCTTGACCTATATCGATCACCTCAGGGCCGCGGTGATGATCGTGCATGGCGAGGAGGACGAGCGTGTGCCGGTGAACCAGGCCAAGGCACTGCGCCGGGCCCTCGACGCGCGCCACTACCCCTACGAGTGGCTGGTGAAGTCGGGCGAGGGGCACGGCTTTTACGAGGAAAAGAACCGCGAGGAGTTCTATCGGAAAATGCTCGCCTTCCTCGACCGCAACATCGGGCCGCACGTCGCGGTGCCGAAGGTGGATGCCGCGCCGTCCGGCAAGGATGCGGCTGCGGCGAACTGACGGTAGCCGATTCAAGCCTTCTTGCCGGGCAACCGCGCCGATCGAGGCGCCGGTCTCGCGTTACACTGGGCCATGACCGAGGAGCAGGAACAAGAGTTCACCTGTTCGTTCTGCGGCAAGGGGCCGCAGGAACTGCGCAGCCTGTTCCGCGGGCCCGAGGCCAATATCTGCGGCGAATGCGTGCGCAGGCTGTACGAC
>JAQGNS010000095.1 GCA_028291705.1 Nevskia sp.
CTGGTCAAGCCGCTGCAGACCCTCAAGGGCGTTTTCGACGCGCTGTTCGCCGCGCGCGAGAAGCGCGGCGCCATCGACTTCGAAGGCACCGAGACCAAGATCGTGTTCGGCACCGAGCGCAAGATCGAGAAGATCGTGCCGGTCAAGCGCAACGTTGCCCATCGCCTGATCGAGGAGTGCATGATCGCGGCCAACGTCGAGTCGGCCAAGCTGGTGGAAAAGCACGAGATGCCGGCGCTGTACCGCGTCCATGCCGAGCCCGACGGCGACAAGGTGGCCCTGCTGCGCGAGTTCCTCGCCGGCCGCGGCCTGAGCCTGTCCGGCGGCTCCACGCCGCAGGGCGCCGACTACGCCAAGACCCTGGGCCAGCTCAAGGGCCGCGAGGATGCCGGCCTGGTGCAGAGCGTGATGCTGCGCTCCCTGATGCAGGCCCGCTACAGCCCGCAGAACACCGGCCACTTCGGCCTGGCGCTGACCCATTACGCCCACTTCACCTCGCCGATCCGCCGCTATCCGGATCTGCTGCTGCACCGGGCGATCAAGCATGTGCTGTTGAAGGGCAAGCCCAAGACCTTCGAGTACACCTTGCAGCAGATGGAAACCCTGGGCACGCACTGCTCGATGGCCGAGCGCCGCGCCGACGACGCCACCCGCGACGTCTCCACCTGGCTCAAGTGCGAGTTCATGCGCCACCACGTCGGCGAGGAATTCGCCGGCGTCATCACCAGCGTCGCCTCCTTCGGCCTGTTCATCGAACTGGAAGGCCTGTACATCGAAGGCATGGTGCACGTCTCCAACCTGCAGGACGACTTCTTCGAGTTCGACGCGCGCCACCAGCGCCTCGTCGGCAGCCGCAGCAAGAAGGTCTACGCCCTGGGCGAGCGCCTGCGCGTGCGCGTCGTCCGCGTCAGCCTGGACGAGCGCAAGATCGACCTGGAAATCTCCAACACTGGTGGCGGCGCGAACCGCGGCAACGCGGGCGGCGATGCCCAGGGTCGGGGTCAGAGCCGCGGCGCACCCGGCAAGGGCGGCCAGAACCGTGGCGGCGGCGACAGAAGCGGCGGTGACCGGGGCGGCAAAACCGGCAAGTCCGATCGCGCGCCGCAGGGGCAGGGCAAGCCCGGCTCGCGCGGCCAGCAGGGCAAGGGCCAGTCCGGCGGCCCGTCCAGGGGCAAGTCCGGCGGCGAGGGCGGCAACAAGCCGAAAAAGCACTGAGGGCGGCCTTGCCGTTAAAATCCGCCCATGGCTGAAACTTATATCGGTGGTTTTCACGCGGTGATCGCCGCGCTGGAAGATGGCGAGCGCAAACCGCGCGAGATCCTGCTGTCGGACACGCGCAAGGACCAGCGCGCGCAGCGCATGCTGGAGATCGCGGCCAAGGCCAAGGTCACCGTGCGCAACGTCGGGCGCGACACGCTGGACCTGTACGCCCCGGGGCTGAAGCACCAGGGCGTGCTGGCGGCGATCGAAGCGGCGGGCGTGGTGGGCGAGGACGTGCTGGACGTGCCGGCCACCGCTGATCGCATGATCCTGGCGCTGGACGGCGTGCAGGACCCGCACAACCTCGGCGCCTGCCTGCGCAGCGCCGAAGCGGTGGGCGTCTCCGCCATCATCATTCCCAAGGATCGCGCCGTGGGCCTCACCCCGGCCGTGCGCATGGCCGCCGCCGGCTCCGCCGAGCGCGTGCCGGTGGTCGCCGTCACCAACCTCACCCGCACCCTGGAAAAGCTCAAGGGACTCGGCTACTGGATCACCGGGCTGGCGGGGGAAGCGGAAGACTCGATCTACGATATCGACTTCACCGGCCCCCTGGTGCTGGTGATGGGCGGCGAGGCGGAAGGCCTGCGCCGGCTCACCGCCGAAACCTGCGACCGCCTGGCGCGTATCCCGATGGTCGGGCGTATCGAGAGCCTCAACGTCTCGGTGGCAGCCGCGGTGTGCCTGTACGAAGCCTTCCGCCAGCGCAGCTGATGCGGCGACGCTGGCTTCTCCCGCTGGCGGCCCTGGGGGTCGCCTTGCTCGGAGCCTGGTACTGGTTCGGCAGTCCCGGTAGCGGTGCAGGGGCCCATCCACAGGCGGCCACGGCTGTCCAGGGCAACCCCGCGGCGACAAATCCGGCATCCCCACCTCCGCAAATCACCGTGAAACAGGTGGTTTCGGCTTCCGGCGTCACCATCCGTCTGCAGCGCCGGCCCCGCCTCAGCGTCCCGGCACCGCCCTATGGACCGGCCTATGCCGAGCTGGAACCGGCGGCCAAGGCCGGCGACAGGCCGGCGCAATACCGCCTGGGCCTGCTGCTCTACGAATGCCGCGACGTGCCCGCGGACAAGGCCGGCCTGGAACAGACCATCGAACACACCTACGAAACGCGCCGTCGCGGCGGCTGGGACGTGGACGATCCGGCCAACGAGGAACAGACCCTGCGGCGCCGCTACGCCGAATGCGACGGGGTGCCGGCCGATCAGCGCGGCCAATACCGCGACTGGATGAAGCAGGCCGCGGACGCCGGCCTGATGGAAGCCCAGCTCGACCTGCCGCTGCACCTGCCCCCAGGGGAGTATTGCCAGTACATCTCCGAGTGCAGCCCGGAACAGCGGGCCAGGCAGGAGGGGCTGGACCATGAGGCGGTCGATTACCTCGGCCGGGCGCGCGACGAGGGCAGCGCCACCGCCCTGTGGACCTTCGGCTCCTGGTACGCCGAGGGTGACGTGCTGCCGCAGAACAACGTCGAGGCTTATGCCAGCTTCAGCGCCCTGGACCAGGTCTTCGAAGCCGCCGGCGAGCAGAAGCGCTTCGACGCCATGCTGGCTGACCTGCGCAGCCGCATGCGCCCGGCCGACCTGGCCCAGGCCGACGCGCGGACGCGGGAGCTGCTGTCCAACCCCCAATGTTGCGCGCTTGGCCCCTGAGCTGCGGCTGGATCGCTTGCGCCGGTCAAAATCCCAGCCAAAGCAGGCATTTGCGCCGCGCGGCCGGTTCGCGTAAAATCCGCCCCCTTTCGGGTCGCTTTGACCCGTGAAGCCGTTTTTCCGGCCTTGGCCGGAAAAACTTGAGTAATTACTCCGGCCCATGCCGGGGGAAACTTGTCCCACCGGTTGCGTCACGGGGGACTGACCGGAGCCCGGTTTTCCGACCAGGCTCCATCATCCACAAGGAGACTACATGCGTCATTACGAGATTGTGGTCATGGTGCACCCGGACCAGAGCGAACAGGTCCCGGCCATGATCGAGCGTTACAAGGCTATGGTTGAATCCGACGGCGGCAAGGTCCACCGTATGGAAGACTGGGGCCGCCGCCAGCTGGCCTACCCGGTCGCCAAGCTGCACAAGGCGCACTACGTGCTGCTCAACGTCGAATGCTCCGACGCCGTGCTGAAGGAGCTGGAAAGCGCCTTCCGCTTCAACGACGCCGTGATCCGCAAGCTGGTCATCCGCAAGGAAGCCGGCGAGACCGAACAGTCGCCGCTGTTCAAGGTGCCGGAAGAGGACAAGAAGCCGGAGTACAAGTCCCGCTCGTCCGATGCCGAGTCCAGCGAGTCCGATGCCGGCGAAACCGCCGATGCCGACGCGCCCGCCGCCACCGAGGAGGTCTAAGCCATGGCCCGTTTTTTCCGCAAGAAGAAGTCCTGCAAGTTCACCGCTGAGGGCGTGGTCGAGATCGACTACAAGGACCTCGCCACCCTCAAGCAGTACGTCGCCGAGAACGGCAAGATCGTGCCGAGCCGCATCACCGGCACGCGTACCCGCTACCAGCGCCAGCTCGCCGTCGCCATCAAGCGCGCGCGCTACCTGTCGCTGCTGCCGTACACCGACCGTCACGAGTAAGCCAGGAGAACCACGATGGAACTGATTCTGCTCCAGAAGGTGAAGAACCTCGGCGACCTCGGCGATACCGTCAAGGTCAAATCCGGCTACGGCCGCAACTTCCTGCTGCCGCAGGGCAAGGCGCTGTCCGCCACCGAAGGCAACCGCAAGGTGTTCGAAGAGCGCAAGGCCGAGCTGGTGAAGAAGGCCAACGACTCGCTCAACGGCTCCAAGATCCGCGCCGAAAAGCTGGCCGGCGTGGTCATCAAGGTGCGTGCCCTGGCTGCCGAGGAAGGCAAGCTGTACGGCTCGGTCGGCCCGAACGAGATCTCCCGTGCCGCCGACCTCCAGAAGCTCGACCTGAAGAAGAGCGAGATCGACATGCCGGACGGCGCCATTCGCACCATCGGCACCTACACGATCGTCGCCCGCCTGCACACCGAAGTGGAAGTGGCGCTGACGGTGGTGGTCGAGGAAGAGAAGGGCTAGGTCTTTACGCAATCGCGGTACAGGAATGGCCCGCTTCGGCGGGCCATTTTTTTTGTCCACGGGGATCGTTGGGCAGCGCTTTCAAGGCGGCGCCTCGATAAGCACAAGTGTTTATTTACATGGATGTTTATCCGGCTTCAACCGGTGCTGTCGCCGGGTATTGCCGTGTTGTCGTGGCTGCCCGGCACTTGCCGTCCACGGCGAACTTATACACAGTGTGTTCCAGGGCTTTTCCACCATTGCCGCACAGGCTTATAGGGCGTCTATTCCACCGTCCGTTCCAGCGCAGCCGCAATCACAAAGGTATCTAATCGCAGCTTCATGGCTACCCCACTACAACCGGTAACGCTCGGCGGCGGACAGGGCAAGCTCGCGCCCAGCCCCAAGCAGCCGCCGCATTCGATGGAAGCGGAGCAATCGGTGCTGGGCGGCCTGCTGCTCAACAACCGCGCCTGGTACGACCTGGTCGACCAGGTTTCGGAAGAGGATTTCTACACCCAGGATCACCGGGTCATCTTCCGCGCCATCGGCGAGCTGATGGGGCAGGGCAAGCCCTGCGACTTCGTCACCCTGTCCGAGCACCTGCGGCAGCAGAACAGGCTGGACGACGCCGGCGGCGTGTCCTACCTCGGCACCCTGGCCGCGGACACCCCCAGCGCCGCCAACGTCAAGGCTTACGCCGAGATCGTGCGCGAGCGCTCGGTGCTGCGCGCCCTCATCGCCACCGGCCAGGATGTCGCCGAACTCGGCTACCAGCCGGGCGGCCGCCACTCCGGCACCCTGATCGACGTCGCCGAGCAGCAGATCTTCGCCATCCGCGCGCGCGGCAGCAAGGCGGCCAGCCAGGTCAAGGGCATGCCGGTCCTGATGGATGCCATCGAGGATCGGCTCGAACGCCTGCGCGCCAACCCGGACGCCTTCGCCGGCACGCCGACCGGATTCATCGAACTCGACAAGATGACCCAGGGCATGCACGAAGCCGACCTGATCATCGTCGGCGGCCGTCCCGGCATGGGCAAGACCAGTTTCGCCATGAACATCGCCGAGCACGTCGCCATCGAGCGCAAGCTGCCGACGGTGGTGTTCAGCATGGAAATGTCCGCCGAGCAGCTGGCCCTGCGCGTGTTGTCCTCGTTCGGACGCATCGACCAGCAGGCGCTGCGCAGCGGCCACCTCGAGGATCACGACTGGAGCCGCCTGGTCTCGGCCAGCGGCCTGCTGCGCGAAGCGCCGCTGTTCATCGACGAAACCGGCTCGCTGTCGCCGCAGGAACTCGCCGGCCGCGCCCGCCGCCTCGCGGCCAAGCAGCCGCTGGCGCTGATCGTGGTCGATTACATCCAGCTGATGCAGGTGCCGAACAACCGCGAGAACCGCACCAACGAAATCTCCGAAATCTCGCGCTCGCTGAAGGCGCTGGCGAAGGAGTTGAAGGTGCCGATCATCGCGCTGTCGCAGCTGTCGCGCACGCTCGAAAGCCGCACCGACAAGCGGCCGATCATGTCGGACCTGCGCGAATCGGGCTCGATCGAGCAGGACGCCGACGTGGTGCTGTTCGTCTATCGCGACGATTACCACAACAAGGAATCGCTGGCGCCCGGCACCGCCGAGATCATCATCGCCAAGCAGCGTAGCGGCCCCACCGGCAAGATCAAGACCGCCTTCCTGGGCAAATACACGCGCTTCGACAACCTGGCGCCGGAATACGCCTACAACAACTGAGGCGTTTTCCAGTAGCGACTCTTTAGTGTCCGGTTTCCAGGGAGCAAAGAATCCTGCTGCTTCTCTGGAAACCGGGGACTGGAAACCGGAAACTACGCTGCAATGACTTCCCCCTTTATTCCCCGTGTCACCGCCACTATCGATCTCGCGGCCATCCGCCACAACCTGGCGCGGGTGCGCGAGTACGCGCCGGGCTCGAAAGTCATGGCGGCGATCAAGGCCGATGCCTACGGCCATGGCGCCGTGCCCGTCGGCCGCGCCTTGCAGCAGGCCGGCGTCGACGCCTTCGCGGTGGCCTGCCTGGAGGAAGCCCTGGTCCTGCGCGAAGCCGCGCTGACCGCGCCGATCACCCTGCTCGAAGGCGTGCTGTCGCTGGAAGAGGCGGAAGAGGCGGCCCGGCTGCAGTTGCAGGTAGTGGTGCACGACTTCTGGCAGCTTGAGTTGCTGCAGCGCCTGCCGCCGGAACGGCCGCTGACCCTGTGGTTCAAGCTCGACAGCGGCATGCACCGGCTCGGCTTTCCGCTGGCGGCCGCGGCGGAATTGCTGGCGGCGCTGCAGGCACGCCCGGCCTGGACCCTGGCGGGCTGGATCACCCATCTGGCCTGCGCCGACGAGGCCGACAACCCGATGACGCAGCGCCAGGTACAGGCTTTCGAACAGGCCCTGCAGGGCATTCCGGGGCCGCGTTCGATCGCCAATTCCGCCGGCCTCATCGTCTGGCCGCAGGCGCGCGTCGACTGGGTGCGGCCGGGCCTGATGTTGTATGGCGCCAGCCCCTTGCCGGGCGGCAGCACCGGCGCCGAGCTGGGCCTGCGCCCGGCGATGTGCGTGGAGAGCCGCCTGATCTCGGTGCAAGAGCTTGAGGCGGGTGAAACGGTGGGCTATGGCGCGACCTTCCGCTGTCCGGAGCGGATGAGGGTCGGCGTGGTGGCGGTGGGGTATGCCGACGGTGTGCACCGCATCCTGCCCACCGGGGCGCCGGTGTTGATCCATGGCCAGCGCGCGCCCATCGTGGGGCGCGTTTCCATGGACATGATCAGCGTCGACCTGCGCGGCCTGCCGCAGGCCCGGGCGGGCGATACGGTGGTGCTGTGGGGCCCGGGGCTGCCGGCGGAAGAAGTGGCCGGCTGGGCCGGCACCCTGGCTTACGAACTGTTCTGCGGCCTGACCAACCGGGTCCACTTCATCCACCGCAACTGAAAGCGGCCCCATCTTGCGATGGGGCTTGCCGGGTGGAGCCGCCGATCCTCAAGCCGCCAGCATTCGCCTAGGCCGCATCGCCGGACTTTCCGTACCAACGCGCCAGCAGGTGATCCAGCGACAGCTTCCCGGCCCCGGCGATGGCCAGCCAGGTGAACAGCGCAAAGTACTCGCTTTCATCGAAGCCGAGCAGGGTCTCCAGTGAATCGACGTCATCCCACTTGGCCGCCTTGATCGCCACGATCATGGTCACCGCCAGGGCGCCGGCGGAGATGCGCGTGAACAGGCCGAGCAGCAGGAAGATGCCGCCGAAGAATTCCACCCCCGAGGTGAACGGAGTCAGGATGTGCGGGAAGGGAATGCCCCAGCTGATGAAGTTTTCGGTGATCTGCGGCAGGTTGTTGAGCTTGCCCCAGCCACTCCACAGGAACACCCAGCCCGTCACGATGCGCGCCAGCAGCGGCCCCAGCGGCAGCAGATATTGGGCGATGCGTTCGGGCCAGCCGAGCAGCAGATTGTAGAGGGCGCGCATGACGAATTCCTTGACTTGAAGTGCCTGCAGCTTAAGGTCCCCGGCGGGAGGGGACTATGCCGCTTCGTCCGCGCTTTATGTCGCGTCGTCCACTGCCCCGATCGACAGCTTCGGCGTGCTCTGCGCTAGGCGCCGAGCAGGAACGTCATCTTGGTGCCGACCAGGTCGATGGTGTCGCCGTTGTTCAGCTTGCGCGCCTGGGCATCGATTTCCTGGCCGTTGACCAGGGGATGCTGGCCGCCGCTGCTGCCGCCGACGTGGACGATGTAGTAACCATCGGCGCGGCGGGTGATGGCCGCCACCTGCACGCCGGGGCGGCCGATGGTGGTCAGCGCCTTGGTCAGTTCCAGTTCCTTGCCGGCGTTCGGGCCCGAGGCCACGCGCAGCTTGCCCACCAGCGGCTTGCCGCCGGCCGGGGGCTCGTGCCCCGGCGCGGACGCCGCCGCCTTGTTGACCTGGGACTCGAATGCCGCGCCCATCTGGCCGGGACGCAGGATCATGGTCCGCTCGAAATCGTCTTCCTCACCGGCGACGACTTCCGACTGGTATTTCAGGGTGTTGCGGCCGACGCTGATGGTGTCGCCGTTGGACAGCGGATGCTTGGCGATCTGCTTGCCGTTGACCTGGGTGCCGTTGGTGCTGTTCAGGTCTTCCAGGAAGGAGTCGCGCAGGATGGTGATGACCACGGCATGGCGGCCGGACACCGCCTTGTCGTTGAGGCTGATGTCGTTGTCGGGATGGCGCCCGATGCTGACGCGTTCCTTGCTCAGCGGGAAATCCCGCGTCGCGCCCTCGGCGTCGGTAATGATCAGCTTGGCCATGTCAGACAGTCCCCGTTCCCATTGGTGTAGCGTTTTGTGACGCGTTGCTCAAAACCATTCGATCAGGCGCTCGTACCACGGCCGCTTGTGCGGAAACGCGGCGTCCACCCGTGCCAGCACCACTGAAACGTTGTCCCTGCCGCCGCGCTCATTTGCTTTGCGGACAAGCATTTCCGCCGCAGTGTTGAGATTATCAGCAAACTGCACGAGGGTTAAGCGGATGCCCTCGTCGTCGAGCATGTCGGTGAGGCCGTCGGAGCACAGCAGCACCAGGTCGCCGGGCTCCACCCCTTCCTCGATCAGGTCCACTTCCACGGTGGGTTCGACGCCCAGGGCGCGGGTCACGATGTTGCGCCGCACCAGCTGCATCGCGTCCTCGCGCGAATAGTGGCCGCGGGCCACCAGTTCCTCCACCAGCGAGTGGTCCCGCGTGATCTGCTCCAGCCTGCCGCCGCGCAGCCGGTACAGGCGCGAATCGCCGGCGTAGGCGATGGACAGGCGATCGTCGTGGAGCAGGCAGACCACCGCGGTGGTGCCCATGCCGGCGCACTGCGGCTGGCTCTGCGCCACCTGGTAGATGGTGGTGTGGGCGTTTTCCAGCGCCTGCCGCAGCAGCAGGGATTCCACGCTGTAGCCGCTGTCGCCGTCGACCTGGCCGTGCTTCAGCTTCGGCCATTCGCGCCGCACCACGTCGAGCACGGTGGCGGTGGCGATGCCGCTGGCGATCTCGCCGGCGTTGTAGCCGCCCATGCCGTCGGCGAGGATCAGCAGGCCGATGTCGCCATCCTCGGCGATGGCATCCTCGTTGTTGTCCCGCACCTGGCCGACATCGGTCAGCAGAGCGGTCGCCACCTTGCCCTTGAGCGCCATCGACATGCGGCCGCGCGGTTAGCGGAGCAGCCCGCGCAGATCGCGCGCGAAATCACGGCCGGCCGCATAGCGCGCTTCGAGCTGCTTCTGCAGGGCGTGGCTGATGATGTCCTCGAGTTCCGGCGGCAGGTCCGGTCGCAGCGTCAGCACCGGCGCCTGCGGCTCGTTGGCGATCTTGAACATCAGGGTCGCCATCGAATCGGCCTGGAACGGCAGCGCTCCGGTGAGCAGCTGGTACAGCGTCACGCCCAGCGAGAACAGGTCGGAGCGGCCGTCGACCTTCTTGCCCGACAACTGCTCCGGCGACATGTAGCTGGGCGTGCCCAGCACCATGCCGGTCTTGGTCTTGCTGCTGTCGGTGATGCGGGCGATGCCGAAGTCGGTGACCTTGATCACCCGCGTGTCCGCCAGCAGCATCATGTTGGCCGGCTTGATGTCGCGGTGTACCACGCCATTGCCGTGCGCATAGTCCAGCGCGTCGGCAGCATCGGCGATGATTTTCAGCACCTCTGGTACTTCCAGCAGGGCATTGGGCTTGGTGTGGCGCACCAGGTCGTAGCCCTTGATGAATTCCATCGCGATGTAGGCCAGGTCGTGCTCCTCGCCGGCATCGTAGATGGAGACGATGTTGGGGTGCGACAGGCGGCCGGCGGTTTCCGCCTCGCGGAAGAAGCGCTCCTTCACTTCCTTCAGTTCGTCCGGCTCGAATTCCTGCGACAGGGCCATGGTCTTGATCGCCACCATGCGCCCGATCTTCGGATCCTTGCCCAGGTAGACCACGCCCATGGCGCCCTTGCCCAGCTCGCGCTCCACCTGGTAGCGGCCGAGCATGGGCTTTTCCACCGTGTTGTCGCCGCCCATGATCAGGGTGCCGCCGGCGGTGCTGGCGCCGCCGCGGCTGCCGCCGCCGAGGATGATGGTGCTTTCCATCTTCTTGGCCCGCGACAGCTTCTCCTGCACATCCTTGAACTTGGGATTGTGCTTGGCGATGTATTCGTAGACCGCGCCGGACTTGTTGAACTGGCGCTTACGCTCGAAATCCAGGGCCAGGTTGTACATCAGGTCGAGCAGGCGGTCATCGACTGCATCCACGCGCTTGAATTTCTCGAACGCCATGTCGAGCTGGCCCTGCCCCTGGAAGGCCAGGCCGAGCATCTTGTTGCTCTCGGCGCTTTCGGCGTCGGAACTCTTCTTCAGCTTCTCGGTGATGCGGAACTTCTTCACCGTCATGAACAGGTGGCCGAACACCAGCAACAGCGCCGGCGTGGTCAGCTTGAGCCATAGGGCGCTGCCGCTGAGCAGGACGAATTCGGCCACGAACAGCGCCACCACCAGGGCCGCCGTGACCAGCGCCGCGTTGACCGCCGGCAACTTCGGCACGGCGAAGGCCAGGTAGGCGGCCAGCAGCAGATACAGCGCCAACTCGGCCCAGCCGGCCCAGGACGGGCGCGCGTAGTAGTCCTGTTGCAGCAGGCTCGATACGGTATGCGCCAGGGTCAGCACCGGCGCCATCGCCGCCGACACCGGGGTGGGGAAGCTGGTGCCGATGCCGCGCGCGGTGGCGCCGATCAGCACGATCTTGTCCTTGTACTTCTCCACCGGGATCTTGCCGGCGTAGACGTCGTAGAACGAGTCCACCGGGAACGGCGGCCGGTCGTCGCGGCTGTTGTAGAAATGCGTGTACATGCGCAACTGCGCATCGGTGCCGATGTTGAGTCCGCCCAGCGCCACGCCTTCGCCCAGGCGCACTTCGATGTCGGCCGGCTTCAGGTTCAGCGCCTGCGCCGCCAGCAGCAGCGATAGCGAGGGATAGAATTCGTCGTAGTACTGCAGGACCAGCGGCTCCTGGCGGATGCCGCCGTCCAGGTCGAGGGTGGAGTTGAGCGCGCCGACACCGGCGGCCACGGTGCCGAGCTCGGGCACCGGTATCTGCACGCTGATGGTCGGGATCGGCAACGCGCCATGGCTCTTGGCGTCGATGCGGTCGACGATGTGGCTGAGGGCGAAGCGGCGGATGTAGTCGGGCAGGGGCTTGTCCGGACGTCCCTGCGGACGGCCCAGTTCAAAACTCATCGGCAGCAGCACGTCGCCGGCGGTGGTGAAGGACTGCGCCAGCGAGTTGTCCGCGGCCAGGCGTTTGCGCGCCGCGTCCAGCTTGGCGCTGAGCGCCTCGATGCTCTTGCCGTACTCGGTGGCCAGCGAAGACTGACGGTAGGCTTTGGCGATGCCGGCGACGGCGCGGTCGTGCTGCGCGGTGTCCTGCAGCATGACGTTGAAGCTGTCGATCTCGGCCGGGATCTGCTGCGTCAGCGGCGAGGCCTGCAGCGACTTGGCCAGGTCGTCGATCACCGCCGCACCGGCGTCCTGCTCCGACTCGGAATAGAACACCGTGCTGCCGATGACCTTGGCGCCGCCGGCGCGCAGCTTGTCCACCAGCTGCGCATGCAGGGTGCGCGGCCAGGGCCAGCGGCCCAGGTTCTGGATGCTCTGGTCGTCGATGGCGATGACCGCCACGCGATCCGACGGCGTGCGGTTGCGATGACTGACTCCGAAATCGTAGGCCGAGCGCTCCACGCTCTGGAAAGCATTGCCGAAGGCCACATAGGCGACCACGGCGAACACCAGCGCAAAGGCCAGTGCGGCGAACCAGTCGGAACGAAAGAATCCCTGCTTCATTCAAATCCCCATCGGACTTTCGGTCTTGTCCCTGCCCACTGATAAATCATCTTGACAGGGAGCTACTCCCTGCCCACTTACAAATCATATTGACGGGGAGCTGCTTCCCGCCCCAATACAGATGTGTCGACGGCGGCTTGCCGTGCCCACATCCCGATATTCAAATATTGTTGACGGGCGCTCGTCCCCGCCCACATCCAAATAATTGTTGACGGGCACTTATCGACCGCATACTACCGTTTTTCCGGGTATTCAACGCCCCCTATCTGAGACAATCGCGTTTCTATGGAGAAGTCCGTCACGTCTCGCAAAGCTGCCCGCAAAACCGTGTTCTTTTGCCAGAACTGCGGGGCCGAATATCCCAAGTGGTCGGGGCAGTGCGGCGAGTGCGGCGCCTGGAACACCCTGGTCGAGGGCATGGCCGCGCCCAAGGCGCGCGGCCGCGCCGCCGCCGGCCTGGTGGCGCCGAGCAGTGCGGTGCAACGTCTGGACCAGGTGGCGGAAGAGGATACCGCGCGCATTCCGACCGGGCTGAGCGAGCTGGACCGCGTGCTCGGCGGCGGCATCGTGCCCGGCGCGGTGATCCTGATCGGCGGCGACCCGGGCATCGGCAAGTCGACCCTGCTGCTGCAGGCCCTGGCCGCCCTGGAAGGGCGCCTCGATACGCTCTACGTCACCGGCGAGGAATCGCTGACTCAGGTCTCCCTGCGCGCGCGCCGGCTCGGGCTGCCGCGGCTGGACCTGCCGGTGCTGGCGGAAACCATGCTCGAGACCATCCTCGACACGCTGGTCCGCACCAAGCCGGGCTTCGTCGTACTGGACTCGATCCAGACCCTCTACACCGACACGCTGGAAGCGGCGCCCGGTTCGGTATCGCAGCTGCGTGAATGCACCGCGCAACTGGTGCGCTACGCCAAGGCCAGCGGTTGCGCCATCGTGCTGGTCGGCCACGTCACCAAGGAAGGCGCCATTGCCGGGCCGCGGGTGCTCGAGCACATGGTCGACACCGTGCTGTATTTCGAGCACGACGTCGGCAGCCGCTACCGCATCGTGCGCGCAGTGAAGAACCGCTTCGGCGCGGTCAACGAGCTGGGCGTCTTCGCCATGACCGACGGCGGCCTGCGCGAGGTGAGCAACCCCTCGGCGCTGTTCCTGTCGCGCCACGAGCAGCCGGTACCGGGCAGCGTCATCACCGTGACGCGCCAGGGCAGCCGGCCGTTGCTGGTGGAAGTGCAGGTGCTGGTGGACGGTTCGCAGGCCGGCAACCCGCGCCGCGTGGCGCTGGGCCTGGAGGGCAATCGCCTGGCCATGCTGCTGGCGGTGCTGCATCGTCACGCCGGCATCGCCCTGTCCGACCAGGACGTGTTCGCCAACGTCGTCGGCGGCATGCGCATCCAGGAGACCGCCGCCGACCTGCCGCTGCTGCTGGCCGCGCTATCCTCGTTCCGCGGCCGCCCGGTGCCGCACGATATGGTGGTGTTCGGCGAAGTGGGGCTGGCCGGTGAAATCCGCCCGGTGCAGAACGGCGAGGAGCGCCTGCTGGAAGCGGCCAAGCACGGCTTCAAGCGCGCCATCGTGCCGGAAGCCAACCGGCCGCGTCGCACGGTCAAGCTCGACATGGAAGTGTTCGCGGTTGCGCGCCTGGATCAGGCGATCGTGCATATCTAGAAAAGCAGCACCAGGGAGAGGATTGCGATGCATCCGAATGTCGAACTGCTGCAACGTTTCTATCTGGCGTTCTCGCGCCGCGACTACGCCGCCATGGCGGCCTGCTACCACCCTCAGGCGCATTTCACCGACGAGGTGTTCGACCTGCGCGGTTGGCAGGTCGGCGCGATGTGGCGCATGTTGTGCGTGCGCGGCACCGACCTGCGGGTGGAGTTCGGCAACCTGCAGGCCGACGACACGCGCGGCAGCGCGCACTGGGAAGCCTGGTACAGCTTCAGCATGACCCGGCGCAAGGTGTATAACATCATCGACGCCGAATTCGAATTCCGCGACGGCCTGATCCTGCGCCACGTCGACCGCTTCGACTTCTACCGCTGGTCGCGCCAGGCGCTCGGCCTTCCCGGCTTGTTGCTGGGCTGGACCGACAAGCTGCGCACCAAGGTCAAGGCCACGGCCGCGAACGGCCTGCAGGAATTCATCGCCAAGGAAAAGCTCACCCCGCCATAGATCGGAGCAGGGTAGGTCGGTTCAAGCCAAGCGGAGCCGACAGTGCGCTAGGCCGCCGCTAGCGGCTCGCCGCGAGCGCCGCCGTAGCGGCAGTCACCGGCCGGATGCGCGCGGTCTTCACCGCGTTGGCCCGCGTGTCGGTGATCTCGATCTGGTAGTTGTTGATCTCCAGGCGTCGGCCCGGCTTGGGCAACTCCTGCAGCTTCTCCAGCACCAACCCGTTGAGTGTTTTCGGTCCCCCGGTGGGCAGCTTCCAGCCGAGCGAGCGGTTGAGCGAGCGCACCGTCACCGAGCCATGCACCAGCACGCTGCCATCGGCGTCGAGGTAGACGTTCTTGACCCGCGTCGCCGGGTCCGAGGTGAACTCGCCGACCACTTCTTCCAGGATGTCTTCCAGCGTCACCAGGCCCTGGATGTCGCCGTACTCGTCGACGACGAAGCCGATGCGGCGCTTCTGGTCCTGGAAATTGAGCAACTGCTGGTTGAGCGGCGTGCCCTCGGGGATGAAATAAGGGTCGCGCACCTGGGTCATCAAGCTATCCAGATTCAGCTCGTTGCCCACCGCCAGCCGCACCAGCTTGCGCAGGTGCACCACGCCCTTCAGTTCGTCGATGGAGCCATCGAATACCGGCAAGCGCGTATGGCTGCTGCCGGTGATCACTTCCAGGGCCTTGTCCCAGGGCTCGGACAGGTCGATGCCGAGGATCTCGTTGCGCGGGATCATGATGTCCTCGACGGTCGCCCGCTCCAGGTCGAGGATCGACAGCAGCATGCGCTGGTGGCGCTGCGGAATCATGGCGCCGGCTTCGGCCACCACCGAGCGCAGTTCCTCGGCGGACAGCGAGTGCTGGGCGGCATCCTCCGGGCTTACGCCGAACAGGCGCAGCAGGCCATTGCTGAGCATGTTGACCAGCACCAGCACCGGGAACAGCAGGCGCTGCAGCGGCCAGTAGACGTAGGCCGAGGGCAGGCCGACGCGCTCCGGGTAGAGCGCGGCCAGGGTTTTCGGCGCGGCCTCGCCGAAGATCAACAGGACGAAGGTCAGCGCCAGCGGCGCGACGGCGGCACCGGTCTGGCCGCCCAGCCGGTAGCCGATCAGCAGGGCCACAGAGGCGGCGAGGGTGCTGGTCAGGACATTGCCCAGCAGGATCAGGCCGATCAGCCGGTCGGGGCGTTCCAGCAGGCTTTGCGCCAGCTGCGCGCTACGGCTGCCCTGCTTGGCCGAATGCCGCAGCCGGTAGCGGTTGAGCATCATCAAACCGGTCTCGGAACCGGCGAAGAATGCGGCGAGACCGACCAGGAGTATCAGCAGGCCAAACAACGCGGATAGGGGTATATCGTCCAAAAAACGCTCTTGGGGGGCGGAACGCGGACCACCATAGTTACGGAAACCTACCGTCTGCTGTCAAGCGCTGCGGCGCAGCAAATGTGCTTCAGGTCGGTTTTTCGCGGTGGAACTCGCTCAGCTCCAGTGGATGTTGAAAATCTGTTCCAGCACCAGCTTGCTGCCGAAATAGGCCGCCACCAGGGTGGCGTAACCGGACAGCGCCCAGCGGATCGCGGTGCGGCCACGCCAGCCGTAGCGCAGGCGCCCCCACAGCAGCACGCTGAAGATCAGCCAGGCGCTGGCGGTCAGGATCAGCTGCGCGAGGTGCTCGCCGTGCAGGTCGGGAATGATCAGCAGGCCGCTGCACAGGGTCAGGGAAAGCAGGAAGAAGCCCACAAAGATCAGCTGGAACAGCAGCTTCTCCATGGTCTGCAGCGGCGGCAGGCGCCGCGCCAGGGCGATGCTGTCCGGACGGTGCAGCACCCGGTCGAGGATGGCGATGGCCAGGGCATGGATCGCCGCCAGGGTCAGCAATCCCGCGCTGAGCAGGGACAATACGATGTGCACGCCCAGGCGCCAGTCGTCGAGCGGGATCGGGTTGACCTCGCCGCTCACCAGCGCCGGCCACAGCGCGCACAGTGCGGTGAACGGGTAGTTGACCACGCCCAGGGCCTGCAGCGGCTCGCGCAGGCAGAACACCCACAGCATCAGCGCCGACAGCCAGGCCAGCAGCGAGGCGGCCTCGCCGACGCCGATCTGCAGCTTGGCCCCGAATACGGTCTGCAGCAGCAGGGCCGCGGCGTGCAGGGCCAGCGCTGCGGGAATCAGCGCGCGCTGCGACAGCGCGTCGGCCTGCGTGTTGCGCGCGGCTCTCCAGGCGGCCCCGGCGTAGAGCAGGGCGGCGATCAGGCTAAGGATCAGGGGCATGGGGAAACAGTCTTGGACACCCTCCAAGATAGCATCGGCGCGGCGGATTTACACGGACGCGGCGCACGGTTCCGGGCCGAAATGCTGTGCTAGTATCCGGCCAAACTTCTAAACAAATCGCAATGCGCATC
>JAQGNS010000015.1 GCA_028291705.1 Nevskia sp.
CGGCAAGCTCTCCACCGACCTGAACATCCAGTTCGCCATGACCGGCGACCATGCCTCGGTCCAGCTCAGCGGCACCGTGGACCTGAAGGGCCTGGCACTGACCGATACCGCGGCGCGGCCGCTGTTCAGCGTCGATGCCCTGCACGTCGCCGCAGCCTCGGTGGAGCCGCTGCTCGGCGTGGTTCACTTGTCCGATGTGCGCATCGACCATCCGACGCTGAATGTGTCCCGCGACAAGCAAGGCGTGCTGAACCTGACCAAGCTGGCGGCACAGCCGTCGTCGGCCGCGCCGGCGAGTCCCAAGGCGGCACCAGCCGCACCTGGCAAGGCTGCCGCACCAACCCAGGCCGCGCCGTTCGACTTCGGCCTGCAGCACCTGGCCCTCAACGACGGCGCTGTTCACGTGCAGGACCAGCAGGCAGGTGCCAGCCTGGGCCTGAGCAAGCTGGCGGTAACGCTGACCGATATCTCCACCGTGGCGCACAAGCCGGGGCAATACACGGTGCAGACCAGCCTGGACCAGGGCGGCACCATTGCGAGCAATGGCTCCCTGACCCTGGCCGACGGCAAACTCGACGCCAGCGCCGCGATCGAGCAAGTTGCACTTGCCGCCTTCCAGCCTTATCTGGCTTCGGCACTGAACGGGCGTCTGTCCCAGGGCACAGCGAGCGCCAAGCTCGCCGTCAAGGCGGATTGGTCCGGTCCGGCCTTCGGCCTGCAGGTAGGAAGCAGTGAAGTCAGCCTGGACGGCTTGCGACTCGATCCGGATCGCGCAGCGCCCAAGGGCAGCCCTGTCGTCGCGCTGGACCACATCAGGGCCGACATCAGGCAGATCGACCTCGGCGCGCACAATGCCGAACTCTCCTCCATCGCCATCAACGGCCTGACGATCAACGCCGAGCGCGCTGCCGACGGCAGCATCAACCTGCTCAAGCTGGCGAAAACCAGCGCCGCGCCGGCCAAACCGGCGGCGGCCAAACAGAAGAACGCCGCTCCCGAGCAGGCCTGGAAATACAGCATCGACAGCATCGACCTGGACAAGTCCGGCGTCACTTTGGTCGACCGCACCCAGAAACAACCGATCCTGGTGGGCTTGTCGCCGCTACAGATCAAAGTGCAGCATTTCGGCAGCGATTTCAGCAAGCCGCTGCAGCTCGACGCCAACGCGGCGTTCAAGCGCAAGGGCACCCTGAAGCTCGGCGGCACCGTGACGCTGGCGCCGCTCAAAGTGGACCTGCAGCTGGATGGCCGACAGATGGACGTGGCGGCGCTGGAACCGTATTTCACGGCGCAGCTCAACGCCTATATCGCCAGCGCGCTGCTCAACGTCAAGGGCGAGATCAAGCTGGCCAGCGACAAGGACCAGCTCAAGGTCTTTTACAAAGGCGATGTCGGCCTGGCCAGCGTGCGCATGCTCGACAAGGCCACCTCCGACCTCTTCGCCGGCTGGCGCAGCCTGGACCTGACGCAGATCAAGGCCGCCTACAACGAGCGCGGCACCAAGCTGCAGGTCGGCAAGATCACGCTCGACGATTTCTATTCGAGGGTCCTGCTCAACAGCAACGGCCAGCTCAATCTCAGCAACTTCGTGGTCAAGGAAAACGCGCCGACCACCTCGCTAACCCGCGCCAACGATACCGCGCCCGGCACACCGGCACCCGCCGTGGCGGCCGCGCCCGCTCCTGCCGTTCCTGCCCCACCGGCGGCGACAGCAGCACCGACACCGGCGCTGGAACTCGGCTTCGGCCAGATCCTGCTGCACCGGGGCAAGGTCGACTACACCGACAATTTCATCAAGCCCAACTTCAGCGCGCACCTGGTCGATATCGAGGGCGATATCGGCGCCTTCGGCACGCAGTCGACGCAACCGGCCCGCGTCGCCGTGCTGGCCAAGCTCAACGACAACGGCCCGGTCTCGATCAACGGCACCATCAATCCCCTGGTGAAGCCGCCGTTCCTCGACATGACCGCCACCACGCGCGATGTCGACCTGACCAACTTCACCACCTACTCGCTCAAGTACGCCGGCTACCCGATCGTCAAGGGCAAACTCAACGTCGATCTGCACTACCTGCTGGACCAGAACAAGCTGGATGCGAACAACCACATCTTCATCGACCAGTTCACCTTCGGCGACCATGTCGACAGTCCCACGGCGACCAGCCTGCCGGTGCGCCTGGCGATTTCCCTGCTGAAGAACTCGCGCGGCGAGATCGACGTCAACATCCCGGTGTCCGGCTCGCTGGACGATCCGCAATTCAGCGTCGGCGGCCTGATCTGGCACGCCTTCGTCAACCTGATTGAGAAAGCGGTCACCTCGCCGTTCAGCCTGCTGGCCGGGGCCTTCGGCGGCTCCGAGGAACTGGGTTACGTCGCCTTCGAGCCCGGCTCGGCCACGCTCAGCGCCGCCGAGGCGAAAAAGCTGGACACCCTGAGCAAGGCCCTCACCGACAAGCCCGGGGTGAAGCTCGACCTCACCGGCCGGGTTGATCCGGCCCTGGATACGCCGGGGCTGAAGCAGGCCGCGGTGGACCGCCAGGTCAAGCGCCAGAAAATCAAAGACGTGACCGGCAAGGGTGAAAGCGTCGACATCGACAGCATCACGCTGGAGCCGGCGGACTACGACAAGTATCTGGCCAAGGCCTACAGCGCCGCCGACATCAAGAAACCGCGCAATATTGTCGGCATCGCCAAGACCATCCCGGCGGCCGACATGAAGAAGCTGCTGCTGGACAGCACGGCGGTCAGCGAAGCCGACCTGACCAATCTGGCCCAGCAGCGCGCCGGCGTGGTACAGCAATGGTTCGCCGGCAAGATCGCCGCCGGCCGCATCTTCACGGTGGCGCCCAAGATGGACGCCAGCGGCATCCAGGACAAGGGGCCATCAACCCGGGTCGAATTCACCCTGAAATAGGGGCGTACGACCGGAGCGACATTGGCCACATAACCATCTGAAACAAAAGATAAAATTTAACCCGGCGATCACGGGAAGCGGGTCATGGGCCAGGGTTGCTCCGCCCTCGGCAACGGTTCGGGCGGCAGTGGCGAAAATCATGCGCAAGTCCCTGTAATGGCAGGGCAGTTGCGACTTGTGCCTCACCCGAATGCACCGCTATAATGGTCGTCTTTTCTGTGTCGGGGCCTTGCGATAGGCGCCGGCTTTTCTATTGCCCGTCGGAGGGTTTGCGTATCAGCGCAGAACGTCAGGATCGCCGTAACGATGAGATCAACGTACCACGTGTACGCGTGATCGGGTCAGATGGTTCGCAGGTTGGCGTCATGTTGACGCGGGATGCGATCACCAAGGCCGAAGGCGAAGGTCTCGATCTGGTTGAAGTTTCGCCGAATGCCGACCCGCCAGTCTGCAAGATCATGGACTATGGTAAGTACATCTACCAGAAGGACAAATCGCAGCAGGCGGCGCGCAAGAAGCAGAAGCAGATTCAGGTCAAGGAAGTGAAGTTCCGCCCGACCACGGAAGAAGCCGATTACCAGACCAAGTTGCGCGCTCTGCTGCGCTTCCTGGAAGAAGGCGACAAGGTCAAGGTCACGCTGCGCTACAAGGGCCGTGAAATGGCTCACCAGGAGTTGGGTTTCCAGCTCATCGACCGCATCAAGGCCGACCTGGAAGAAGTGGCGCTGATCGAGCAGTCGCCGAAGATGGAAGGCCGTCAGGCAATCATGGTGATGTCGCCGCGCAAGCATTAAGACGTAACGCTGCAAAACCAAAGCTGCAAAACGAGTTTTACCTGGAGTTACAACGATGCCGAAGATGAAGACCAACCGTGGCGCCGCCAAGCGCTTCGCCCGCACCGGCAAGGGCGGGTTCAAGCGTAGTAGTTCGCACAAGCGTCACATCCTGACCAAGAAGTCCGCAAAGCGCATCCGCGATCTGCGTGGGCCTCAGATGGTGCATGGATCGGACAATAAAGAAGTCCGGCAGTTGCTGCCGTACGCCTGAGCGGTTTAAGGCGCACAGCAGCTTTCCCACCCAAAAGATTCGCAACAGCGAACTTATAACCAAGAGGTATTTTAGAAATGGCACGAGTCAAGAGAGGCGTTACAGCACGCGCCCGCCACAAGAAGTTGCTAAAGAAAGCCAAGGGCTATTACGGCGGCCGCTCACGCGTCTACCGCGCCGCCAAGCAGCAGGTCATCAAGTCGGGCCAGTACGCCTTCCGCGATCGCCGCGTCAAGAAGCGCGAATTCCGCGCGCTCTGGATCCAGCGTATCAATGCCGGCGCCAACGAGAACGGCCTGTCCTACAGTCGATTTATGCACGGCATGGCTCGCGCCGGCGTCGAGCTGGATCGCAAGGTGCTGTCCGACATCGCGATCCATGACAAGCCCGCGTTCGCGCAGCTGGTGGCCCAGGCCAAGGCCCAGCTCGCCGCCTGATCCGCGTCCGGACCAGCAGTACCCTTGAGCAAGGGGGAGCGGCGCTAGCGCCACTCCCCTTTTTTATTGGAGATATGGAATTTCTGGACGTCCTGTCCAAGATGCCGGTCATCCATGACCGGATTTTTCAAACAAGCAGAAACCTCAAGTTCACCTATGTCAAACGATCTTGAAGAACTGAGCAGCAAGGCCGCCACGGAAATCGAGGGCGCCACCGATCCGCGTGTGCTGGAGCAGATGCGGGTGGACCTGCTCGGCAAGAAGGGCCGCGTCACCGAACTGCTGAAGCAGCTGGGCGGCATGGCGCCGGATCAGCGCAAGGCCTTCGGCGAGCAGGTCAACCGCGTCAAGGAAACCCTGTCGGCGGCGCTGGAGCGCAAGGCGCAACAGCTGGGCGACGCCGAGCTGGCGCGCAAGCTGGCCTCGGAGACCATCGACGTCACCCTGCCCGGCCGCGGCGAAGATGTCGGCGCCCTGCATCCGGTGACGCGCACCATCCGTCGCATCGAGCGCATCTTCAATTCGATGGGTTTCGAGAGCGTGCAGGGCCCGGAGATCGAGGACGACTGGCACAACTTCCAGGCCCTCAATATCCCCGAGTCGCACCCGGCGCGCGCGATGCAGGACACCTTCTACGCGCTGGATGGTTCGCGCCTGCTGCGCACCCATACCAGCCCGGTGCAGATCCGCACCATGAAGCAGCGCAAGCCGCCGATCCGCATCATCTGCCCTGGCCGCGTCTACCGCGTCGACTTCGATCGCACCCACAGCCCCATGTTCCACCAGGTCGAAGGCCTGTACGTGGCGGAGAACGTCGGCTTGGCCGACCTCAAGCACGACCTGATGCGCTTCCTCTCGCTGTTCTTCGAACGCGATGCGGAAGTGTTATTCCGCCCGTCCTACTTCCCCTTCGTCGAGCCCGGCGCCGATGTACACATGCGCTGGGGCGACCGCTGGCTGGAGCTGCTGGGCTGCGGGGTGGTGCATCCGAACGTGCTGAGCGCCGTCGGCATCGACCCTGAGCGTTACACCGGCTATGCCTTCGGCATGGGCGTGGAGCGCCTGGCCATGCTGCGCTACGGCGTCGATGATCTGCGCCTGTTCTTCAACAATGATCTGCGCTTCCTCGAGCAGTTCCGTTAAGCCCCCCGAACCGCAAGCAACTTAAGCCATGAAAATTTCCGAAAATTGGTTGCGCGAGTGGGTCAATCCGCCGGTGAGCGCGACTGCCCTGGCCGAGAAACTCAATCTGGCCGGCCTCGAATGCGAAGCCGAGCCGCTGACGCCCGACATGCCGAGCGGCGTGGTGGTGGGCCGCATCCTCAAGGCCGAGCCGCACCCGCAGGCGGACCGCCTGCGCGTCTGCGACGTCGACGCCGGCACGGGAGAAATCCTCAAGATCGTCTGCGGCGCGGCCAACGCGCGCGCCGGCATCCTGGTGCCCGCCGCCCTGCCCGGCTCGCGCCTGCCCGGCGGCAAGGAGATCGGGGCCGCGGTACTGCGCGGCGTCGAATCCGCCGGCATGCTCTGCTCCGCTTCCGAGCTGGGCCTGGCCGAGAAGTCCGAAGGCCTGCTCGAGTTCGACAGCGACGCCCGCCCCGGCACGCCGGTGGAAAAGCACCTGGGGCTGAACGACAACCTGCTCAACCTGGAGCTGACGCCGAACCGCGGCGACTGCCTCAGCATCGCCGGCCTGGCGCGCGAAGTGGCGGCGCTGTACAGCCTGCCGGCCAAGCCGCCGACCATCCGCCCGGCGGTGGTCAGCGCCCTGCCGAGCAAGGAAGTCATCGTCGAGGACGCCATCGGCTGCCCGCACTACGTCGGCCGCGTCGTCACCAAGCTCAATCCCAAGGCGCGTACTCCGGACTGGATGCGCGAACGGCTGCGCCGCTCCGGCATCCGCGCCATCCATCCGGTGGTGGACATCACCAACTACGTGCTGCTGGAGCTGGGTCAGCCGATGCACGGCTTCGACTGCGCCCGGCTCGCGGGTCCGGTGCGCGTGCGGCGCGCCCGCGCCGGCGAGAAGCTGGCGCTGCTCAACGAGCAGACCATCGAACTGGTTCCAGCCGACCTGCTGATCACCGACGACAACGGCCCGCTGGTGCTGGCCGGCGTGATGGGCGGCACCGCTTCCGGCGTCAGCGAAAGCACCACCCAGATCTTCCTCGAAGCCGCCTGCTTCGACCCGGTCAGCGTCGCCACCAGCGGCCGGCGCCACAAGCTGCTGTCGGACTCGCGCTACCGCTTCGAGCGCGGCGTCGATCCGGCACTGCAACGGCGCGCGCTGGAACGCGCCACCCAGCTGGTGGAACAGATCTGCGGCGGCGAAGCCGGTCCCATCGTCGAAGTCGGGCGCGCGCCGCAGTACGCTGCCACCATCCGCCTGCGTCACAGCCGTGTCGAACGCCTGCTCGGCTGCCCGGTGCCGGTGCGCGAAGTGCCGGTATTGCTCGGTCGCCTCGGCATCGAGACCCAGGCCGAGGACGCGGGCGCCTGGCGCACACGCGTGCCGACCCACCGCTACGACCTGCGCATCGAGGCGGATCTGGTGGAGGAAGTCGGCCGCCTTTACGGTTACGAACGCATCCCGGCGCGCGCCTACGCCGCCTCGCTGGTGCCGTTCTCCACCCCGGAGACGCAGCGGCCCCTGGACGTCCTGAAGGACAGCCTGGTGGCGCGCGGCTACCAGGAGGTGGTGACCTACAGCTTCGTCGATCCGAAGCTGCAGGCGCAGCTCGACCCCGGCGTGCCGTCCGTGGCGCTGGACAACCCGATCGCCGAAACCATGGCGGTGATGCGCACCACGCTGTGGAGCGGCCTGCTGCCGGTCTGGCTCTACAACCGCCAGCGCCAGCAGAAGCGCGCGCGCCTGTTCGAATGCGGCGCCGCCTACTTCCCGGACGGCGCCGGCACGCGCGAAACACAGAAACTGGCCGGACTGGTGGCGGGCAGCGCCCTGGCCGAGCAATGGGGCAGCAAACCCGAACGCGCGGTCGATTTCTACGACGTCAAGGCCGACCTGGTGGCCCTGCTGGGCAGCTCGGCCGCGCAATTCAGCTTCGAGCGCGGCGAGCATGCGGCGCTGCACCCCGGGCGCAGCGCGCGCATCCTGCGCGACGGGCAGCCGGTGGGCTGGCTCGGCGCCCTGCACCCGCGCCTGGCCCAGGCGCTGGACGTCGGCGATGCGCTGCTGCTGTTCGAAGTGGATGCCGAGGCGGTGTGCGCGGCACAGCTGCCGAAGCCCGGGCCGGTATCCGAATTCCCCTCGTCGCGGCGCGACCTTGCGCTGGTGCTGAAAGAGGAAATCACCGCACAGCAATTGGTCACGGTGACCCGTGCGGCGGGCGGTCCCCTGCTCAAATCCGTACATATATTTGACATGTATCACGGTTCGAGCCTGCCGGAAGGGTTTAAAAGCATGGCCTTAGGCTTGATTTTTCAAGACTATTCACGCACCCTTAACATTGAGGAAATAGACGCTGCGGTTGGGGAAGTAACCGCAAGCGTGTCCGCCCAACTGGGGGCCTCTGTCCGAGGATAGTTGAGGTCGAGAGCGTGGCGCTGACCAAAGCAGAACTGGCTGAAGCCCTGTTCGACGAACTGGGTCTTAACAAACGCGAAGCCAAAGAGTTCGTGGATCTCTTCTTTGAGGAGATTCGTGTACGGCTGGAAAGCGGCGAGCCGGTCAAGCTCTCCGGTTTCGGCAACTTCGAGCTGCGCGACAAGAACCGCCGTCCCGGCCGCAATCCCAAGACCGGGGAGGAAATCCCGATCTCGGCGCGGCGCGTCGTCACCTTCCGCCCGGGACAGAAACTGCGCCTGCGAGTGAGTGTTGATGAAAACAGCGGCTGAACTGCTCGCGCCCCTGCCGGAGATCCCGCGCAAACGCTACTTCGCCATCGGCGAGGTCAGCGACCTGTGCGCGGTCAAGCCGCATGTGTTGCGCTACTGGGAACAGGAGTTCCCGCAGCTCAAGCCGATCAAGCGCCGCGGCAACCGCCGCTACTACCAGCTCGACGACGTGCTGATGGTGCGCCATATCCGCAGCCTGCTCTACGAGCAGGGTTTCACCATCGGCGGCGCCCGCCAGCGCCTCAAGGACCAGCCCAAGGCCGAGCGCCTGAAGGCCATCCAGCCGATAGCGGTCAGCAACGACATCGTGGTTGCCGCGCCGACGGTTTCCGCCTCGCGCAAGCAGAAGGAACTGCACGATATCCGTTCCGAGCTGGAAAACCTGCTGCAGCGCTGGCCGGTCTAGGCTGCATGGACTTCCCTGTCCAAGCACCGGGGGAAATGGACATCCCTGTCCAAGAACCGATCATCCCTGATCGGACTATTCAAATAAGCGGGTAAAGTTCTCCTGTCCGGTGGAACCCCACCCTGAATAGCCGGTCTTTACCTCGGCCGCCGCGGAGGTTCGGGATGCGTACAGCGTCCCCGGTGATCTCCTCCGAATCCCTCCGCCGCGGCCACCAGATTCCCCTTCAGTCTTGAGCCGCCGCGGCGCTTGCCCCGCAGGGTTTGCGCCCGCATCATGTTTGGAGGCGTGTGCCGAATTGCATGGCGGCGGCAGGCCGCCTGGAGCTGCTGGTGAGTCCCGGCTTGAAAAGGGGTATCGACTACTTTGCCTATGCCGTATCCGGCGTGGCGCTGGTCGCGGGTGCCACTTACGGCCTGCAGCGCCTGGCGCAGCCGAAACCCGCCGCGCCACAGGTTGCCGCTGCGGCACCCGCAACCTCCACACCCGCCGATGCGACCGAAGCACCGCCCACGGACGCGGACCAGGCGACATCACCGGACGCTCAGCAGGCCATGAACCCGCCGCAGCCGTCGGCGGAGGAACTGAACCTGGCCGCGCGACGCGCGGAAGAGCAGGCTGCGGCGGAGCAAGCGGCGTTCGCGCAGGATCAGGCGACTTATTACGCCCTGCAAAAAAACTGCTACGAAGCGGCGAACAACAACCAGAACGGCGAGTACCCGGAATTGCAGGCCTCGGCCTGCAACCGCTACGCGCAGTTCGCGTATGCGCGGAACTGGGATGCCGGCACCCTGCCCGCCTATGGCCAGGCGGCGCCGCAACAGCCGGTGCAAGCGCCTGTGGATACCACCGCGGAGATTCAGCCGGAAGTCGCCACGCCGCCGCAGGTGATCATCCTCGAGCAGAACTACGGGCGTAATCGCCTGGGCAATGGCTACGGCAACGGCTATCACCGCAACGAGCAGTCCGGGCGCAACAACGTGCAAGGGCAACATCAGATCGGCCCGAACTATCCCTTACCGCATCCGCAGCAGCCGCCGCCTCCGGTTGTGCAGCCGCAGCACAATCCGGCGCACAGCCACTTGGCGCCGGTGGCGGGGCCGCAGCGGTAACACTGCGCCGCAGGCAGGCAGTTGAGGCGCTAGATCGGAGGCGCGGCGACGATCTGGACCTTGTCCTGGTCGTGCAGGGATTCGCCGCCGCGGATTACCACGCTGTCGCCCGGGGTGAGCAGGCCGTCCACGGCGATCCAGTCGCCGTCGGCGATGCCGGGCTTGACCGCGACGCGTTCGGCTTTTTCGTTGCGGATGCGGAATACGGTCATGCCTTCGGCGCGGATGATCAGGGCGTCGCGCGGCACCGCCAGCAGTTGCTGCGGGGTGCCCAGGGGCAGTTCGGCATGCACCAGTGCGCCTACTGCCGGCAGCGGCACGATGCGCTGCGCGTCCAGCACCACCTCGAAACTCTGCGACAGGGCATCGCCTACCGGCACGATGGCCTTGACCGGCGCGCTGGTGGTGATGCCGTCGACATGCACGATCACCACGCTGCCTGGCCGGATGGCGCGGACATGGCGCAGCGGCAGGAACAGGTGGATCTCCATGCCACCGTTGCCGCCGAGACGCGCGACTACGTCGCCTACCGCTGCGTATTCGCCGGCGCGCTTGACCCGCTCCACCACCACGCCGCTGAACGGGGCGCGGAATTCCATGCGCGAGAGGCGCTCCTCCAGTTCGTGCTGGGTTGCCTTGGCGATTTCGAGATCGCTGCGGGCGAGGTCGCGCGTGTTTTCCTGCAGGTCCAGTTGTTCGCGGGTGATGGCGTCGCCGGCGGCGGAGAGGCGTTCGAACTCGTGCTGGGCCTGCTTCAGTGCGATTTCGGCGCGGGTGACGCGCGCTTTCAGCTCGGCCCGCTGCAGGGAGAGTTGCGCGGTATCCAGGCGGGCGACGACCTGCCCTTCCTTGACCACGGTGCCGACGTCGGCGATCCAGGCGAGGTTGCCTTCGACTGAGGCGGAGAGGCTGGCGGTGCTGTGGCTC
>JAQGNS010000100.1 GCA_028291705.1 Nevskia sp.
CCGTCTTCGCCGCCATCGAGAAACTGATCGGCAGCGGCTCCAAGCTGCTGCTGTACTCGGTCAACGCCATCACCACCGGCACCGACTCGCAGGGCGAGGTGACCGTGCGCCTGGCCAAGGACGGCCGCGTCGTCAACGGTCTGGGTGCCGACACCGACATCATCATCGCCTCGGCCAAGGCCTACATCAACGCCATCAATCGGCTGGAAGTGCCGATCGCGGCGCATCCGCAGCGGACCTTCGAGCCCGTGCCCTGACGGGCGGTATGTCGTCCTGACATGCACGGGACGCGCGATCGCTGAGGAATCTATTGATCGGCTATCCATGGCCCCGACTGTTCAAATAAGCAGAAGCAAAAGCGCAAAAAAAGCCCCGGACAGTTTCCCTGTCCGGGGCTTTGCCGTTTCTGAAGCCTTAGTTGGCGCCGTTCTGCAAGTTGGTGTTGCCGCCGTTGTTGTCCAGCACCACAACGGCAAGCGGTGTGGAGGCGGGGCTGCCGGTGGGGGCGTCGATGGCGGCGATCTGCAGCACGTTGCCCGCGGTCGGCAGCGTCACGCCCTTGGTGCCGCTGTCGAACAGCTTGACCCCGAGGGCGTTGGTGACCACGATTTCGTAGGTGCCGGTGGCGACGCCGGTGGTGGGGGAGAATGCCGGTGAAGTCGGGCTGCTGTTGAACGGATACTCCACGGTGGCGTTCGCGGTCTTGCCGGTGATGCTGCCGCCGGGCGTGATCAGGAAGAAATTGATCGGCCCGGTGCGCGAGGCGGCATCGGCGACAAACTGCACGTTGAACTGGCCGCTACTCGGTGCCTGGAGGTTCTGTTCGGCGACGAAGCCCTTCTGCGAACCATTGCCGATCTGTCCGGCGGCGAAGACGGTGGTGACGTTGTTGTGGTCGATGCTGGTGTTGTCGACGCTGAAGCCCACGCTGTTGCTGGTCAGCTGCGTCTTGTAGCTGCCCGTCGGCGGATTGACGATGCCGCTGCCGGTGCCATAACTGATGCCGCTGAAAGACGCGACGTTGCTCAGTGCGGCATCCAGACCGATCGAGTCGGTGATGCCATTGGCGATGCGGAACGCACCGGCCAATGGGGGAGTGCTGTTGTTATCGTTGCTGCAGGCCGACAGGGCCAGCAGGCCGGCGCCGATGAGGGCGTAGTGATTAAGGCCGTGTTTCATTTGAGTTCTCTCCGTAACATATTGAAACAATTACCTGGTGTCGCTTCCTTGCTACAGGCCGCCGCCGACAACATGGTCTCCTCCCGGCCCACCGAAAGATCGGCTACAGTTCTCCCTTATGGATTCCGCACGCCGCAAACAGTACCTGGACGCCCTCGGCATCGAGCCCTGGCAGCAACGCACACAAGCGCCGGCGCCGCCACCTGTGGTGACCGCGCCGGTCGGGAATCCCGGGATCGCTGTAGAAACAGCGCCGGTATTCCCTCAGAGCCCCGCCATGCCCCCGAAGTTCAAAACTCCCCCTGCCGCTGCGGCCCCTGAGCCGTCTTCCGAGCCGTCTCTCGGGCCGGCTTTCGAGGTCTCGACCACCTGGGAAGGCCTGCGTCCGGCCGTCGCCGGCTGCATGCGCTGCAAGCTGTGCAAGACCCGCACGAACACCGTCTTCGGAGTTGGCCTGGAGGCTGCTTCCCTGATGGTGGTGGGCGAGGGGCCCGGCGCCGACGAGGACGCGCAGGGCGAGCCTTTCGTCGGCCGCGCCGGCAAGTTGCTCGACGAAATGCTCAAGGCCATCGGCCGCTCGCGCAAGGAGCAGGCGCCGGAGAAATCCGTGTTCATCGCCAACGTCGTCAAGTGCCGTCCGCCCGGCAACCGCGATCCGGAGGCGGACGAGGTCGAGGCCTGCCGCCCCTATCTCGACCAGCAGATCCGCCTGGTCAAGCCCAAGCTGATCGTCGCCCTGGGCCGCATCGCCGCGCAGCGCCTGCTCGGCACCGACGCGCCGCTGTCCAAGCTGCGCGGCCCGGTGCACGAGTATGGCCCCGACAAGACCCCCCTGCTGATCACCTACCACCCGGCCTACCTGCTGCGCAGCCCGGGCGAAAAGGCCAAGAGCTGGGCCGATCTCAAGCGCGTGCATCAGCTGCTCGACAGCTGAGCCGCGGCCTGCCGGCGTTCGCGACGACCGATGAACGCCAACAAATCCCGGGGACACGGTAAGCTGTTGTCGTCCGCTCCCGGGGAAGGCGGCATGGGACCAACAGCATGAGCGCGCAACCGAAACCAGCCTGGCAGATCCTGCCGATGCACGTCTCCCACCTGCCGCAGGTGCTGGAGATCGAGCAGCGCGCCTATCCCTTTCCCTGGTCGGACGGTATCTTCCGCGACTGCCTCAAGGCCGGCTACAGCGGCTGGATCCTCATCGACCAGCACAGCGTCATCGTCGGCTACGCCCTGATGAGCATGGCCGTGGACGAGGCCCATGTCCTCAACCTGTGCATCGACCCCTCCGGCCAGCGGCAGGGGCTGGGCCGCATGCTGCTGGAGCACATGATCATGCTGGCGCGTGCGGCCAACGCCACCATCGTGCTGCTGGAAGTGCGCAAATCCAACAAGGCCGCCATTCACCTCTACGAATCGCAAGGCTTCCAGCGCCTGGGGCTGCGCAAGGGCTACTATCCCGCGCATGAGAGTCGCGAAGACGCCCTGGTGCTGGGCTTCGACATCGTTTAGCTGTTTCCCTCTTTTCCAACCGAGCGACGCCCATGAGCGCGAAGCGCCGCAGCCAGATCGCCTGGGCCTTCAACGCCTGGGCGAATCACGCCTTCTCCACCACCATCCTGGTCGGCTTCTTCCCCATATTTTTCGACAAGTACTGGGCCAAGGACCTGCCCGGCGCCACCTCCACCTTCTACCTGGGCCTGACCAACTCGGCCGCCAGCTTTATCGTCATGCTGATCGCCCCCTGGCTTGGTGCACTGGCCGATCTGCGCGGCCAGAAGAAGCGCTACCTCGGCTGGTTCACCGTGCTCGGCGTCGCGGCCAGCGCTGGTCTGGCCTGCATCGGCGCCGGACAGTGGTTCTGGTCCCTGGTCGTGTTCGCAGCCGCTTCGGTCGGCTTCTTCGCCAGCTATTCCTTCAACGACGCCCTGCTGGTGCAGGTGGCCGAAGCCGAGGAATCAGACCGCGTCTCCGCCTTCGGCTTCGCCATGGGCTATCTGGGCGGCGGCATCCTGTTCCTGGTCGACGTGTTGATGGTCCTCTATCCGCAGCGCTTCGGCCTGGCCGACGCCACGGCCGCGACGCGTGCCGCCTTCATCAGCGTGGCGCTGTGGTGGGCGGTGTTCTGCCTGCCCTTGTTCCGCTACGTCCCGGAGGCGCCCGCGGTGGAGCAGTCCACCGGCTGGCGTGAGCTGTGGGAAACCCTGAAGACCGTCATCCGCAACAAGCCGGTGCTGCGCTTCCTGATCGCCTACTGGCTCTACATCGACGCCATCGGCACCTTGCAGCAGATGGCCGTCGATTTCGGCGCCAAGCTGGGCTTTTCCACCAACACCCTGATCACTGCCTTGCTGATGGTGCAGTTCATCAGCTTTCCCGCCGCCTGGGCCTTCGGGCCTCTCGCGTCCTGGATCGGCACCAAGCGCGCCATTTACCTGGGGCTGCTTGTATTCTGCCTGATCAGCATCTGGGCTTATTTCATGCAGACCGAGCGCCAGTTCTACGAAATGGCCGTAGCCGTGGCCCTGGTCCAGGGCGGTGTGCAGGCCCTGTCGCGCTCCTATTTCTCGCGCCTGATCCCGCGCGAGCGCTCCGGCGAATATTTCGGCTTCTACAACATGCTTGGCAAGTTCGCGGCCGTGCTGGGCCCCCTGGTAGTGGGCGCGGTGGCGCTGGCCACCGGCAGTGCCCACCTGTCGATCATGGTGCTGTCGGTGTTCTTCGTGGTCGGCGCCGTACTGCTGTCACGGGTACAAGAGCCCAATACCGGAGTCTGACGCCCCGGTCAGGGTCAACAAGTCCTAAAATCCCGGCATGACCCATGAAAAATCCCTGACCTATTCCGAGTACCTCAAGCTCGACGGCCTGCTGCAACAGCAGCAGCCGCTGTCCGCCGAGCACGACGAACTCCTGTTCATCGTCATCCACCAGGTGTACGAG
>JAQGNS010000104.1 GCA_028291705.1 Nevskia sp.
CATCGGGAATGCCGTCTGCGGCAGGTTGAGGGTCTTCTTGTAGTCGACCGCCTCGTCCTTGGTCTTCGCTTCGTCGTTCACATCACGATCCGTTATGAACAGCCAAAAATTTGCGCGCTTCCTCGCCATCGGCCTGCATCTGTGCCGCCAGCGCGTCGAGCGAGTCGAAGCGCAGCTGCGGACGCAGATACGCCCACAGCTCGATTTCCATCTCCATACCGTACAGCTCCAGCGGGCCGCCGAACACATGCGTCTCCAACAGACAGGCCGTCATGCCCAGTGTCGGCCGCACCCCCAGGCTGGCCACGCCGGGCGCGCCTTCGGGACAGCCCGGCCAGTAGGCCTTCACCGCATAGACGCCGTGCGCCAGCGCCGGCCTGTGCCGCATCATCAGGTTGGCCGTCGGCATACCCAGCTTGCGGCCCAGCTGCAGGCCACGGCGCACCCGCCCGATCACCCGGTAACGCCGCCCCAGCAGGTGCTGCGCCTGGGCCAGGTCCGGCAGGGCGAGCGCGTCGCGCACCGCGGTGGAGCTGTAACGCAGCTCACCCGCCTTCACGCAGCCCAGCCCGTCCACACTGAATCCAGCGGCGGCGCCCATCCGCTCCAGCAGCGCCACGTCACCGCCGCGCTTGTGGCCGAAGCGGAAATCGTCGCCCACCACCACCGCCCGCGCGCCGAGCCCATCCACCAGGATCCGCTGCACGAAATCGGCGGCATCCAGATTGGCCAGGCGGCGATCGAAACGCAGCAGCAGCACCCGGTCGATGCCGGCCCGCTGCAGCAGGCGCAGCTTGCCGCGAAACCCGGTAATGCGCGGCGGCGCCGAGTCCGGCGCGAAGAACTCCCGCGGCGTCGGTTCGAACACCATCACCGTCGACGGCAGACCATGCTCCCTGGATAAGGCCAGCAGGCGCCCAATCAAGGCCTGGTGGCCCAGATGCAGGCCATCGAAATTGCCGATGGAAACCACGCAGCCGCGGTGGCGAGGCGCCAGATTGTGCAGGCCGCGGATCAGCTCCATGTTCAGCGGAGTCGGAGTTTGAAAAAGAAAGGAATTATAAAGCTTTACGCGCGCCCGGGCCTTGGGGGCCCTAGCCCCGCGCCGGCCGGAAATGCCGCGGCCGCAGCCCGCACAGCCCCAGCACGGCGAAATACACCGCCGCCGCCGCCAGCACGATCTCCGTGATGCGCAGCGCCCGCGCCCACTTGTCCAGAGCCATCCAGCTGTCCAGGCTGCCCTCCAGGTACAGCAGCAGCCCGGCCATCGCCAGGCTGGCCAGCATCAGCCGCAGCGAAAACACCGCCCAACCGGCCGCCGGCAGGTAAACGCCGTCCCGGCGCAGACGCCGCAGCAGCAGCATCGAATTGATCCAGGCCGTTAGCGAAGTGGAGAACGCCAGCACCACGTGCGCCGCGCCGAAATGCAGCCAGCGCGCCAGCACGAACAGCGACAGGCTGGCCGCCATGCCGACGAACAGGCCGATCATGGCGTAGCGCACCGGCAGGCGGGTTTCCTGCCGCGCATAAAAACCAGGCAGCAGCACCTTGACCAGGGCAAAACCCATGAAGCCAAGCCCGTAGGCCCAGACCACGTAGGTGGTCATGCGCACATCTTCCGCGTTGAACTGGCCATGGCCAAAGATCGTCGCCACCAACGGGCCGCCCAGCACCACCAGCCCGACCGCCGAGGGCGCGCCCAGCAACAGCATGATCCGCAAACCCCAGTCGAGGATCTCTGAAAATTGCTGCGGCGAACGCTGCGTATGGTGCGCCGACAGCGAAGGCAGGATCACCGTCCCCACCGCGATGCTGAAAATCCCGTTGGGGAACTCCATCAGACGGCTGCCGAAGTTGAGCCAGCTCACCGCGCCGGTGCCCACCAGGGTGGCCAGGCTGGTATTCAGCAGCAGGCTGACTTGCGCCACCGAAGAGCCCACCATCACCGGCAGCATCAGCTTGACGATGCGCCGCACCTGCGGATCGTTCCAGCCCCAGCGCGGCCGCCCCAACAGGCGCAGGCGCGCCAACCAGGGCAACTGGAACAGGAACTGCAGGATGCCGGCGGCGAACACCGCGTAGGCCAGCATGTACACCGCGCGCGGATCGGTGTCCGGCACAATGAAGGCCGAGCCGATGATGCACAGATTGAGGATCACCGGCGTGAATGCCGGCACCGCGAACTGCCCGTACATGTTCAGCACGCTGCCCACCATCGAGGTCAGCGAGATGAACATCAGGTAGGGAAAGGTCCAGCGCAACAGGTCGGTGCCCAGCGCCGACTGCACCGCATCGTGCTTGAAGCCCGGCGCCAACAGCCACACCAGCAGCGGCGCCGCCACGCAGCCGATCACCGTGACGATCGACAGCACCCCACCCAGGGTCCCCATCACCACCGCCGTCAGGTCGCGCACATCCTCGTGCGGCTGGTACGTCTTGGTTTCGGTGAAGACCGGAATGAAAGCCTGCGAGAACGCCCCCTCGGCGAACATGCGCCGGCCCAGGTTGGGAATCATCTGGGCGAAGAAGAAGGCATCCAGTCGGCCGCCGCCGAAGGCCGCCGCCAGGGTCACGTCGCGGACCAGGCCAAGAATGCGGGAGAGCAGGGTCAGCGCGCTGACGACGCTGGTGGATCTGAACAGGCCTTTGGACATTCGCCTTGATTTTGTTGGCGTTTACGCTGGCCGCAGATGGGCCCGGCAATTGACAGAAATCGGTATAGCGCAGATACTACGCGACTTTGATCCACCCCGTTAATTGAATTTTCTTGGAGTTTTCCTTTGGCCAATACCCTTCAGGCGCGCAAGCGCGCTCGTCAGTCCGATAAGCACCGTGAGCGCAATGCCAGCCAGCGGTCCATGCTGCGCAGCACGATCAAGAAGGTGGTGAAGGCCGTCGAGTCCAAGGACAAGGCCGCCGCCGAGACCGCCTACAAGGAAATGGTGCCGGTGCTGGATCGTTATGCCAACCGCGGCATGATCCACAAGAACAAGGCCGCTCGCCACAAGAGCCGCCTGGTTGCGCACATCAAGGCCCTGGCCTGATCTGTCCGCAGCCTTAAAAAAGGGGCCCATGGCCCCTTTTTTATTGCCTGCGATCCGGGCATCTCGAGCGGGAATTCCGGGTGAGGATTCCCAAATAAAAACGCGGCCTTGGGCCGCGTTTTTATTGTATCCGGGGCGACGCCTGTCGCCCGCTCAGACGGGCTTACTTGGCCGCCAGGATATCCCGGTCGCCGCCGTGCCCTTCATCCGCCGGCGTGCCAAACCAGCCCTTGGCCTTCTCGCCCAGCGCGAAGACGAAGGTGTAGAGCACCGGCACCACCACCAGCGTCAGCAGGGTGGAGGTGACGATACCGCCGATCACCGCCCGCCCCATCGGCGATAGCAGCTCGCCGCCGTTGCCGGCGCCGATCGCCATCGGCAGCATGCCGAAGATCATCGCCATGGTGGTCATCAGGATCGGCCGCAAACGCACCTGCCCCGCCTGCAGCAGCGCCTCGCGCAGCGGCAAGCCGGCGCGGATGCCCTGATTGGCGAAGTCCACCAGCAGGATCGCGTTCTTGGTCACCAGGCCCATCAGCATGATGAAGCCGATCATCGAAAACAGATTCAGCGTGGTATGGGTGACCAGCAGGGCGATGATCACGCCGGACAGCGACAGCGGCAGCGAAGCCATGATCGCCAACGGCTGCAGGAAACTGCCGAACTGCGAGGCCAGGATCAGGTAGATGAAGATCACCGCCAAGCCCAGTGCTGCCAGTGCTGCCTGAAATGATTCGTTCATGTTTTGCTGC
The DNA here is from genome assembly GCA_028291705.1 of Nevskia sp. Taxonomy (GTDB): domain Bacteria; phylum Pseudomonadota; class Gammaproteobacteria; order Nevskiales; family Nevskiaceae; genus Nevskia. Next base: position 3,797 of record JAQGNS010000104.1, read on the forward strand.
TGGCCGCCGTTATCAAAACGATAACCTGGCGGCAGCTTCATCTTCGCCATCAATTTCTCGACATCGGAGCCGACATCGCCTGAAGGACGCCCCTCGGCACCAGCATAGAGCGAGACGCGGCGCTGCAAATCCAGGCGCTTCAGCTGCTGCGGCGCAGTGGTCTCGACAAAAGTTGCGACCTGCCGCAGCGGCACCAGCATCTGGGTGCCGTCAGTGTTCAAGCGGGTGCCAGTCATATACAGACCGCCCAGGTCGGAGGTGATCTGGCGATCGCCCCTCGGCAACTGCACGATCACGTCATAGTCCTGGCCGTCCGGCCCCAGCCAATGACTGATCTGGCTGCCGGCAATCAGCGGTCGCAGGGCATTGCCGATCAAGGCATTGGTCAGGCCCAGGTCGCTGGCCAGTTCGCGGTTGATGCGCACCGAGATGGTCGGATTGTCGCCCTTCTCGCTGCTCTCCAGGTCGGCGATGCCAGGAATCTTCGCCATCTGCTTCATCAGATTCTGCGAGATCTCCGTCAGCTTGCTCGCATCCGGCCCGAGGATCGAGATGAAAATCGGCTTGTTGAAACCCACCGACAGACTGATGCCTGCCATGGTGGCGATACGCGCGCGAATGGCCTTTTCCATTTCTTTCTGCGAACGGCGATGCGTCTTCACCGGATCGCTGAGGCGCAGGTTGATACGCGCGTAGTTCTTGCCCTCGTCGGTGCCGACGTTGGTTTCCATCGCGGTAATTTCAGGGAAGGCCTTGAGCGCATCCTCCACCTGGTGCGCCTTGGCGTCGGTGTATTCCAGGCTGGACCCGATCGCAGTGTTCAGACGCAGGGTGATATAGCTTTCGTCAGTGTCGGGAATGAACTCGGTGCCCACCATGCCAACCAGGAGGAAGCTCCCGAAGAAAGTCACGCCCGCAATCCACAGGACGATGCCGCGATTGCTGACCGTGCCAAGCTGGCGCCAGTTCAGGGTACGGCTGGCGTGGACGATGCCGAACAACGGCAGCCAAACCCGCCGCCGCCGCGCATCCAGGCTCCAGGCCAGCAAACGGCCGTAGACACGGTGCAGCCAGTCCACGCCCAGCTCGACCCGATCCAGTGCCCGGCCCAGCCACGGCACCCACTTGAAGCGTCCCTGCACCGGGTCACGCCAGAGCGAGGACAACATCGGGTCGAGGGTAAAGCTGACGAACAGCGATACCAGCACCGCCACCGCTACCGTGATACCGAACTGGAAGAAATAACGGCCGATGATGCCGTTCATGAAGGCCACCGGCACGAACACCGCCAGGATGGCGAAAGTCGTCGCCATCACCGCCAGACCGATTTCCTCGGTGCCGTCGCGCGCCGCCTGCAAATGGCTCTTGCCCATGTGCAGGTGCCGCACGATATTCTCGCGCACCACGATCGCATCGTCGATGAGCAGGCCGATACACAAGGACAGCGCCATCAGGGTGATGAAGTTCAACGTGAAGCCGAAGGCATGCAGCACGATGAAAGTGGTGATCACCGAGATCGGCAGGGTCAGGCCAGTGATGATGGTCGAGCGCCAGGAATGCAGGAACATGAACACGATCACCACGGTCAGCAGCGCGCCCTCGAGGATGGTTTGCTTCACCCCCGACAGCTGCGCTTTGAGGCTGTCCGCGTTCGAATACATGATCTCCAGGTGCATATCCGACGGCAACCGTTTCCGCAGATCCTCGATCGCCGCCTGCACGCCATCGCCAACCTGGACGATATTGGCGTTCTGCACCTGGAAGATCGACAGCGCGACGGCACGTTTCCCGTTGACTCGGGCCAGCGAGGTTTCCTCGGCGTCGCCGTCGACCACGTCGGCGACCTGATCCAGGTAAATCGGGATGCCCGCCTGCTGCAGGTACACCGCGCCGCCCTGCATGGCGACGATGATGCGTCCGAAGTCCGCCGGGTTCTTCATGCGCCCGTCCACCCGCACCTGGGTTTCCTTGGGGCCGCGGATAATGCTGCCGGCCGGCAGGTCCTGGTTGGCGTCGGTGATCGCCTGGGTCACCTGGTTGACGCTGATGCGGTAGCTATCCAGTTGCTCCGGCTTCAGGTAGATCTGTACCTGGCGCACTGTTTCACCGACGGACAGGATGTTACCCACGCCCGGCGCGTTCTGCAGCCGCTTGACGATGACCTGCTCGGTCAGCGTGGAAATTTCACGCAGGCTACGCGTGTCGGAGTAGACATCGATATTGATGATCGGCTGCTGGTTGGGGTCGTTGTTGGCGCGCGTTACAAGCGGGTCTTTCACGTCGCGCGGAAACGTCGGGCGGATCTGCGCAATCTTGTCGCGCACTTCCTGGGTGGCAACGTCGATGTTCACATCGAGACGGAACTCGATCTGCATGAAGGCCGTGCCTTCGCGCATGGTGGCAAAGATGCGATGGACACCGTCGACCGAATTGATCTGGTTCTCGATTGGCTTGATGACGTCGTTTTCCAAGGCTTCAGGCGAGGCACCTGGATAATCCACTTGCAGGCTGACGGTCGGATCAGCCACATCCGGCATTTGCTCCACGGGCAGGCGCAGGTAGGACGACACACCGAGCACCAGCAGGGCCACCATCACCATGGTGGCAAATACCGGCTGGTTGATACTGGTTTTGGTGATCCACATGATCGTTTCCCCGGCCGGCCTAGTTCTTCGCCGCGGATGCGGGGGCAGCAGCAGCGTCTTTCGGCGGCGCCGCGGCGCTCTTCAACACCGCGGGCGCGCCATCCTTGAAGTCGTCGAGCTTGGCCAGCAGCACCTGCTCGCCCGGCTTGAGGCCGTCACGCACTTCCACCGAACCGCCATCCTCCGAAGTCAGGCCCGGGGTAATCGACCGCTTGTACAGCTTGCCCTCGGCGAACACCAACACGAACGGCAGGCCGGCCTCGCTGCGCATAGCGGCGGCGGGAATAGTCGGCGCCGGCGCGTTCTTGTCCAGCACCAGCATGCCCTGGCCGAACATGCCGCCCTTGAGCGCACCGTCCGGATTCGGCACCGACAGGTAGACCGTGATCGAGCGTGAACCCTGTTCGGTCATCGGGTTGATGCGCTCGACGCGCCCGTCGAACAGGCGGTCGCCGAAACCGCTGACCTTGAAGTGCGCGATCTGCCCCACCTTCACCCCGGGGATTTCCGAAGCCGGCGCCAGCGCCTGGAACTCCATCTGCGACAGGTCGACCAGGGCCACGATGCTGCCGTCGATGTCGACGCGCTCGCCCGGCTGCACCAGGCGGCTGACCACCGTGCCGCTGATCGGCGCGCGCACCACCGCATCGTCCCAGGACAGCTGCGCCAGCGCCACCTGGGCCTCGGCCGCCTTCATGGTGGCAAGGTCCGCCTCGTAGGTGCTGGCCGCCGAGTCATACGCATTCTGCGAGATGAAATGCTCTTTCAGCATCGCATCGCTGTTGTCGCGGTTGAGCTTGGCCAGCGCCAGGTCGGCGCGCGCCTTCTGCAGCGTCGCCACCTGGGTGTCGAGCGTGGCCTTGATGTAGCGCGTTTCGATGCGCGCCAGCACGTCACCCTGCTTGACCTCCTGGCCCTCGCGCACGGTCAGCGTCAGCACTTCGCCCGCCACCTTGGACTTGACCGTGGTCTGCACCAGCGGCGACAGCGATCCGGACACCGGCAGCGAACGGCTCAAGGTCATCAGGTTGACGGTGGCAATATCCGCGGCAGCCAGCTCGATCGGCGCCGGCACATCCGGCGTCAGCTCCTTCGGCTTGCCGCCGTGATGCGAAGTCGCAATCCACAGGCAGCCGCCGAGCACCACCACCGCGATTGCGGCGAGCTTGCCCGACAGCCTGAAACGCCCTGCCCGCTCCAGACCATTCTGCATTGCACTCATTCGTTTCCTTGCCCCCTAAGATCCTACGCCAAGCGACGCCGGCGCCGTGTGCCCTACTGCCCAGATCGACCGCTCAAAGTGGCCACCCGAAGTGACCCGTTGTTCCTTGGATGCGGCAACCCGTCGATCTGGATTTGCACACGCGCCGGAAAGCCATGGCGACATTGCCGTTAGACGGCACAGACCGATGCCGGGTTTAGACCCGGCAGATGATTTCGATGTAAAAACCAGCAGCCCGGCCAGCCGCTGGATGGCCCTGCAAAATCCCGGATTGCCCCCTGGATCAGATGCCGGACTAAACCCCGAATTAAATCCAGTTACGCGGCGATGACCAGGTTATCGCGGTGGATCAGCTCGGGTTCGCCGGGGTAGCCCAGGCGCTTGCCGATCTCCGCGCTGGGCGCGCCCTGGATGCGCGTCGCCTCGGCCGTGTTGTAGTTGGCCAGACCCCGCGCCACTTCCCGTCCCTCGGGATCGAGGCAGATGACCAGGTCGCCTCGCTCGAAGTCCCCCTCCACCCGGGTCACGCCCACCGGCAGCAGGCTGCGTCCCTGCTCCCGCAATACCTTCACCGCCCCCGGATCCAGGCTCAGGCGCCCGCGCGCCTGCAACTGGCAGGCGATCCAGCGCTTGCGAGCGCCCATCACCGATTGCGCCGGCTTGAGCAGGCTGCCGATCGCCTCGCCACGGGCGATCTTGAGCAGGGCGTCCGGCGTGCGTCCATGAGCGATCACCGTCGCCGCCCCGGAGCGCGCCGCCCAATGCGCGGCCGTCAGTTTGGTGCGCATGCCGCCGCGACCCAGTACGCCCTTGCTGTCCCCGGCCATGGCGGCGAGGCGTGTATCGGAGAGTTCGGCCTCGGACACCAGCAGGGCCGACGGATTGGCGCGCGGATCGGCGTCGTAGAGCCCTTCCTGGTCGGTCAGCAGGACCAGCAACTCGGCCTCCACCAGGTTCACCGTCAGCGCACCCAGCGTATCGTTGTCGCCGAGGCGGATTTCGTCGGTGGCGACGGTGTCGTTCTCATTCACCACCGGCACCACGCCCAATTCCAGCAGCGTATTCAGCGTGCCGCGCGCATTCAGGTAGCGGCCGCGGTCTGACACGTCCTCGTGGGTCAGCAGGATTTGCGCCGCACGCAAGCCGTGCTCTTCAAAGGCGGTTTCATAAGCCCGCACCAAGCCCATCTGGCCCACCGCCGCCGCCGCCTGCAAACCGTGCAAGGTAGCCGGGCGCTTGGACATGCCGAGCCGGGCCATGCCTTCCGCCACCGCCCCCGACGAGACCAGCACGATCTGGTAACCCTGCTGGCGTAACGCCGCAATCTGCGCGCACCAGTCGGCGATCGCGGCACGATCCAGCCCCTGGCCGCGCGCCGTCACCAGCGAGCTGCCCACTTTCACCACCCAGCGGCGGCTATTCTTCAGTTTCTGCCGATCCATCGGTGTCGGTGGCATGGCCATTCGGTGATTCTGGTAATTCAGGCGATCCGGGTGAGTCCGGCATTTCCGGCGAAAAGTTGCTGATTTCCTCGCGCGGCGGCGCATGCGCCTCCACCCAGTCCATGGCATCGCGGCACAACTGCTCCAGGCCGGTATGCGCCACTGCCGAAATGCGGTAGCTGCGCCCCTTCCACTTCAGCTTCTTCAGGGCCTTGTCGCACAGGGCCTTGGCCTCGTCCGCCGGCATCACGTCGGTCTTGTTGAACAGCAGCCACTGTTCCTTGTGCGCCATCTCCGGGCTGAACTCGGCCAGCTCCGCATTGATGGTGCGCACCCGCTCGACGATATCGCCGCCCTCGGGCGGCAGGATGTCCACCAGGTGCAGCAGCAGGCGCGTGCGCTGCAGATGCTTGAGGAAGCGGATGCCCAGGCCGGCGCCGCTGGCGGCGCCCTCGATCAGCCCGGGAATGTCGACCATGACGAAGCTCTTCGCCAGCCCCACCGACACCACGCCCGGCTGCGGATACAGGGTGGTGAAGGGGTAGTCGGCGATCTTCGGCCGCGCCGCGGAAACGGCGCTGAGCAGGGTCGACTTGCCGGCATTGGGCATGCCCAGCAGGCCCACATCCGCCATCAGGCTCAGCTCCAGCCGCAGGTCGCGCTGCTCGCCGAGCGAACCCGCCGTGGCCTTGCGCGGCGAACGGTTGATGCTGCTCTTGAAGCGGGCATTGCCGAGGCCGTGGAAGCCACCCGAGGCGAGCTTGATGCGGTGATCACGATGCGTCAGCTCGCCGATCAGTTCCTCGGTCTCGACGTCGTAGATCAGCGTGCCCAGCGGCATCGCCACCAGCATCTCTTCTGCGCTGACGCCGCGGCAGTTGGCGCCGCTGCCGTTCTCGCCGCGCTTGGCGCGGTACACCCGATTGAAACGGAAATCCGCTAGGCTATTGAGATTGACGTCGGCCACGGCGTAAATGTTGCCGCCGTCGCCGCCATCGCCGCCGTCCGGACCGCCGAAAGGAATGGCGCGCTCGCGACGAAAGCTGACGCAGCCGTTGCCGCCGTCGCCGGCTTCGACACGGATGGTGGCTTCGTCAACGAATTTCACTATGGAACGTCCCTGTCCAAGCTACCCGACATCCATGTCGGGACTGCCCGGACAAATAAACACAAAAGCAAAAACAAAGGCCCCGTAAGGGGCCTTTGTTTTGAAACCGGATTGCCTAGGCCGTGACAATGTCGACGAACGTGCGGCTCTTCGGACCACGGATGCGGAACTCGACCTTGCCGTCGACCTTGGCGTAGATCGTGTAATCCTTGCCCAGGCCGGCGTTGACGCCGGCGTGCACGCGCGTACCGCGCTGGCGCACGATGATGTTGCCTGCAATGACCTGCTCGCCGCCGAAATGCTTCAGGCCGAGACGCTTGGACTGTGAATCGCGGCCGTTACGGGTACTGCCGCCTGCCTTCTTATGTGCCATTTCTGAATGCTCCTGCTGCGACGCGGCTTAGGCGCCGACGATCTCGGTGATCTTGACCGCCGTGAAATTCTGACGGTGGCCCTGCTCTTTGTGGTAGTGCTTGCGGCGGCGGTGCTTGATGATGCGGATCTTGTCGCCACGGCCGTGGGCGGTGATTTCCGCCGTGACCGTCGCGCCAGCCACCAGCGGGGCGCCGACCTTGATGCTGTCGCCGTCGGCGACCATCAGCACTTCTTCAAAGGTGAAGGCGGAGCCGACGTCCGCGGTGAGGCTTTCCACCTGCAGGGATTCGCCCGGGGCAACCCGGTACTGTTTGCCACCGGTCTTGATAACGGCGTACATCGTTGTTCGGCTCCGAATGCGCCTTCGAATGAAGCCGGGCGCCCAAAAAGTAGAAAAAAGTGAATTTAAGTCAGTGAATCCGCGATTTTAACGGCTCCTGACCCTCCGGTCAACGCACCGGCGGCATTCGCCACCGGGCGCATATTTTTACATATCAGGCACTTGAAGCTGAAGTCCCCCACGCCTCCCGGCCGGCGAAGCGCCGACGGCCCGGGGATCCTGCCCGGCACCGCCATACAGGCGAGCCCGGAACCACCGCGTAAGCCGCTGCCCCTACAATGAACGCCGATCCGTTCAACAGGCGCAAGCCAGGGAAACAGAACCGATGCGAACCCTCGTCCTGGGCGCCGGCGGCACCGGCGGCTACTTCGGCGGCCGGCTGCTCGAGGCCAACCGCGACGTCAGCTTCCTGGTGCGCAGCCGCCGCGCCGCGGAACTGGCCGAAACCGGCCTGGTGATCCGCAGCCCGGTCGGCAACGCCAAGCTCAAGCCACGGGTCATCGCCCCGGGCGAGTTCCTCGAAACCTTCGACCTCGTCATCCTCGCCTGCAAGGCCTACGACCTCGACAGCGCCATCGAGGCCATCGCCCCCACCGTCGGCCGCAAGACCGTCATCCTGCCCCTGCTCAACGGCCTCAAGCACTATGACGCCCTCGATGCCCGCTTCGGCGCCGACCGCGTCCTCGGCGGCCTCTGCTCCATCGCCGTGACCCTGGGCGACAAGGGCACCATCCAGCACCTCGGCCCGATGCACGTGCTGCGCTTCGGCGAACGCTCCGGCGAACGCAGCGAACGGATCGAAAAGCTGGAAGAACTGGTCAAGGGCGCCAACATCGACGCCAAGTCCAGCCGCGACGTGATGCAGGCCCTGTGGGAAAAGTGGGTCATGCTCGCCAGCCTCGCCGGCATGACCTGCCTGATGCGTGCCGCCATCGGCGACATCGTCGCCGCCGCGCCCATCGGCAAGAAACTGATGCTGCAGCTCCTCGACGAGTGCGCCGCCGTGGCCAACGCCTACGGCCGCGCCCCGCGTCCCGCCGTGCTGGAAGACACCCGCACCCTGCTGACCAAGGCCGGCTCCACCTTCACCGCCTCCATGCTGCGCGACATCGAAGGCGGCCACCGCGTCGAAGCCGACCACATCCTGGGCGACCTCATCGCCCGCGGCCAGCGTGCCGGCGTCTTCACCTCCCTGCTGGAAATCGCCTACTGCCACGTCAAGGCCTACGAAGCGCGGCAAGCAAGACAGGGCTGAGCCGCCAGCCAGCGCCGCCCCGTTGTCATCCTGAGCGCAGCGAAGGATCTGGCCACGCAGCCCGGAAAGCGCACCGCACTACCAAGGCTACGGACCCAAACGCCTAAAACGCCCGATCGATCAACGCCTTCAACGGCGCATGTGCCGGCAAGGTGCCAAACGCCAGCCCATGGCTCCCGCCCAGCCGCGACTCGCAGAACGCATCCGAAACCTGCCGGTTCCCCGCCCGCACCAGCAAAGCCGCCTGCAGCGCCAGGGCCATCCGCTCCACCAGGAAGCGCGAACGCAGTTCCAGCGTATCGGTATCCCCCAGATCCCGCGCCAGCCGCGCGGCCTCCGCATCCAGCGCCGGATGCCCGCCCCTGGCCAGGGCGAATTCCGCGAACAGCGCCTCCCGCGTCGCCGGCTCACGCGCCAGCGCGCGCAGCACATCCAGGCACTGGATATTGCCGCTGCCCTCCCAGATCGAATTCAGCGGCGCCTGCCGGTATAGCCGCGGCAGGATCGACTCCTCCACGTAACCCGCCCCGCCCAGACACTCCTGCGCCTCGTTGACGAACGGCGGGCAGCGCTTGCACACCCAGTACTTGCCGATCGCCGTGGCGATGCGCGCGAACGCCGCTTCTCTCGGATCGCGCGCCGTGGCATCCACCGCCCGCGCCACGCGCAAGGTCAGCGCCACCGCCGCCTCGGATTCCAGCGCCAGGTCGGCCAGCACGTTCTGCATCAGCGGCTGATCCACCAGGAACTTGCCGAAGGCCTTGCGATGGCGCGCATGGTGCACCGCCTGCACCAGCGCCTGGCGCATGATGCCGCTGGAGCCGATCAGGCAGTCCTGCCGCGTCAGCGCCACCATCTCCAGGATCGTCGCCACGCCGCGCCCTTCCTCGCCCACCATCCAGGCCAGCGCGCCCTGGAACTCCACTTCCGAACTTGCGTTGGACCAGTCGCCCAGCTTCTCCTTCAGGCGCTGGATGCGGATCGCATTGCGCGTGCCGTCCAGGCGGAAGCGCGGCAGCAGAAAGCAGGAAATGCCCGCATCGGCCTGCGCCAGCACCAGGAAGGCATCGCACATCGGCGCCGAGAAAAACCACTTGTGCCCGACCAGCTCATAGAGTTGTCCGGTGCCGCGGCTGCCGACCGGATAGGCCTTGGTCGTATTGGAGCGCACGTCGGACCCGCCCTGCTTCTCCGTCATGCCCATGCCGATGGTATTGCCGCGCTTGTCCCAGGCCGGGATGAAACGCTGGTCGTACTCGGTCGAAGTAACGCGCGGCAGCCAGGCCCTGGCCAGCTCCGGCGCATGCCGCAACGCCGGCACGCAGGCATAAGTCATGGTCAGCGGGCAGCCATTGCCCTGCTCCGGCTCCGCATGCAGATAGGCCAGGGCGGCGCGCGCCACGTGCGCCCCCACCTTGTCCGCATTGCGCCAGGCAAAACTCGGAATGCCATGCGAGATGCCCAGCTCCATGATGCGGTGATAAGCCGGGTGGAACTCCACCTCGTCGATGCGGTTGCCATAACGGTCGAACGGCTTGAACTTCGGCTTGTTCTCGTTGGCGATGAAGCCCAGTTGCATCAATTCGCCGCCGGCCACCGGCCCGAACGCCGCAATCGACGGCTCCGCCCAGCCGCCGCCTTCGCGCAGCAGCGCCTCGCGCAGCGGCAGGTCGGTGGCGTATGCATCGTAGGGCGCCAGCGGCGGCGCCTGGTTGCTGACTTCGTGGGTGATGAAGGTAGTGCTGAGCGGCTGGTTCATGCTTCGGCTCCTACTGCGCGCAGGCACAGTGCAATGATGGAATCGGCGACGGACTCGCGCGCCGTCGGTACGGAATGCAGCAAAGGCCCGAGCAGGGCCTCGCCCAGCACGCCCACCAGGGCGGTGGCGGTGACATGGGCGTCCTGCGGGGCGAACTCGCCGGAGACGATGCCCTCCTGCACCAGCTTCTCCAGCACCAGCGCGTAAGCCTGGCGATAACGCAGGCGCTCGGCCTCCACCTGCGGATCTACCGGCTCGGCAATCAGCGCATAGGCCAGCCGGCGATTGCGCAACGCGCGGCTGATGAACATCGCCAGGGCGCGGTTCAGGCGCAGCGCGCAGTTCCCATCCCCCACGGTCGCCGCCAGCATCGCCTCGACTTCGCGCTGCGAGTTGTCGCGAAACACCTCGGCGAATAATTCGATCTGCGTCGGGAAATAACGATAGATAGTGCCGGTGGCCACCCCCGCCCCTGCCGCCACCGCACTCATCTGTGCCGCTCGGAAACCACCTTGCCCGACCAGCGCACGCGCCGCTTCGAGGATGGCCACTCTCACCCCATCCTTGCGCGCCCGTACCAACGCAGTTTCACGGTAGGCCATTGCTTGAATCCAAGTTCATTTCTTAAAGAATTGAACTCCGATTCATTGTTTAAGTCAAGTCTCTGCATTCCCTTCCCACCTTCATTTTGATATCTTGATATCACAAACGTGATGGAGTTTGTCCATGGCCCAGTTCACCGTCCGCAACCTGGAAGAAGACGTCAAGCAACGCCTTAAAAAGCGCGCCATCCGCCACGGCACCAGTCTGGAGGACGAGGTGCGGCAAATCCTGCGCAACGCGGTGAAAGACGAAGGGCGTGCCAAGGCCGGGCTCGGCAGTCGCATCAGCGCGCGCTTCGCAGGCGGCGGCCTACCTTCGGATCTGCCCGAACTGCATGGCGAGGCCGCAAGGCCGGCGGATTTCGACGCTTGATCATCCTCGACACCAATGTCCTTTCCGCACTGATGCAGGCGGTGCTGGAACCGAAAGTCGTCACCTGGCTGGACCGGCAACCTTCCGAATCGGTATGGATCACCAGCATCACCGTCTTCGAGGCACGGTTCGGCCTGGCCTTGCTACCTCCCGGGCGGCGGCGCCAGGCCCTGGAAGCCGCCTTCATGCAATTGCTGGAAGAAGACCTGGAAAATCGCGTATTGCCATTCGACGATGCGGCTGCCATCGAAGCCTCTGCACTGGCAGCGCAGCGGCAACACGCCGGCCGCCCGGTGGACTTCCGCGATACCCAGATTGCCGGAATCGCAATAGCGCGCCGGGCTACGCTGGTCACCCGCAACGTACGGCACTTCGCCGATCTGGCGATCCAGGTGGTCAACCCCTGGGAATGAAGCCGCGTATGCGGAGCGGGGATGGCAGCCTCCGGTCGATGGAGCGATAATCCGCGACCCCATGGCTTCCCCCTCCGTGTCCGACACCGCCCCCGTCCTCAGCACCCTGCCCCTGCCCGCGGCGGCCGGTGCGCGCACGCATTGGTCCGGCTTGCCTGGTCCCGCCATGGCCCTGGCCATCGCCGAAGCGGCTGCGCGCCACGGTGGCCTGGTGGTGGCGATCACCGCCGGCGAGCAACACGCCTACCGCCTGGAAGAGGAACTGCGCTTCTTCCTCGACAAACAGCAGGTGGTCACGCATTTCCCGGACACCGAGACGCTTCCCTACGATCCGTTCTCACCCCACCAGGAAATCCTCTCCGACCGCCTCGCCGCCCTGTACCGGCTGCCCGAGCTGACCCGCGGCGTACTGATCGTCACCGCCGGCACCCTGCTCGAGCGCCTGCCGCCGCGCACCTGGCTCGATGGCCGCATGCTGCTGCTCCAGGCCGGCGACAAGCTGCCGCCGCTGGCCTTCCGCGAGCGCCTGGTCGCGGCCGGCTACCAGAGCGTGTCGGAAGTGCAGACCCAGGGCGAGTTCGCCGTGCGCGGCGCGCTGATCGACGTCTTTCCGATGGGCTCGGCCGTGGCCTACCGCCTCGACCTGTTCGACGACGAAGTCGAGAGCATCCGCCAGTTCGACCCGGAGACCCAGCGCTCCACCGAGAAAGTGGACGAAATCCGCCTGCTGCCGGCGCGCGAATTCCCCACCGACAAGGAAGGCATCGAAACCTTCCGCCGCCGTTACCGCGAGTACTTCCCTGGCGACCCGGCGCGCTCGCGCGTCTACGCCGAAGTCAGCAAGAAACTGATGCCGGGCGGCATCGAAGCCTACCTGCCGCTGTTCTTCAACCCGGCACCTGGCATGGACGCAGGCGGCACCGCCACCCTGTTCGACTACCTGCCCGCCGGCAGCCTGATGGTCGAGGCCGACGACATCGCCGCCGCCCTCGCCACCGAGTGGAAGCAGATCGAGGAACGCCACGAGCGCTACTCCGGCAACATCGAACGGCCGCTGATGAAGCCCGCCGACCTGTTCCTGGAACCGTGGCTGGCGCAGAAGCGCCTGTCCTTCTACGCCTCCGTCGGCATCAGCCTGGAAGCCGACGCCGGCATCGAGATCCTCGCCGCCGGCGCCGAACCGGTGCGCAGCTTCCTCACCTCCAGCGCCGACCGCGTACTGTTCGTGGCCGAGTCCGCCGGCCGCCGCGAAGCCCTGCTCGACTGGCTCAAACCGCTTGGCCTGCAAAGCCGTGTGCACGACAGCTGGGCCGCCTTCGTCGCCGACCGCAACCGCTACGGCATCACCCTCGGCCCCTTGCAGGACAGCTTCCGCATCGCCGCCGCCGGCGTCGCCCTCATCGCCGAGGCCCAGGTATTCGGCCAGCGCGCTCCGGCCTCGGTGCGCAAGCGCGGCAAGATCCGCGATCCCGAAACCATCCTGCGCGATCTCAACGACCTCAAGCCGGGCGCCCCGGTGGTCCACATCGAGCACGGCGTCGGCCGCTACCTCGGCCTGCAGAAGCTCGATGCCGGTGGCGTCGAGGCCGAATACCTGGTGCTGGGCTACGCCGACGGCGACAAGCTCTACGTCCCGGTCGCCTCGCTCAATCTGATCCATCGCTACACCGGCGCCGAAACCGAAGCCGCGCCGCTGCACAGCCTCGGTTCCGAGCGCTGGTCCAAGGCCACCGCCAAGGCGCGCGAACGCGCCGCCGACGTCGCCGCCGAGCTGCTGCAGGTGCAGGCCCGCCGCGCCGCCAAACCCGGCACGCCGCTGGCCTTCGACGAAGCCGACTACGCCCGCTTCTGCGAAGGCTTCCCGTTCCTGCCCACGCCCGACCAGCAGAAAGCCATCGACGCCGTGCTGGCCGACCTCGCCGGCACCAAGCCGATGGACCGCGTGGTCTGCGGCGACGTCGGCTTCGGCAAGACCGAGGTGGCGCTGCGCGCCTGCTTCACCGCCGCGCGCGCCGGCAAGCAGGTCTGCGTGCTGGCGCCCACCACCCTGCTGGTGCAGCAGCACGAAAAGAATTTCCGCGACCGCTTCGCCGACTGGCCGCTGCGCATCGCCGGCCTGTCGCGCCTGCGCACCGCCAAGGAGCAGGCCGCCCTGCTCGAAGACCTGAGCGAAGGCAAGGTCGACATCGTCATCGGCACCCATCGCCTGTTGCAGAACGACGTGCGCTTCAAGGACCTCGGCCTGGTGGTGGTCGACGAAGAGCACCGCTTCGGCGTGCGCCACAAGGAGCGCCTGAAGAACCTGCGCGCCGAGGTGCACCTGCTGACCCTCACCGCCACGCCGATTCCGCGTACCCTCAACATGAGCCTGGCCGGCCTGCGCGATATGTCGATCATCGCCACCCCGCCAACCTCGCGCCTGGCCATCCGCACCTTCGTCGCCGAGTGGGACAACGCCCTGGTCTACGAAGCCTGCCTGCGCGAACTGCGCCGCGGCGGCCAGATCTACGTGCTGCACAACGAAGTGCGCACCATCGAGCGCTTCTCCGCCGATTTGCAGAAGCTGGTACCCGAAGGCCGCGTGCGCTTCGCCCACGGCCAGATGCGCGAGCGCGAACTCGAGCAGGTGATGCTCGACTTCTACCACGGCCGCTTCAACATCCTGGTCTGCACCACCATCATCGAGTCCGGCATCGACGTGCCGACCGCCAACACCATCCTCATCGACCGCGCCGACCACCTCGGCCTGGCCCAGCTTCATCAACTGCGCGGCCGTGTCGGCCGCAGCCATCACCGCGCCTACGCCTACCTGCTGGTGCCGAGCAAGCGTGCCCTCTCGCCCGACGCCGAACGGCGCCTGGAAGCGATCGAACAACTCGGCGAACTCGGCTCCGGCTTCGTCCTCGCCACCCACGACCTGGAAATCCGCGGCGCCGGTGAACTGCTGGGCGAGAACCAGTCCGGCCAGATCGAAGAAGTCGGCTTCACCATGTATGCGGAGCTGCTTGCCGACGCCGTCAAGGCCTTGCGCTCCGGCCGCATCGAAGACGCCCCCTTCGGCCACGCCGCCTGCGAAGTCGACCTCGGCGTCTCCGCCCTCATTCCGGAGAGCTACGTCCCCGATGTGCACACCCGCCTGGTGCTGTACAAGCGCATCGCCGAAACCCGCGAGGAACACGCCCTGGACGAACTCAAGGTCGAGATGATCGACCGCTTCGGCCTGCTGCCCCCGCAAGCCGAATACCTGTTCGAAACCGCGCGCCTGCGCCAACAGGGCGAGCAATTGGGCGTGGTCAAGATCCGCGTCGGCGCCAAGTCCGCCACCCTGGATTTCGGCCCGCAGCCCAAACTCGAACCAATCAAACTGATCAAGCTGATCCAGACCCAACCCAAGGTTTACAAGCTCGAAGGCCAGAAGCGCCTCAACATCATCGCCAAGGAATTCGAAGACCCCAAGGCCCGCCAGCCAGGGCTGTCCGCCTTGCTGGCACGGCTCGCCGCTTGACGCCCGCCATCACAGGCCGCGCAATAGGCCCGTGAACGAGACTTACCCGCCTTTTGATACAACCCGTTCGCCCCGAGTGCCCGCGCAGCGGGTGTATCGAGGGGCCAGCGCTTCGCTACGCACAGCGACGAGAGAATTCGCGATGCCCTTCCCGAAAGCGCACTAAATGCCCACCACCGCCATCATCCTCTGCGGCGGCGCCGGCGAACGCATGCAGGGCCTCGACAAACCCCTCCATCCCCTGCTCGGCCAACCCGTCCTCGAGCACGTCCTCAAACAATTGCAGCCTCAGGTCGAAGCGCTAGTCATCGTCGCCAATCGCCAGCGCGAAGCCTACGCCGCCTACGGCACGCCCATCGTCGACGACGGCATCTACAAAGGCCGCGGCCCCCTCGCCGGCATCGCCGCCGGCCTGGCGGCAAGCACCACCGACTGGTCCCTGTGCATCCCGGGCGACGCGCCGTTGCTGCCGCCCGACCTGCTGCAACGCCTGCAACACGCCCTGCAGCGCGACAGCGCCGACCTCGCCGTGGTCAACGACGGCACCGGCCGCCAGCCGCTATGCTGCCTGCTGCCGCGCCGCCTGCTGCCTGATTTACAGGGCTATCTGGATAACGGTGGCGACGCACCCCGCCGCTGGCAGACCCACTACCGCGTCGCCGAAGCCGACTGCTCCGACTGGCCGCGCTGGGCCTGGAGTCTCAACACGCCGGAAGAATGGGCCGCGGCCGAACAGCAACTGCGTCAAAGGAAAGATCCCGCATGATTTCACTCGAAGACGCACTGGCCAGCTACGCGCAGAACCTGCGCGCCTTGCCCGCCGAAACGGTGCCGGTAACGCAGGCTTTGAACCGCGTGCTGGCCGAAGCGCAGACCTCCACCACCGACCTGCCGCGCTTCGACCAGAGCGCCATGGACGGCTATGCCTTCCGCGCCGCAGACATCGCCGCCGCGAGTACAGCCGCGCCGGTACGCCTGCCCGTCACCGTGCATCTCCCGGCCGGCACCCATGAACACCTGGCGGCGCTACCTGCGCTCACAGCCGCGCGCATCCTCACCGGCGCGCCGATGCCGCCCGGCGCCGACACCATGATCCCGCAGGAGCGCGTCACCCTCGACGGCGACACCCTGGTCTTCACCGAACCCTTCGCCGCGCGCAAGAACGTGCGCTATCGCGGCGAGGAATTGAAGCAGGGCACCCTTATCGCTGCCACCGGCCAGCGCGTCACCCCGGGCCTGCTCGCCTCCCTGATCAACGCCGGCCTGCATCATGTCCGCGTCACGCGCCTGCCGCGCATCCACGTGCTGATCACCGGCGACGAGATTCGCCCGGTCGGCGCCACCCTCAGGCCCGGCGAAATCCACGACAGCAACGGCCCCATGATCAGCGCGGTGCTGCAGCACTGGGGCTATCCACCACCGGTGACCGAACACGTCCTGGACGATGCCGCCGTGGTGAAGACCGTACTCGAGCGCAGCTACGCCGAAGCCGATCTGGTCATCAGCGCCGGCGGCGCCTCGGTCGGCGACCACGACTTCCTGCCCGCCACCGCCGAAGCCCTCGGCATGCGTCGCGTCTTCTGGAAAGTGGCGCAGAAGCCGGCCAAGCCCCTGTTCTTCGGCGTGCACAAGAACCGCGTCCACCTGGCCCTGCCCGGCAATCCCGGCGCCGTGCTGATCAGCCTGGCGCTGCACGTGCGCCGAGCGCTGGACTGCCTCGAAGGCCTCGCCCAGCCCGGCCCGGCCTGGAACCATGCGCGCTTGGCGGAAACCGTCGAGCACGACTCGCAGCGCGTGCGCCTGCTGCGCATGCGGCTGGACCATGCGGAGGACGGCACCGCCCTGCTGCAACCGCTGCCCAAGCAGGACTCGCACATGCTCAGCAATCTCGCCTCGGCCCAGGTGCTCGCCTGGGTGCCGGTCGGCGATGGCGATTGCGCCGCGGGAACCGTCCTGCGCTGGACCGCCTTGCCGCATTGAAACACTGCTCCGGTCGCATCTAGAACGCTTTACGACGAGACGGATCAAAATCCGCCTCGCCGATGCTGGCCAACGGCGCTTACGCCGGCGTTTCTATTTGAAAGAACAGCGCAGCGCAACCGCAACCGGTATCCCCAGCGCCAGCCAGGACAGCGCATCCCAGGCGCCATCCCCGAGCAGGGCTGAGACCAGACCGAGCAGGCTGAGCAGCGCCAGCAGCAGCGGCATCCCGAATACCCGGCGCACATCGCCGCCCCGCACCGGAACCGAAGGATCGCGGCTCACGGCGACGCTCCCGGTGCGGCGCCGGCTTCGTAACCGCCGCGCTCGATCTCGGCCACACGGGCTTCGACCGGCGACCGCCGCCGCACCCACCATAGGTACAAGCCGCTACACAGCACGACGATGGTGATCAGGTCGAGAACCGCCCACACGATCTTCAGCGGCAGGCCGCCGTAGTCGCCGAAATGCAGCGGCTGCGACAGCAGCAGGGCGGTGAGATACCAGGGCATCTTCACGCTGGCGGTGAACTTGCCGGTATCCGCCTCTACCAACTCCGGCTTGATCAGCTTTTCCGTCAGCGGCGTGTTGCCGTGCATGGCGAACAGGTAATGCCGGGGGCTGGCGAAGGGATTGCCCGGAAACGCGACGAAGCGCAGCGCCATGCCCGGCGCATGCGCCTGGGCGGTATCGAACGCCGCCTGCAGCGAACCGCTGGCGGTCGGCTGCCCCTTCCACGGCGCGATCATCTGCGCCAATTCCGTCATCTGCCAGTAACCCTCGAGCGGGCGCGCCAGCGTGTTGACGATGCCGGTCAGGCCGACCACGCCGGCCCAGGCCACGGTGACGACGCCGAGCAGGTTATGCAGGTCCAGCCAGCGCAGGCGCCGGGATTTGTGCTTGCGCACCGTCCCGAATTCCAGTTTGCGCATCAGCGGTCCGTAGACCACCACCCCGGACACGATCGCCGCCACGAACAACAGCCCCATCACGCCCAGGAACAAGGTCCCCGGCAAGCCGGCGAACAAGGTGATGTGCAGCTCCTGCATCACGAACATGAATCCGGTCCGCAGCTTCGTGTCCTTCAGCAGCGCACCGCTGCGGGCGTCGTACTTGAGGACGGCGCTGGGCTCCTGCGCATCGGGTGTCTTGCCCATCGATAGGAACAGGGCCGGCGCATCGTCGTCCGGCGACAGGAACAGCAGGTATTCGCCGGGCCGGCGGCGCTGCGCATCCTCGACGATGCGGTCCAGGCTGACATGCGGGGTGTCCGCTGGCATGGCAGGCGGCTCGGAATCCGAAGTCAGCTGCTCGATCTCCTCGCCGAACACCAGCGGCAGCCCGGTGAGGCACAGCATCAGCAAAAAGAGCGTGCAGACCAGGCTGCTCCACTTGTGCACCTGATACCAGGCGCGGATGGTCTTGGCGGAAAGCATGGCTCGCCTCCTCAATAGGTGTATTGCAGGCCAAACCGGTAGGTGCGCGGACGCATCGGGTTGGCGGTGTCCTGGGCCGGCGTCGCGCCGGAGTAGATCGCCAGCTGCGCGTTCGAATCGAACAGATTGTCGACCGCGCCGAAAACGCGCAGCAGTCGCCAGGTATAGCCGGCCTGCGCGTTGGAGATCCAGTAGGGCGCAACCTTTCCGCGCGGCTGGTTGGCGACGTCGGAGTAATACGATTCCGAATAACGCGCGTTGAAATTGGCATCCCAGTGGTTGCGCCGCCAGGTCGCCCCGGCCGAGCCGCTGAACGCCGGCGCATTCGGCAACTGGTTGCCCTGGTAGCCGGAACCCGGGTAGTCGGTGATCCGCGCCTTGAGCAAGCCGAAACTGCCGTACAGCTCCAGCCCGTGCAGCGCCAGCCAGGTGCCGCCGAACTCTCCACCCCAGGTCTTCACACGGTTGGCGTTGCGCACGACGAACTCGAAATCGCTGGGGTCGGTCGGCGTGAGATCGAACGTCAGCTGCATGTCGCGGTAGCTGGCGTAGAACACGTTCGCGGTCAGGCGTACCCGCCCGCCGGCAAGCTCCTGGCGGCCGTAAGCCTCGTAAGTCCAGACGTATTCGGGGGAATACTGGTAATTGGTGATCTGCGACAACTGGTCGTCGAAGGCGGCGCCGGCGCCGCCGCCGTTGTAGCCCCGCGAAGCCTGCACGCCCAGCGTGGTTTTCGGCTGCACATGCCAGGCCAGGCCGATCTTGGGCAGGAAGGCGCGATAGGTCTCGTCGAGATTCACCTCGACCGAGGAACCGTTGCCGCCGTGGCGCTGGTGATGCTCCTCCTCATAGCGCCCACCGGCCACCAGGTCGAGCACCGAGTTGAACGGCAGCGTCGCCTCGCCGAACAGCGCCGCGGTGCGCACATGGTCCTTGAAGGCCAGGTTGAAAAAATCCAGGGTCTCGTCCTGGTCGTCGCTGTACAGATAGACACCGACCACACCGGTGGCCCGACCGGCGCCGTGCCAGCGCAGGCGTGGTTCCACCACGTATTCCTTGCCGTCGATGTCGGCGATGCCTTGCCCGGCCACCGCCTCGCGCTTGACCTTGAGATCGGTGCCGGACAGCAGGGCCTCCAGATCCAGCGCGTCATTGAGGCGGTAGGTGCTGTCGGAGGTCAGGCTGCCGGTCCTGGGCTCGAATACCGGCATGGTCGGTGTCGACGCGTCGCGAAAGCCGGATGCGCGCGACGTGCTCTCCACCTGGGGCCCGCGGTAGTCGGCATAGTTGAGCGTGAGCAGGCTGCGCAAGTCCGGCAACGCCTTCGGCTCGAACAGCAGCTTGCCGCGCAGGTCCAGCGCCTTGAAGTCGCCCGGATCGTCGGCACCGGGATAGCCCTGGAAGCCCTGGACGAAACTCTCCTTGCTGAACCAGTCGGCGGACAGGCGATAGGCCAGGCCGTCGCTCAGCAAGGGCCCGCTGATCATGCCGGAGGCGCGCCGCTGCTCGAAGTTGCCGGCGGACACGCGCACCGCACCCTCGTTCTCGAAGCTCGGATCGTTGGTCTTGACCGCAATCGTGCCGGCAATGGCGTTGCGGCCCTGCAGCGTGCTCTGCGCGCCGCGCAACACTTCGATCTGCTGGATATCCCAGACCTCGCCGTCGCCGAACACCACCTCGTTGTAGCTGGCCGGACGACCATCGATCTGGACATTCAGGCGCGAACGGCTGCCGGCGATGAACGCATCCGAGCCCTGCGAAGCGCCGGTGCTGTCCACCCCGCGGATTGCCGGGGCGATATTGCCGGTGCCGACATAGACCACGTTGGGAACGCTGGCCAGAACATCCTTGAGGCTGCTCAAGCCCGCGCGGGTTTCCAGTTCGTGCTGATCCAGCACCACGGCACTGGTGCCCGTGTCCATCAGCGAGCGGCCGAGCTTCTCGGCGGTCACGGTAACGGTGGGCAGCACGTTGGACGGGTCCGCGGCGGGCGCAGCCGTGGCCGGCGCAGACGAAGCGGCATCCTGCGCCCTCGAAGCCGGTGCCGCGCATACCAGCACCATTCCCACCACGGACCAACCCCGGAAACCCAGCCTCACCCTGCTTCCCCTTCCGGCCAAGGCCGGCACGATCAGTGAACTGCTATTGATCGCCGTGGCTGGCTTCCCGAGGGTGGCTGACTAGGCGTGAACGCGCGGCAT
>JAQGNS010000148.1 GCA_028291705.1 Nevskia sp.
GGTGCCGGGCCTTGCTGGCTGCCGGCGGCTTCATCGTTCCGAAGCATGCGGAAGTTGTTACGCCTTGACGGTCGAGAGGGCATCGGCAAAATCCCTCCGGACCATTCGCTTTAATCGCTCGCCACCGTTTCGATTTGCCGTTCGTGCTGATCTGGACCCCGAGGCAATCGGGCTTCCTGCCCATCACCCGATTGCGCCCCGAGCGCTTGGCCTCGTACCAGGCCGCGTTGGCGAGCTTCTCCAGCCGTTCGGCCGGAGCGTCGGCGGGCGGCACGATTGCGGAACGCCACACTTTTGAACGCCTGGCGCCACCCAAGTTGAACGGGCATCCCCACCCATTGCGACCATTAGGCGCGAGGATGCTGACCACTGGCGCCGTGACCCTGACCAGCAGCGCCAGCAAGCCGGCCATTGACGCCTTTAACTGACCACACCAAGCGCGGTCCGTAAACAGACCGGCGAGGCCGAGTAGAGTGCGCAGATCCGATCGCTGCGGGCGCTTGGGTGAACTGCAATTACGTCCGTTGTCGCCTGAACGTAATTTCCTGTACGGCCTCCGCATATATTTCGGGCAGGACGACGCCGACCATTTATGGCGCCGCGCGCCGACCGTGGATGCGGGCATGAAACGCGCCGATCACGCTCGACAGATCGGCGTGTTCCTGCAGCTTCGTGTAGATCGGCGGCCCGAAGGAAGACGCCGCGCGATCGAAGATGGCGTAGGCGTATTGGGTGTTGACCTGGCGCGATACGTACCGGATACCGGCGACCCCTGCCGGGTGCTGATAAATTGCGCGGGACAGCTTCTGCGCCTCTCCGTAGTCGGCACCGGCGCAGATGTCGTTCTTGAATCCAAGGCGCTTGAGCAACACGCCGGTCAGGTCCACCACATGCAGCGTCCCCGACCCGAAGCCAATCGCAAACCGGTCGTCGATCTCGGATGAAGCCAGGTGGAATTGACCGTCGATCGGCTCGCGATCATGCAGCACCGATTCCGCAAACGCCGTCACCAGGGAATCGCCCAGGTAGCAGACGCCGTACACGCCCAACGGGTCGTCCCAGCGGTTGCCGCCGGAACTGCCGAAGTAAGGTTCCCCCGTGCTCTTGCGCCCGACCCGGTTCAAACCGGTGCACGACACCGCTTTCGTCGCCAGCGTGACGTTGGCGACCTGGTCGAACAAATCAGGGCCGGGACTACCGGGTGCGGCCATCTCAGCCGCTGACCATCGCGCGCGCCAGGCTCTTGACGATCTCCAGGTCGGCCGGCCGTCCCTCCCGCAGCGCCTCCAGCGGGCTGCGCCGGCCCAGCCGGAACGACGGCGACGAGACAAACATCAGCCGCTCCCAGGGGCCCACTTCGTGGAGGATGTCCATCACGTCGAACAAGCCATTGTTCCGCACCCGCAGGTCGGCGAAGAAGGCGGGATAGTAGTCATCGCTGCGTCCGGACTGCAGGGCGAAATAGCGCCCGCTCTTCTGGCCCTTATTGAGGGCCTGGCGGCTGATGCCAAGCTTCTTGGCGAGGTCGGTGGTGGTAATCAGGTCGCCGGTCGCAATCATTCGTCGCAACTCGACATCGGGATCCACGCTGGCGTCGTCGATCACCTGCTGGTTGAAGGATTTCTGGACCCCCTTGAGGAAGGCTTCGCTCTGCGTCCGCAGGGCAGACGGTGGCGCCCGGTGCAGGAGGGTGCCGACCGCAAAGCCGGCACGTTCGGCCTGCGCGTCGCCGATGGCGGCGGCGGCCTCGTCAGGGACCGCTGCAACCGCTCCGACAACGTCCCCCTGCCCCGGCACCTCGGCCAGCACTGACTTGAGCAGCTCGATGGCGGTGTCGAAATCGTCGCGGACGGAGGCACTGAGCGGCTGCTCCGTCTGGAGGGCCAAATTTTCAATACCTCGGGCGGTCATGGCAACCTCGTCAACTGTGTCAACTATGACAACCGGAATCCTGCGCCGGTCAATCCCGTAAGTCAACTTCGTCAACCGATTGGGAGCGCGGTGGTCGCTGGCCGCCCGGATCGCTGGCTGCGCAGTCGAGCGCTTCTGCCGAGGTATTTCTGCTAAATTATCAACCGCTTATCGGATTTCCCGCGAAATCTTGGTGACACAAAACGCGAGATTCCGTTTAGGATGTCCGGAAGAAATCGCATCGGACCCGTTCGCCGGGTAGGATTCCGGGTAGATCTCAAATTGGCTGAATATTTATTGTTGTTTTTCAGTTACTTAAATCGACTTTGCGTTGCCTCTTCTCGGCACCAATAAAAAAGTAGCCCGGCCCTGCCGGGCTATTTTTTTGCCTGATGCTTTTGCAGCGGGCCCTTTTTGCCGCAACTCCGCTGAATCCGTCCGCGACGAATTCACCGGCCGCCCTGTTTCACAGGAGGCCGGAGAGGGATTGGAGTGCTGGCACAGCCCGCCGAGATTCAAACTCTGCTGGGTCCGCTGCTCACCGGCCTGCGGCCGGGGAGAGGGACTGTTCTTTACGCTTATGGTCAAAATAATCCTTGTTGTTCTGATTCGACGTTTCAGTCGAAGGGGTTCCTGAGCACCATGGTGTGCTCACGGTCGGGGCCGGTGGAGATGATGGCGACTTCGGCGCCGGTGACCTCCTCCATGCGTTTGAGGTAAGCCTGGGCATTCTTCGGCAGCTTGTCGAATGAACGCACGCCGAAGGTGGATTCGCTCCAGCCCGGCAGGCTTTCGTACACCGGCTCGACGCAGGCCAGGCCTTCGGCGCCGATCGGCGGGGTGTCCACTTCCACGCCGTCAACCTTGTAGCCGGTGCAGATGCGCACCGCATCCATGCCGTCCAGCACGTCGAGCTTGGTCACGCACAGGCCGGTGACGCTGTTGTTGAAGATGGAGCGGCGCGCGGCGACGGCGTCGAACCAGCCGCAGCGGCGCGGGCGCCGGGTGACGGTGCCGTATTCGTCGCCCTTGTCGCGGATCGACTGGCCGAGGTCGTTGTCCAGTTCGGTCGGGAACGGGCCGCTGCCGACACGGGTGGCGTAGGCCTTGACGATGCCCAGCACGTAGCCGAACTCGCGCGGACCGACGCCGGTGCCGGTGGCGGCGCCGCCGGCGGTGGTGTTGCTGGAGGTGACGTAGGGATAGGTGCCGTGATCGACGTCGAGCATGGCGCCCTGGGCGCCTTCGAACAGAATGTTGTGGCCGGCGACGATGTGGCGGCGCAGCAGCTCGGTGACGTCGGCGACCATCGGCTTCACTTCATCGGCGAAAGCCAGGCAGGTATCCAGCGTCTTCTGGAAGTCGACCGGGGTTTCCTTGAAGTAATGCTGCAGCACGAAGTTGTGGTAATCCAGCACCTCGCCCAGCTTGGAGGCCAGCCGCTCGCGGTGGAACAGGTCGCCGATGCGGATGGCGCGGCGGGCGATCTTGTCCTCGTAGGCCGGGCCGATGCCGCGGCCAGTGGTGCCGATCTTGGCGTCGCCGCGCGCCCGTTCGCGGGCCTGGTCGAGCCGGATGTGGTGCTCGAGGATCAGCGGGCAGGCCTCGGAGACCTTGAGGCGGTCGCGCACCGGGATGCCGCGTGATTCCAGGCCCTGGATTTCCTCCAGCAGGCGCGGCACGTAGACCACCACGCCGTTGCCGATGAGGCAGTCGACGCCGGCCCGCATGATGCCGGAGGGGATCAGGTTCAGCGCGGTCTTGACGCCGTCGATGACCAGGGTGTGGCCGGCATTGTGTCCGCCCTGGAAGCGGGCCACCGCCTGGCAACGGTCGGTGAGCAGGTCGACGACCTTGCCCTTGCCCTCGTCACCCCATTGAGCGCCGATGATAACTACTGATTTACCCATGATCGTTCCTGTTCACTAGTTTGGTGAGGCTGCTCGAGCTCACTGCCCCAACCGCAATAATTCGTTCAAATCCGCCGAGAATCCGGTGGCCGGCCGCGACTGGCCGAACTCGCTGCCGACGCCGTCATAGCGGCCGCCGCGCGCCACTTCGCGTCCGTGTCCGGGCACGAAGGCGGCGAACACCAGGCCGGTCTGGTAGCGGTAGCCACGCAGCTCGGCCAGGTCGATGTGCAGCGGCACGTCCGGTGCCACCCGCTTCA
>JAQGNS010000200.1 GCA_028291705.1 Nevskia sp.
TTTCCTGGCGCGGCATCGAGATCGTCATCAACGGCAAGAAAGCCGATTCCTGGACGCGCGGCAAGGACACCCCGACTCCCGGCCTGATCCGGCGCATCGAGCACGCCCACATCAACTGCCTGGAAAACCTGCCGCTGTTCGCCACCATCGTGCTGGCCGCCGCCGCCATGGGCAAGAGCGCCGTCACCGAACCCTATGCCATGTACGTGCTGTACGCGCGCGTGGCGCAGACCTTCATCCACATGATCGGCGTCAGCCACTGGCTGGTCATGCTGCGCGCCACCTTCTGGGCCATCCAGCTGATCCTGTTCGTGGTCATGCTCGTGGGCCTGTGCTGCGGGCACGCGGCTTGAAGTTCGGGCGCCACCTCGGGCGGAGATTGCGGCGGTGGTCACTGATCACCGCCGTGATCCTGCTCGCCCTGGTGGCGCTGCTCAACAACTGGGTCGTCAACAACACCTACTCCTACATCTTCGACGACTGGTCCCTGCTGCCGGACAACGACGTCGGCCTGGTCCTCGGCACCAGCAGCTACACCCGCAGCGGCGCCGCCAACCCGCAGTTCTACGGCCGCATCCACGCCGCCGCGCAGCTCTACCAGCTAGGCAAGATCAAGCGCATCATCGTCAGCGGCGCCAATCCGGATTCGACCTACAACGAGCCGCGCGCCATGCGCCGCGAACTGGTCAAGTCCGGCGTGCCGCCGCAGGCCATCTACATGGACTTCGCCGGGTTTCGTACCTTCGATTCGGTGGCGCGGGCGCAGGTCGTGTTCGGACTGGATCGCGTCACCATCATTACCCAGCGTTACCACGCCTATCGGGCCGTGTTCGTCGCCAAGAAACTGCACATGAAGGTGGTGGCCTATGCCGCGCCTTCGGACGAGATCGGTTCGTTTACCCGCACCATGGTGCGGGAAGTGCTGGCGCGGGTCAGGGTGATTCTGGATATCTATGTGCTGCACACCGAGCCCAAGTTCCTGGGGGCGCCTCAGCCGGTGGATACGGACAACAATCCGCCGCCGGATACCGACGGATAAGAACCCGCACGCCGTTCCCCTTCGCCCCATGAACATGGGGAGAGGGTAGGGGTGAGGGGGCGCTTTTTTTACCTGATCAGGTATCCGCCTCCGTTCGCCGAAACCCCTGTTTTTCACCATGCGTGCCATGTGTGCCAAGGTTTTTTGTTGGCACGCATGCGGTGAGCGATGTTCCTTTTTCACGGAAAAAAGCTGCGAAAGTCCGGGCTGCGTCGATGCGTTGAGTTCAGAGAACTGGATCCCCGCCTGCGCGGGGATGACGCAGAGGGATGGGGAGCGTTCAAGAGCGACTTTTCGTCTTTTGATGTTGTTTTGCGCTTTTGCTGTGCTTTTGCCGTGCTTTTGATGTACCCCCCCGTCTGGCTGCGCCGAGCATCGCAGGACAAGGTGGATCAGCCGCGCGCAGACGCGGGCGAGGCAGGATGCCGAAGCGTTTTCAGACAGGCCAGGGATGGCCTGTCTGAAAACCCCACCTTGGCCGAGAAGCGCAGGGGACCCATCAATCACCGCAGGTGATTGATGGACGCAGGCATCGGGTCGCATTTCTTTTGGTTACTTTTCTTTGGGCGAAACCCAAAGAAAAGTAACCCGCCATCAGGGCGGAACCGAGGTTTCACCAAGCGCGGTCAATGACCCGCGTGCAAGCGCGTACACCAAGGTTTCAGAGCTAACCCTGCTCAATCCCATCAAAACGCGCACCCAAAAAAAAGCCGGGCAATGCCCGGCTTCAATTTGACTCTCAGGAAGAAGCGCTCAGAACGAGTACCGCACGTAAGCCTGCACAAAATCACGATCCCGCAGCAGGTTGGTCTGCCCGCCGCCGAAGAACGTGGTGTAGCCCACTTCACCGGTCAGGTTGCTCAGGTAGCGCCAACCCAGCGAAGGCGACAACGTGCGCGTATTGCGCACGAAGTTGCCCAGCGGTTCCGGCGTGATGCCGCGCACGTCGTGGTCGAAGCGCATGGTCGGTTCCAGCGTCAGGCCGCCGAGCACCACGTTGTTGTAGGTGCTCTTGGCCAGCAGCTTGTAGCCCCATGACGCGGCGGTGGGATAGCCGCCCTGTTGCTGCGGCACGTTGAACAGGGCGCTCTCGCCGACGGTGTTCGGCTGCCAGGTCGCCGGGCCCTCGTAGGCGAGCACGGTCGGGTCTTCCAGGTCATGCACATAGTTGCCGGCCACTTCGGCGATCAGGATCAACTGGTCGTACTTGAACCAGTTGCTGCCGCCCAGCACCTTGGTGAAGCCGAAGTCGACCTGGCTCACCGGCTTGCGGCGCCAGCCGCGGACATACTGGTTGCCCAGCGTCTGCCCGGGTGTCGGGGACAACTGGCTGGGCGCGCCCAGGCTCGCCAGTTCCACTTCCACCGAACTGAGCTGCAGCGGCTGGTTGGCCTTGTAGCTGTACTCGCCCTGGAGGGCGATGCCCCACGGCAGTGTGGTGTTGAAGCTGGCGCCGAACATGTGCAGGTCTTCCGGGAACTCGGCGAAGTAACTGGCGCTGGCCGAGGTGATGTTGCCGCTGGAAGCCGACATGCTGCTGTAGACCGGCAGGCGCTCATGGTAATTGGCGGCATACAGCGCCGCTTCCATGTCGTGCAGCCAGGGAATGGTGAAGCGGAAGGCGCCGCCGTACTGGCCGCCGCCCTTGGGCATGCGATCCGCGCCGCGCGGAATGCTGCCGCCGTAGGGTACGCAGGTGGTCGGTGTGGTGGCGTTGTTGCCGCCGGTCTTGCTGCAATCCGTGCCGGGCAGGGAATTCTCCGGCGCGCGGCCGAAGCTGATGTCGCCGGCGTTGCCGCCGATCAGCGCGGAGAAGTCCTGGTTCGGAATCGGGTAGAAGCTGCCCGCGGCATCCGGCAGGGTCGGCTCGAACTTCCACTGGTAGAAGCCTTCCAGGCTGGTGTTCTCGGTCAGGTTGATCGAGGCGAACACCTGCGGCACCGGGATGGCGAACTCGCTGATTTCGGCACCCGGCAGGCGCGCCTTGTTCGCATCCAGCGAGACCAGGCTGTTGAGGCCGTTCAGCACCAGGGTCGACTCGCCCCAGTTGACGATCTGCTTGCCCACCTTGAGGCTCAGGCTGTGGCCGAAGATGCTGGTGCTGCCGTAGGCGTAGAGGTCGAGGATGGTGCCGTCGGAGCCGATGTGATCATGCACCTGGCGTTCCTTGTCGGCCGCCACGTCGTAACCGTATTCCTTGCCCGGCCCGTAGTTGTCGGTGTTGAAGAAAGTCTTGTTCTGCAGCACCGGGTCGTAGGTGTAGTTGGCGCGGGTGAAGATGCCGAAGTCCTTCCAGCTCACGGTCAGCGCCGAGGTGATTTTCTGCGTGGCGTAGACCAGGTCGCCGGCGTTCCTGAAGGCCAGCTCGGCGTCATCGACGTTGGTCGAATAGGCCTTGCCGCCGTTGGCGATGCCGATATACGTGGGGTCGGCGCCCTGCACGCGCATTTCCACGCCGCTGGACACACGTGTGTTGAGATCGATGCCGACATCGCCGACCTGCCAGTTCAGCGCCAGGGCTGGGCCGGTGACGCCGAGGCCGAAGCCCAGACCCAGGCTCACGGCCAGCGCTTGCGCCATCGGCGTGCGGCAGAACACGAAACGAGGCTTCGCGGACATGTGGTTCTCCTCCTTATAGTTCTTGGTCAGGCTCATGGCGCGCAGCTTCCGGCAATGGCCAGGCAACGGCCGTCGCTCGCCAGGAACTGCGCCGCTTCGCTCTGCATCTCCTGCGTCACCAGCGGGTCATTGGTCGGATCCAGCACCGTGCTGTGGCCGACCGTGCCGTTGGCGCCGGGGGCGAACTTCACCGCGTAATTCAGCTTGGCGCCGAGCACCGGAGCGGGCGGCGATGCCACCGGCACCGTCAGCGGACCGACCACGGTCAGCCCCTGCGCCGCGATCAGCGGATCGGTGCCGGACAGGTAGCCGGTCTGGATCGCCACGTCTTCCGTGGCGGTCGCCGGGCAAGCCGTCACCAGCGCCGCGGTGGAGGAAATGCCGGCCGGCAGCGGCACCGGGCAGGTGCTGGGCGCCCCGTTCGGCACCACCAGGTCGTTGATCACCTCGATCAGGTCGATGGCGTGGTTGGCCGACGCATTGGCACCGTAGTTCACCGGATCGCCGGAATCGACCAGGGTCTGGGCGAAGCGCAGGAAGGTTTCGTAGTCGTCCGTGCCTTCCTTCAGGCCGGCTGCGCTGAGGCCGGCGGAGATTACCGGGCCGAAGCTCTTCGAAGCGTCGAGCAGCCGACCCACGCCGCCGCCCGGATTGGCCAGCACCGCCGCGCGGATATTGCTGTCCACGCCGAGCAGGGTGCCGCCGACGATGCCGCCGAGAGAGTGGCCAAAGTAATAGACGTGGCCCGCATCGGTGTCGGCGGTGCCGTCGCGGTCCAGGTCCAGCGTCGTCACCGTCTTGCTCAGCGTGAGCAGGTTGGAAACCGCCTCGCGCAGGTTGTCGCGGCTGGTGATCAGGCTTTGCAGGTTGATGAAGTAGGTGCCGGAGCCATCGATCTTGCCGTCGGGGCCGGGCGCGCTGGTGCTGTTGTTCTCCAGGTCCAGGTCGAAGGTGCGCTCACCGGTCACCAGGCTGGGGGCTGCGACGGTGAACAGCGTGTTGCGATAGAACGGATCGGCCGTGTTGGTGACGCCGTGCAGCGGCAGGTCCATCGCCACCACCACGAAGCCGGCCCGCGCCAGGCCATCGGCCACGGCGAATACGTTCTCGCGGTTCTGCGTGATGCCATGCTGGAAGATCACCACCGGCCAGCCGGCGGTCGGCTTGGTCAGGCCGGTCTTGGCGTTCGGCACAGTGACGATCACCGGCACCGTCTGCACGGAGGTCTTGCTCGCATCCAGCTGCGGGAAGCAGGCCGTAGTGCTGGGGCTGGGCGATAGCCCAAGCCCGGCGGCGGCGGTGAAGGCGGCGCAAGGCACCGGAGCCGCGGAGTTCTTGGTCGGTGCGAATACGCCGCTGTCCGGCTTGGCGGGATCCGCGTGCCAGAAGGCCGTCAGCGCCGCCGTCGGATTGGTCGGTGTCGGCACCGCCAGGTTGTACGGCAGCGTGGTGACGCCGGCGTAGACGCTGGCGAACCCGAGGCCGGGAATGCCCGACTGGCCAGTGGCCAGTCCGGTGTTACCCACAGCAATAAGGCCGGCCGTGGCGTTCTTCGCCACCAGCTGCAAGGTCGTGTCGATCGACTGCGTGGTGAAGCTCCAGGCCAGCGCCAGCTGGTCGGCCGGAATCTTCGCCGATACCGACAGGGCCTGTACCACCGGGTAGATCAGCTGCGCGCGCAGCGCTTCCAGCGTGGCTTTCTGCGTGGCGGTGAAATTGGCCAGGGCCGGATCGGTCTGCTGGTCCACCGGGGTGGCGCTGCTGGTGATGCGGAACGAGTCGGAGCCGATGATATCGGCGCCGGCGGTGGTCTTGATGCCCTTGGTGATCGCCACGAGATAGGTCGTCGCGCCAGCCAGCGGCTTCAGCGGCGAGATCAGCAGGCGCGAGCGCTGCGAACTGATCGGCGTCTGCTGGGCGGTGAGCGGATCGGCCGCGGTGGCGTTCTCGGTGTCGATGGTGAAGTCGGTGCC
>JAQGNS010000229.1 GCA_028291705.1 Nevskia sp.
ATAAGCCCGCCCGTGTCCGACGAAGAAAAAGGCATTCCGTGGCGCCGTGTCGCCACCGCGGCCGTGATCCTGCTGGTAGTGGGCGGGATCGGCTTCGTGATTTTCCGTCTGGTCACCAGCGAATCCGTGGTGTTGCCGAAGAAGACGGTGGCGGATGTAGTGACCATGAAGCTGGTGGAACCGCCGCCTCCTCCACCCCCTCCGCCGCCTCCGCCGCAACAGAAGATGGTGGAGCAACCGAAGGAGAAGGAGGAGTTCAAGACCGATCGTCCGCAGGACAACAAGCCGCCGTCACCCAAGCCGGCAGCCAACAACCAGCCGCCGCCGGGCCCGCTGGCCCTGGATGCGAAAGGCGAGGGGCCGGCCGACGCCTTTTCCCTCGGCGGCAAGCCGGGTGGGGCGGATTACGGCGGTGGTGGCGGAGGAGGCGGCAGCCGCTTCGGCTGGTACAAGACGATGATCGAGGGGCATATCAAGGATGTACTGCACAAGCAGCCGCGCCTGTACCGCTTGCGCTACCGCATCGGCGTGCAGGTGTGGTTGAACGGCGATGGTTCGCCGAACCGGGTGGAGTTGATCGATTCCACCGGCAAGGCCGATATCGACGAACTGCTCAAGCGCGTTTTGCAGACCATGCCCAGGCTGCCCGAAGGGCCGCCTGCCGATCTGCCGCAGCCCATCGTGATGGAGGTCGGCTCTTTCTGAAGGAGCGGCCGATCCGACACGTCATTCAATTCATGAGGAAGGGAGTACACGCAACATGACTTCAGCCAAGCGGCCGCTGCGCAAGCGGCACCCCGGTGTGCCGGCGCTGGCCCTGCTGACCTGTTCGGCCATCGCCCTGCCTTGCCAGGGGCAGCAGGCTGCGCCGGTGAATGCTGCGCCGGCCGCCGGCGCGGCCGAATCACAGGATTCGATCACCGAAGAGCTGATCCAGATGCTGCAGAAGCACAACGCCCTGTCGGAGGACGACGCCAGGACGCTGATCGACAAGCTGCGCAAGCGTTCGGCCCAGGCTACAGCCGCTGCTACCGCGCCTGCTGCCGCGCCCTCAGCTGCCGCAACAACCGCTGCGGCTCCCACTGCGGTGGCGCCGGCAGCGGCCACCGCTGCCGCGGGCGAAGCGGCTGTGCCGAAGAAGCCCGGCGGCGACGTGCGCGTGATGTACATCCCGGAGAGCGAGAAGCAGCGCATCCGCGACGAGATCAAGCAGGAGGTGCTGACCACGGCCAAGGCCGAGAACTGGGCGCAGCCCTTTGCCCTGCCGGAGTGGACCCGGCGTATCACCTTCGGCGGCGACATCCTGTTCCGGCAGCAATTCGATTTCTGGAATCACGGCAATTTCCCGGCGGTCAACTACTACGCCATCAATTCCGGATCGCCGTACGACGTTTCCCTGAGCGATGGCAACACGGTGCCGCCGCCCTTGCTGGATACCACGCGCATGCGCGAGCAGCCGCGTCTGCGCGCGCGCCTGGACATGCAGGCCAAGATTTCCGACGATCTCGACGTCGGCTTGCGCCTGAACACCGGCAATGACGCCAATCCGGTGGTCACCGATCAGACCTATCCGCCGGATTCGACCCGGCTCACGTTCTCGCTGGACCGGGCCTATCTGAACTACCACCCCCTGCACGGCCTTTCCGTCTGGGCGGGGCGCAGTCCCAATCCCTGGATGTATACCAATATGGTGTGGGACGACGACCTGAATTTCGACGGGTTGGCCATCCAGTACCGCTTCGATGCCGGCGCCGGCTTGCAGCCGTTCGCCACGGTGGGCGCCTTCTCGGTGGAAAACACCACGTATAACTTGAGCAGCAACGGGTTCAACAACGGCCGCAGCCGTGACAAATGGCTCTACGGTGTGCAGCTCGGCGCCGACTGGAAATTCCAGGAGGACATGACGGCCAGCGGCGCGGTGGCGTATTACTACTTCGACAAGATCTCCGGCAAGCTGTCCAGCCCCTGCGCGCCGGTGGACAGCACGGTGGTCTGCAACAGCGATGACTCGAGGGCATTGTTCATGCAGAAGGGCAATACGCTGTTCGCCCTGCGCGACCCCTCGCTGACGTCGCAGCCGAATTCACCGGAGTACCAGTATTTCGGCCTGGCGGCGCCATTCCGCGAACTGGATGTGCTGCTGCGCCTGGATACCCGCCTGAGCCACACGCTGCACTGGATCATCGAAGGCGATTACGTCAACAACCTCGCTTTCGGCGCCGGGCGCATCGCCAAGCTGCACCCCGTCACCAACCTCAATGGCGACGGTGGTACCTACGTCGGCGGCGACAGTGGCTACCACCTGCTGATGCAGATCGGCTACCCGGTGATCAGCGAACTCGGCCAATGGAATGTGCTGGGCGGCTACAAGAGGATCGAATCCGATGCGGTGCTCGACGCGTTCACGGATTCGACCTTCCATGTTGGAGGGACCAATGCGAAGGGTTACTACGTCCAGGGCAATCTCGGCTTTACCCATAACGCCTGGCTCGACGCCCGCTGGTTCAGTGCCACCGAGGTTTCCGGGCCGCCGCTGGCGGTCGATGTATTGCAGGTCGATCTCAATGCGCGCTTCTAGCCTGGCCCTCACCGCGGTTCTGGCGGCAGCCATGTTGCCGGGCACGGCCCTCGCGGCGGAGTCCTCGGCCGCGGAACAGCAGTTGCGGGAACAGTTGCGCCAGACGACGCTGGAGTTGCGCGAAACGCAGGATGAGAATGCCGCGCTGAAGGCGAAGCAGGCCACCTTGACCGAGCAGTTGTCGACGCGGCCGGCCACGCCTCCGCCGACTGTAAAAAAGGCCAATGACCAGCAACTGGCTGCGGCTCAGCGCGCCTTGCATCAACAGGCCGCACAACAGCAGGAACTGCAGCAGCAACTGGAACAGGCCAAGGCCCTGCTGGCGCAATGGCA
The DNA here is from genome assembly GCA_028291705.1 of Nevskia sp. Taxonomy (GTDB): domain Bacteria; phylum Pseudomonadota; class Gammaproteobacteria; order Nevskiales; family Nevskiaceae; genus Nevskia. Next base: position 2,912 of record JAQGNS010000229.1, read on the forward strand.
GCAGGCTTATCAACAGGCCGTGGAAGTGGCGCGCGGCCGGGACGAAGCCGCGAAGAAATTCCAGGCCTCTTACGAACAGCGCAGCGCCGCCGGCGACGCCTGTGTGCGCAAGAATGTCGAATTGGTGCAGATCGGCAACGAACTGCTGCAGCGTTACGAGAACAAGGGCGTCTGGGAGTCGGTTGCGGACCAGGAGCCGTTTACACAGATACACCGGGTCAAGCTGGAAAAGATCGCGCAGGACTATCACGACAAGCTGGTGAACGATACCGTGCCGCCGGTCAGTGTACCGGTTGCAGATGGTCCGGCTACTGGGGACAAGCCATGAGAAAGGGATCTGGAAAACATGCGTATCGCTCGCGCTATACGTGCTACGCATCGGGCTTCGCTGCCGCTGCGGTGTTGATGCTGGTCGCGGGCTGCAATGCCAAGGCCGAAGATCCGGTGGTGGTGAAGTCGGATATCGCCGTCCTTCACGTTTCCGAGGTCAAGGCCCTGGTCGATGGTATGGATGCCGGGGCAAAAGAGCAGATCAGGCACAACCCGCAAGTGCTGGCCGGTCTGCTCAAACAGGAAATCGAGAAGCGCGCCTTGCACAAGCAGGTGCAGGACCAGCACTGGGAAGAGCGTGCCGAGATCAAGGCCCAGATCGAAAAGGCGCGGCAGGAGGTGCTGCTGGATACCTATCTGCGCTCGGCAGCCGGCGTGCCGGAGACCTATCCCTCGCAGTCGGAGATCGAGCAGGCGTACAAACTCAACCAGCAACGCTTCCTGATGCCGCGGCAGTTCCACCTGTCGCAGATCTATATCGCCGAGTCGACCGGGGCGGCGGATCACACGGCGCAGGTCAAAGCTTCGGATCTGGCCAAGCAGCTCCACTCCACGCCGGAACGCTTTGCCGATATCGCGCGCGGCAGTTCGGATGACAAGGCCAGTTCGACACAGGGCGGGGATCTTGGCTGGCTCGCCGAAAACCAGATCGCGTCGGAGATCCGTGCCGCGGTACTTGGCATGAGCAAGGGCGAAGTGAGCGATCCGATCCGCGTCAATGGCGGTTGGCATCTGGTGCGTGTACTCGATACCAAGCCTGCCTCGACCCGTTCGCTGGATGAGGTCAGGCCCGAGCTGGTCCAATTGCTGCGGCGGCAAAAGGCGCAGGACAACGCAGTGGCCTACATGAACAAGCTGCTGGTCGATCAGCATGCGGCCATTGATGAGATCAGCTTGCAGAAAGTGACCGCTACGTTGCAGTGACATCATTGGAAGGGGACGGCATGAACAGCTTGTTGCGGGCGGCGGACTGCTTGCTGCGCGGCAGAAGCGGGGCGTCGCAGATACGTGCCCTGCATCCTGTGGTGCTTGCCATGGCCGGCGTAAGCCTGCTGGCGGCCTGCTCGGGTGGTGGTGGTGCCAGCGGCGGCTCCAGTTCCAGCAGTTCGAGCAGCTCCGGTAGCGGCAGCTCCAGCTCAAGCGGATCCAGCGGTTCGAGTGGCGCCGTCACACCGCCATCCGGCGCCTATTCGCTCAGCGGCAAGCTTAGTGGCGCCCAGCACGCCATTGCGGGTGCCACGCTGACTGTTTATGCCGCCGGTGTCTCCGGTTATGGGGTGGGAGGCGGAGTGCTCGGCAGCGCGCTTTCCGATGCGAGCGGCAACTGGATGGTGAAGTTCGACTGCGCCGCGGCCGATACGCCGCTCTATGTCATCGCCAATGGCGGTGACGCCGGCCATGGCGTCAACCCTGCGATCGTTCTCGGCACTGCGCCTGGAGCTTGTGCAGCCGCATCTGGTGGCTCCTATACCATTGACGAAATCACGACGCTGGCTTCGATCTATACGCTGGCGCCGTTTCTGGACGGCAGCGGCAAGGGCCTGGGTACCAATGAGGGGAATACCGTCGGGCTGAACCATGCGCTGACCGAGGCCGGCATTCTGGCGGACCTGCACAGCGGCCTCGTGCAAACCGCTCTGCCAGCTGGAGCCAGTGGTACCTTGCCGACCGCTACTCTCGGCAGCCTGGGCAACATCCTGGCTGCCTGCATTGCGTCCAGTGGAATCGATTCGAGCCAATGCAAGGGCCTGTTCCTCCAGGCCAAGCCTGCCGGAAGCAGCGCGCCGGCCGACACCATGCAGGCCGTGCTGAATATTGCGCGCCACCCAGACACCAATGCAGCCCAGCTGTTTGCCCTCGCCACTGCCGGCGCCCAGGTCTGGCAACCGGCACTCGGCGCAGCTCCCAGCGACTGGATGCTGGCTGTTCAGTTGACCGGTGGTGGTTTGAACAATCCCATGGCTGTTGCCTTCGATGCCTCGGGCAATGCCTGGGTCGCCAACTACAGCGGTTCCGCGGTCAGTGAGTTTTCATCCGAAGGGACCGCACTCTCCGGCAACTCCGGTTATGTTGGCGGCGGCCTGCTGGAATCCTTCAGCATTGCGGTTGATCCGTCCGGCAAGGTTTGGGTGACCAACGAGCAAAGCGCCGCCGGCGTCAATCAAAGCCTGGGCAGCATAACCAGGCTGGGAACGGACGGCAGTTTCCTGTCCGGGGCCAGCGGCTATACCGCGGGCGGTATCGTGTTCCCACAGTCCCTGGCCATCGACGCCCAGGGCAATGTCTGGATCGCCAACTTTGGCGACGGCGCCATTCCCAGTTCATTGACCAAACTGGACCCTGACGGCACCGCCTTGTCACCCGCAAAGGGCTACACCGGTGCGGGCCTGGCTTTTCCAGTGGCTCTTGCCATCGCCGCGGATGGAGCCGTGTGGGTTTCGAATCAGGGTGGAGACAGCGTTTCGGTCTTGACCGCAGCCGGTACCGCGATTTCGCCGGCGTCCGGATTTGTCAGTGGCCAGGTTGCTTCACCTTTCGGTGTCTGCATTGATCGCCCCGGTAATGTCTGGGTGGTGGATTCGGGTCATGACGCGTTGGCGGAACTGGCGGGATCGGCTGCCGCGAATCCCGGCGTGTTGCTGTCGCCGGCGGGCGGTTACAAAGGAGGAGGGCTGCGCTCGCCATCGAGTTGCGCCGTCGACGGAGCGGGCAACATTTGGGCGACCAATTATCACGGTCCCAGTGTCAGCAAGCTGGCGGGAGCCTCAAGTCCCGCGCCGGGCGCGCCACTGTCCGGTGCTTCCGGTTATCAGCATGGCGCACTGACCCTGCCCGCAGGACTGGCGATCGATGCTTCAGGAAACGTCTGGATTGCCAATTCGGGGGCAGCCCGCTTGAGTGTATTGATCGGCGCGGCGATTCCGGTCGCTACTCCACTTGCAGGTCCCGCGCAGCTGCCTTGATACGTGTATAGCGGCTGCGATGCAGTGACGAAGGAGATTTCAGAAGGCGTCCGGACTGGGCGTCGTTGACATGCGGCAAGCGTATCGACATATCCGGAATCACCTCGATACGCAGCGCGCTCTGCCAATGCTGCACTCCCGGAGCCACCTAGGATCTCCGCCTCAATGCACGGTTCGTGCGAAATCCAGGGGCGCCGGAATGTGGTGCCGGGATGCCCTGTCTTCTGCCGGGCGCATTCCAAGTTGATTGTTAATAAATGTGACGATACTGTTAAGTATCGTTAATTTAAAAGTCTTCAGAAAGTCTCATGGCATGATCAACATTGCTTTGATTATTGCTTTTATGTCATGCATCTTGTTTCGAACACCGAGAGTCCTTCCCTTGCCGCTGATGCCTGGTCGCTGCTGCGAGTCCGGGAACTGGATGAACAAGGGAAATTTGAAGCAGCGGTCGCTGCATTGTGGCACCTGGCGCGCAAAGGTGATGCGGATGCGATGACCCTGCTGGCCAAGCGTCTGCTGATTGGCCAGAACGCCCCACACGATCCTGGCGAGGCAATCGGGATGTTGGCGGCTGCCGCTGACCGCAACCATGGTGAGGCGGCGGCGCAAATGGCCACCCTGGCCGCGGCAGGAGCCTGGATGCCGCAGGAATGGTCTGCTGCCCTGGATTTTCTCGTTCAAGGGGCGCAAGCGGGCTCGTTGCGCGCACAAGACCAGTTGCTTCTGCTCGCCGACGAAACATCGGGTTCGCGGAACACCGAAGTTGTACGTCAGTCAATCAACTGGCGTGCACTGCGGGAGGAGATAAACCTCCAGGCCTGGATCAATCCCGCCCTGGCTCGTCAGCCACTGTGTGAATCACCGCGCATTCGTCTGGCGCAGTCCTTCGCTTCGTTGCAGATCTGCAGATGGTTGATCGGTCTGGCGCGGGGCAAGGTCCGGCCCGCAATGATGTACAACGGTAAAGGCAGCCACTTCACTGCGGAGCGGACCAATAGCGATTATTTTTTTGACATCGTCGGTTCCGACGTTATCGTGGCGGCAACGCGTCAACGCATTTCGAGCCTGCTCAAGATGCCGACATTCGCCATGGAACCGCCGCAGATCCTCCACTATGCAATCGGCCAGCAGCTGAAAGCACACTACGATCACATCGGAGGCGGCAACGGCTACGAAGGCGAGCGGATTGCAACCTTCTTGTTGTATCTGAACGACGACTATGAAGGGGGAGAGCTCGATTTCCCGAAAGTCGAGTTGCGACTGAAGGCCAGGGCAGGCAATGGCGTCTATTTTTCGAATGTGGACCATGCCGGCTTGCCCGACAAACTCACCTTGCATTGCGGGCTTGAAGTGACCAAAGGCGAAAAATGGGTTTTTTCGCAGTGGATTCATGACCGCACTTTTACCGGCTCGATGTAGGGGAGCAGTCTCTGGAGCCTCTGGAGTTCAGGCGCCGACCTGCGCCAATTCACTTGTGTTGATCCGCGCGGCCTGTTGCATGCTGGCCAGTCGTGTGAGCAATTCCCCGAGGATCTGGCGCAGCAGTTGCCCGGCTTTTTCGCCGTCGCCGCTACGTAGTGCGGCAATGATCGCCTTGCGTTCCTCGGCGAATACACCGATCAGGCCGATGCGTTGCACGGCGATGCGCGCGCGGATGTCCCAGGCCATGTTTTCCCAGGCGCGCAGATAGAGCTTGTTGCCGGACATCTGCACGATGTGGCGGTGGAAGTTCACCGCGCCGTCCATGAAGGCATCGCTGTCGTGCTCGCGGTGAGCGCGATGGATCAGCTTGAGATCGCCTTCGAGCTTGTCCAGATCCACCTTGGCGCAGGGCACCGCCAGCCGGGCGGCCGATTCCTCGATGGCGGCGCGCAGTTCGTAGGCCTCGCGCAATTCGTCCATGTCGATATTGCGCACGCGGGTGCCGCGATAGCGCTCCGATTCGAGCAGGCCCACCGCTTCGAGTTCGCGCAAGGCTTCACGCACCGGCGCCTGGCTGACGTTGAACTCGCGCGCCAGCGTCATTTCCTTCAGGCGCGTGCCTGCCGGGGTGCTGCCGTCGAGTATGCGCGAGACGATGGCATTGCGGATGTGATCCCGCATGCAGGTGCGATGGATGCCCATGCGCTTCGCCGTCCGCGCGCCGCTTCAGTTCGCCGCGGCGGGTGTTGCGGGCGCCGCAGTAACCGTGTTGCCCGCTGGAACAGTCGCATCGGCCGACAGCGGGCTCTGCCAGCCGCCGCCAACCGCCTTCACCAGCAGCACGGCGGCGTTGAGGCGCCGCGCCTGGATGTTGGCGGCGGACAGTTGCGCCTGCAGGGCGGCGTTTTCCGTGGTCACCACTTCCAGGTAGGTGACGATGCCGCCCTTGTAGCGGTAGATGGCTTGCTGCAGCGCTTTTTGCGTCGCCGTGACTGCGGCGGCCTGGCTCACGCTCTCCTGTTCCAGGTGGTGCAGGGCGGCGATGTTGTCTTCCACCTCGCGATAAGCGTTGAGCACGCTGCCGCGGTAATCGGCCACCTGCTCGTCGTAGGCCGCATGAGCCTCGGCGGACTGGGAAGCATGGCGGCCGGCGTCGAACAGCGTCAGCACGGCCGACGGGCCGATCGACCAGATGTTGCTCGGTGCCTGGATCCAGTTGGAGGAGTGCGTGCTGTCGTAACCCGCCGAGGCGGATAGGCTGAACACCGGAAAGTAAGCGGCGCGAGCCACGCCGATATTGGCGTTGGCGGCAGCGACACGGCGCTCCGCCGCGGCCACGTCGGGCCGTCGCTCCAGCAATGCGGAGGGCAGGCCGGGGTCGATGGCCGGCGGTCCCAGATCCGCCTGCAGCGGCGTGGGGTCGATATGAAAGCTGGAAGCCGGCTCGCCGATCAGCACGGCGATGGCGTGCTCCAGCTGCGCCCGCTGCAGGCGCACGTCGGCGGCCTGGGTCTTGGCGGTTTCGAGCTGCGCCTGCGCCTGCACCAGGTCGCTGAGTGCGGCGGCGCCGCCGTTATAAAGGTTTTGCTCGAGCGCCAGTGCCTTGGTGTAGTCGACCACCGTTTGGTCCAGCAGCGCCTGCTGGTTGTCGGCGCCGCGCAGCGAGAAGTAATCCGTCGCCAGTTCGGCGTGGGTGCTCAGGTCCAGTGTGACCAGGTCGCCGGCACTGGCCTGGGCGCCAGCTTTGGCGGCGCTCAACGCGTTGCGCACGCGGCCCCACACGTCGAGTTCGTACGACAGGTCGGCTTCGAGCAGGAAATCATTGCCGGTCGGCTCGGCGCCGGACGCATAGTGCGGGCCGTTGACCGAGGTGCGTGACCGCGTCAGCGAGGGGCCGAGGGTAATGGTGGGAAACAGGTCGGCACGGGCAATGCCGGCCTGGGCACGGGCCTGTTGCAAGCGCGCAACGGCGGCCTTGAGGTCCTGGTTGGCACTGCTGACCCGGTCTTCCAGCGCATTCAACTGCGGGTCGTTGAACTGCGTCCACCAGGCGCCGCGCGGCTGCGCATCCGCCGGCTGCGCCTGCTTCCAGTCGCCGGCTTCCTTGTAACTGGCGGGGGCCGTGCCGCTGTCGGGTGTCTTGTAGGTCGGAGCGAAGGAGCAGGCGGCCAGCGAGCCACCCAGCACCAGGGCCAGGACTGCGATGGATGCCTGGGTCTTCACGACGGCTTGCCCTTGTCCTGTTGCTGGCCAGGCTGACCGGCGGCAGGTGCTTCCGGCGGCGGCGTCGCGATGCGTACCTGGGTGCCGTCGGCGAGCGAATCCGGCGGGTTGAGGACCACGTTGTCGTTCGCATCGATGCCGTTGATGATCTCGATGGTGCTGCCGAAATCGCGGCCCTGCGTCACATTCTTCAAACTGACGTTCCCGTCGGTGCCTACGGTGGCGACCTGCAGGCCGGCTGTGCGGAACAGCACGGTGTTGGCCGGGAGACGGAGGATTTTCGCATCGGCCGGCAGCTTGAAGTGCACTTCGGCATAGGCGCCGGGGAACAGTTCGCCCTTGTCGTTATCGACCTGGAGTTCGACCTGCAGGGTGCGCGTGGCCGGATCGATGGCATTGGCGGTGCGCACGATCGGCGCCGGGTAGCCCTTGCCGGGATGCTCGGCGAAACGCAGCTCGGCGGCGAGGCCAGGTGCGGTGGCGGCTGCGTAGGGTTGCGGCACTTGTACGTAGATGCGCAGCTTGTGCGTGTCGGCGACGCGGAACAGCTGTGCGCCGCTGGCCTGGCCGGCATTGATCAGCGCGCCGATGTCGGTGTTGCGCGCGGTCACCGTGCCGTCGAAAGGCGCCACCACCCGTTTGAAGGACTCGAGGTCGCGCAGGCGGGCGAGGTTGGCGCCGGAGGAGTCCAGCGCGGCCTTCTTCGCCGCGGCATCGCCGGCCTTCTCGTCGGCATCCTGCTTGGACACCGAGTCGGTCGCCAGCAGGCCCTTCCAGCGTTCGTTGGTGGACTGCGACAGCTCGTAGTTGGCCTTCGCCGTGGCGAGATCAGCCTGCGCCTGGCTCAGCTGCTGATCCACTTCCGGTGAATCGATCTCTGCCAGCAGCTGGCCTTTTTTCACCGGCGCGCCGATATCGGTGTACCAGGTCTTGAGGTAGCCGCTGGTGCGTGCGTAGATCGCGGCTTCGTTGAAGGACTGTACGCTGCCCGGCAACACCAGGTCTTCGCCTACGGGGCTGCGGCTGGGCTTTACCGTGACCACGGTGGGCACCGACGATGCGGCTGTTTCCTTGCCCAGCGCGGCGCGCGAGTGAACCCGGCTGAAGACGCCCCAGATGCCGAGCAGCACGGCAATGATCAGGGCGATCAGCGCGTAGCGGCCGACCTTGCTCGGCGAGCCGTTCTTGGAAATGTAGGGCGAATGCTCGGACATTGGAGGTTTCCGGTATTTGTTAGTGCGCGCGCGACGAGTTGCGGCCGTGAATGATGGAGAACACGGTGGGGACGAAGAACAGCGTGGCGACCGTGGCGAAGATGAGTCCGCCGATCACGGCGCGGCCGAGGGGAGCGTTCTGCTCGCCGCCGTCGCCCAGGCCGAGAGCCATCGGGATCATGCCGATGATCATCGCCAGTGCCGTCATCAGCACCGGGCGGAAGCGGGTGAAGCCGGCCTGCGAAGCGGCCTGGAAAGCATCATCGCCGGCGTTCATGCGCTCACGGGCGAAGCTGACGATCAGCACGCTGTTGGCGGTGGCGACGCCCATGCACATGATGGCACCGGTGAGTGCCGGCACGCTGACCGTGGTGTGGGTCAGGAACAGCATCCAGACGATGCCGGCCAGCGCAGCGGGCAGGGCGGTGATGATGATGAAAGGATCGAGCCAGGACTGGAAATTGACCACGATCAGCAGATACACCAGCACGATTGCGCCAAGCAGGCCAAGGAGCAGGCCGTTGAAGGACTGATTCATGGTCTCTACCTGGCCGCGCACCACCACCTGCGAGCCCTTGGGCACATCCTTCTTCGTATCCGCCACGATCTTGTTGACCTGGGCCGAAATGAAGCCCAGATCGATATTCTGCGCCGTGCCGTAGATGTCCAGCACGGGCGTGGCGTTGTAGTGGCTCACCACGGAGGGGCCGACGCTGCGGTGGAAGTTCGCCACGTTGGCCAGCAACTGCGGCGTACCGGTGCCGGTAGCATTGCCGGTGGTCAGGGGGGTGGTGGCCAGATCATTGAGCGAGTCCAGATTGGCTTGCGGCGTCTGGGTGGCGACGTTGTACTGGGTGCCGCTTTTCGGATCGATCCAGAATGAGGGTGAGGTCTGGAAGCTGCCGGACAGCGACACCAGGATGTTGCTGGCCACGTTCTGCTGGGTCAGGCCGAGTAGTTGCGCCTTGCTGCGATCCACGTCGACATTGATCTGCGGATAATCGAAAGCCTGCTGGATGCGCAGGTCCACCGCACCCGGGATGGTGCGCAGCTTGTTCAGCAGGGCGTTGGCGTAGTCGCGGTTGGCGTTGACGTTAAAGCCGCTGATCTGGATGTCGAGCGGGCTCGGCAGGCCGAAATTGAGGATCTGGCTGACGATGTCGGCGGGCAGGAAGGCAAAGGACGTCGACGGGAACGACTCGGCCAGCTTAGTGCGCAGGGTGCGCACATAGCCTGCGGTCGGACTATGGCCTTCATTCAGTGTGATGAAGACGTCGGCGTCGCCCGGACCGACCGCCGCGGAGGTGCTGTAAGCGGTGTTGATACCGCTGTAGGGCAGGCCGATATTGTCGACCACGCTGCCAAGCTCCGCGGCCGGGATGGTCTGCCGGACCATGTTCTCCACCGCATCGCACAGCGCGGCCGTTTCCTCGATGCGCGTGCCGGTGCGGGCGCGCAAGTGCATCTTGATCTGGCCGGCGTCGACGGTGGGGAAGAAATCCTGTCCCAGTCCCGGCATGTATTTGCCCAGGGGGAAGGCCAGGATGGCGGTGGATGCCATCACCAGAAGGAAGACGGCGACGAAGGGCAGGCCGCTATGCAGCGCCCGTTCCAGCAGCCCGTGATAGTTCTCGCGCAGCGACTCGAAGCGGCGCTCGAAGTCGACCTGGAAGCGCGCCAGCACACCGCGTGCGTTGGCGTGTGCGTCCGGATCGTGCTTCTTCAGCCAGTACTTCGACAAGGTCGGCACCAGGGTGCGCGACAGGATGTACGAGGCCAGCATGGCGAATACCACCGCTTCCGCCAGCGGTACGAACAGGAACTTGGCGATGCCGGCCAGCAGGAACATCGGGATGAACACGATACAGATGGCCAGGGTCGAAACCAGGGCCGGCAGGGCGATCTGCGCCGCGCCATCGAGGATAGCCGTTTCCACGTCCTTGCCGTGTTCAAGGTGCCAGTTGATGTTCTCGATGGTCACCGTGGCGTCATCGACCAGGATACCCACCGCCAGGGCCAGGCCGCCCAGGGTCATGATGTTGATGGTCTCGCCCAGCGCCGACAGGCAAATGATCGAGGCCAGGATCGACAGCGGGATGGAGATGGTGATGATCAGGGTGCTGCGCCAGCTGCCCAGGAACAGCAGGATCATCAGGCCGGTCAGGGCCGCTGCGATCACCGCTTCGCGGATCACGCCGGAAATGGCGCCGCGCACGAAGATCGACTGGTCGCCCAGGGCCTGGATGGTCAGCTCCGGCGGCAGCTGGGCGCGGATCTGCGGCAGCTTCTCGTTGATGCTGTTGATGATGTCCAGGGTCGAAGTGGTGCCGGTCTTGAGCACGCTCATCAGCACCGCGCGTTTGCCTTCGAGGCGCACGATGTTGGTTTGCGGCGGATAGCCGTCGCGCACATGCGCGACGTCGCGCACATAGACCACGCCACCGTCACGGGTGCGGATCGGCACGTCGTTCAGCTCTTCGATCTTGGTCGGGCTGGCGTTGAGCTTGACGAAGTATTCGAGGCCGCCGATCTTCTCGGTGCCGGCCGGAAGCACCAGGTTCTGCGCGCCGATGGCCGCGGTAACGTCGGTGCCTGACAGGCCCCTGGCGCGCAGCGCCTGGGGATCCAGATCCACCTGCACCTGGCGCTGCTTGCCGCCATAGGGGAAGGGCAGCGAAGCGCCCTGCACCGTCGACAGCGCGGTGCGGACCACGGTATTGCCCAGGTCGAACAGCTGCGATTCCGACAGCTTGGTGCTGGACAGGGCCAGCTGGATGATCGGGACGCTGGAAGCGTTGTAGGCCAGGATGAACGGCGGATTGGTGCCCGGCGGCGAGAAGCGCAACTGGGTCTGCGAGACGCCGGTGATCTGGGCGTAGGACAATTCCTCGTTGACCGTCGGCTGGAAGAAGTACTTCACCACCGCGATGCCGTTGAGCGACTGCGACTCGGTGTGCTCGACGTCGTTGACGACGGTCTGCGCGGTACGCTCGGAGAACAGGATGATGCGGCTGGACATCTCGTCCGGCGGCAGGCCGGTGTAGCTCCATACTGCCGCGACCACCGGGATCTTGATGTTGGGGAAGATATCGGTGGCGGTGCGCATGATCGTGAAGATGCCCAACAGGACAATCAGCAGGGCCAGCACGATGAAGGTGTACGGACGTTGCAGCGCGATTCTAACAATCCACATCCGGTGCTCCAGATTTGAGTCCGCGACGGCTGTGACCGCCTGGGCGGCCGGCGTTGTGGCCGGCAAGGCAAGGCACCCTGCGATCAGGTGCCGGAGGCGCCGCATTATAGATTATCGATAATCCCAATTAAGCCGGCTTGTCTGTTAAGGAGGGTAAATTGTCGGTTGTTGCTAGAATGATCGCCGACAGGGAGAAGGCGGCAAAAAGGGCAAAATTATCTACTTTTAAGGACTGAAGCCGCTTTTCTGGGCGCCTGACCTTACCCCAAGTCGCTTGTCCCAAAACAAAACCCCGGCAGGGCCGGGGTTTGTTCGGAGCATGGTTCGGGCTCAACGATCGCGGAAGTGCGTCTCCACCTTCTCGTCCTGGCCTTTCACATCGACACAGACCGTGGCGGTCGGGCGGGCCAGGAGACGGGGGATGCCGATCTGCTCGCCGGTCTTGGTGCAGTAGCCGTATTCCTTGTCGCGGATGCGGCGCAGCGACTCGTCGATCTTGCGCAGCAGGTAGGACTCGCGCTCGCGCAGGCGCAGGTCGAGCCAATGCTCTTCCTCGGCGGTGGCGCGGTCGGCGGGGTCGGCGAAAATCTCGCGTTGATGCAGACGCTCTTTCACGTCCAGCTCGCGCGCCAGCACCTCGTTGCGCATCTTCATCAGCAGGCTGCGGAAGAAGTCGAGCTGCGCGTCGTTCATGTACTCCGAATCCGACATGGCGCGCACGTCGTCTTCGCTCAATTCCTCACCCGGCTTGTACGGGTGGGCCCTGCGAACCGCGACCGGCTTGACCGCGTGGGTATGCTTGGCGGGAGCCGGCCGGGGTACGGGCTTTCTTACAAGCTCGGAATCGTGGTCTGCACCGGATCCGGGGTGGTTTCCGGCGTTTCCGTTGAGGCCGGCGGTGCGATGACCGGGGCCGGAGCTGCCACCGGCGCCGGCAGTGGTGCCGGTTTCGGGGCGGGCGCGGGCGACGGGCGCGGGGCTAGGCGCTTCGGCTTTTTTTTTTGGACCGGCTTGGCGACGATTTTCTTGGCGACCGGCTTGGGTGCTGCTTTCTTGGCGACGACCTTTTTCGCGGCTGGCTTCTTGGCGGCCACCTTCTTGGCGACAACCTTTTTGACAGGCTTCTTCGCGGCGGCTTTCTTGGCAACCGGCTTGGCGGCCTTCTTCACCGCGCTCTTCGCCTTCTTGAGGACCTTCTTGACTGCGCTCGCCGCCTTTTTGGCAACGGACTTCTTCGCCGCTTTGGCAACAACAGGCTTCTTCTTCGGCTTCGCCTTGCTCGCGCCCTTTTTGATGGCCACCGGTGTCTCCGTCTTTATGTACTTGCTAAGGTTGTCGTTTATCGCAAAAGCAATAAAGTTGGGGCGTTATAGCACCCACCTATCACAACGTCAATGAAAAAACACATGGATTGGAAGCCCTGCGCCGATATGGCGGTTTTGCGTGCACGGGCGCGACTTTATGGGGCAATCCGCCGCTACTTCGAAACACATGAAGTGCTCGAAGTGGAGACCCCTATCCTGTCCGCCGCCGCTACCGTCGACCCCAATATCGACAGCTTCGTCGCGCGCGAAAATCGGGGTGCCGAACGCTGGCTGCAGACCTCTCCCGAATTTGCCATGAAGCGCCTGCTCGCCGCGGGCAGCGGACCGATCTACCAGATCGCCCGTGTCTTCCGGCGCGAGGAGGCCGGGCGTCACCACAACCCGGAATTCAGCATGCTGGAGTGGTACCGGCCGGGCTGGGACCATCTGCGCCTGATGGACGAGGTGGAGGCGCTGCTGCACGCGGCCGGCCTGCCGGAAGGTTCGCCCTGGGAGCGGCTGAGCTATCGCGAGGCGTTCTTGCGCCATGCCACCCTCGACCCGTTCGACGCCAGTCTCGAACAACTGCGCCAGGCCTGTATCGAGCGCCTGAACCTGTCGGCGGGGCTTGCGGCCGAAACCAGCCGCGATGTCTTCCTCGACCTGCTCATGTCGGCCGAGGTGGGGCCGCGGCTGGGGCTCGAGGCGCCGACCTTCCTCTATGACTTTCCCGCTTCCCAGGCGGCGCTGGCACGGGTGCGGGATGGCAATCCGCCGGTGGCGGAGCGCTTCGAGCTGTTCTGGAAGGGAATCGAACTGGCCAATGGCTTCCACGAACTGACCGATGCCGCCGAACAGCGGCGGCGCTTCGAACTGGATCGTCAGCGGCGCAGCGAACAGGGCCGCGAAGCGCCGCCCTACGATGCCCGCCTTATCGCCGCGCTGGAGGCCGGCATGCCACCCTGCGCCGGGGTGGCTTTGGGCCTGGACCGTCTGCTGATGTTGATGCTGGGTTTGCCGGAGTTGGCCGGGGTGCTGGCCTTCGACGATGGTCGGGCGTAGGGCGGGCTGCGCCCGCCGCTTCCACGCAGCCGGAAGGGAGCAGCCGGCGGCCATGGGCCGCCCTACCTGGCTCATGATCGACGACAGCCGCGCCTAGCGGCGGCTGAAAATGTCGTACGCAAAGCGTGCGATCAGCGCACCCACAACGATGATGAACAACACCCTGACGAAGCCGCTGCCGCGCCGCAGCGCCAGGCGCGAGCCGACCAGCGAGCCGGCGACATTGCAGGCCGCCATCGGCAGGGCGGTGGCATACAGCACGTCGCCATGGCTGACAAAGTAGGCGAGAGCGGCGAAATTGGTGACGACGTTGACCGCCTTGGCCGAGGCCGAGGCGGCGAGGAAGCTGAAACCGAACAGGCCGACGAAGGCGAAGATCAGGAAGCTGCCGGTGCCGGGACCGAAGAAGCCATCGTAGAAGCCGATCAGCGCGCCGGTGGCCAGGCCGATCCACAACTGCTGCGCCGGGTTCAGCCGCGGCGCGTGCAGGGCGCCGAAGTCCTTCTTCCACAGGGTATAGCCGAGCACGGTCACCAGCAGGACCAGGATCAGCGGGCGCAGCAGGGCGGGATTGATGGCGCTCACCGTATGCGCGCCCAGGAACGAGAACAGCAGGGCCGCCGCCGAGGCCGGCAGCACCGTATGCCAGATCGGCGGCACGCGCCGGGCGTACTGCAGGGCCGCGCTGAGCGTGCCCCACACGGCGGCGAACTTGTTGGTGCCGAACAGCAGCGCCGGCGACAGTTGCGGCATCAGCACGAACAGGGCCGGGATCTGCACCAGGCCGCCGCCGCCGACCACCGCATCGACGAAACCGGCAAGGAAGGCGAAGCCGCACAGCGCGGCCAGGGTCAAAGTCACACTAATCCAAGAGCCTGGCGGGTTTTCTTCGGCAGCTTTGCGCCGATCAGCTCATAGGATTCGCGGATGCGCTCGGCCAGCCACACGTCGCCGTAACGGCGTGGCTCCGTCACGCGGACCCATTTGAAACGGGCGGAGTAGGGCGCCGGGATGATGCCGGGCTGCTCGGTCAGGGCCAGGAAATGCTCGTCCGGCACCTTGAAGCTGAAGCATTCCGGCCTGGGATCGTCGGGGCAGGTCAGGAACATCCTGCCCGCCACCGAATGAACCAGGATCTCGCCCCACTTGACGTCGCTGACGACGCCCGGCCAGGGCGCGCAGAGCTTGAGCAGGGCGTTGCGGTTCAAGCGCTGTCTTACAGCAGCTTGCTGACCGCGCCCGGCAGCTTGTAGCGCTTGTCGGCCAGCAGCTTGCTCAGCAGCAGGGTCAGCCATGCGCGCGAGCTGGAGAAGGTCTTCAGGACGATGTAGTAGTCCTCGCCTTCCTTCTCGATCTCGTAGCGTTCGATGGTGGCGGTGACCGACTCGCGCTCGCCCTTGAGCAGGGCCTTGGCGGTCATCCGGTTGGAGTCCGTATCCACGGTGCAGTCGGTGATCTCGCCGTAGGCGCCGAGCTTGTCATTGACATAGGCCTTCAGGGCCAGTCCCAGGGCGCCGTCTTTTACCCCTCGTGCCAGGAAGCGCAACATGTGTGTCCCCTCTCAACGTGTAATGCAGGCCGGGCTCGGAGCGCCGTTCTGCTTATTTGAACAGTCCGGTCATGGATGACCGGTTCTTGTACATGGATGTACCCTAGAGAATATCGGAGGCGTAGGCCGCCAAGCGCGAGCGCTCGCCGCGCGCCAGGGTGACATGGCCGCCGTGCGGCCAGCCGCGGAAGCGGTCCACCACGTAGGTCAGGCCCGAGGTGGTTTCGGACAGGTACGGCGTATCGATCTGCGCCAGGTTGCCGAGGCACACCATCTTGCTGCCGGGGCCGCAGCGGGTGATCAGCGTCTTCATCTGCTTGGCGGTGAGGTTCTGCGCCTCGTCGATGATGATGTAGCGGTTGAGGAAGGTGCGGCCGCGCATGAAATTCAGGCTGCGGATCTTGATGCGCTTGGACAGCAGGTCATTGGTGGCGGCGCGTTCCCAGTCGCCGGCATTGCTGGTCTGGGTCAGCACTTCCAGGTTGTCCATCAGCGCGCCCATCCACGGCGTCATCTTCTCTTCCTCGGTACCCGGCAGGAAGCCGATGTCCTCGCCCAGCGGCACGGTGACGCGGGTCATGATGATCTCGCGGTAGCGCGGCTCGTCCAGGGTCTGGGCCAGGCCGGCGGCCAGGGCCAGCAGGGTCTTGCCGGTGCCGGCGGCGCCCAGCAGGGTGACGAAGTCCACTTCCGGGTCGAGCAGCAGGTTCAGCGCGAAGTTCTGTTCGCGGTTCTTGGCATGGATGCCCCAGACCGGGGTCTTGCCCTGGCGGTAGTCGCGAATGACGTGCAGGGTGGCGCTTTTCTCGTTCTGCGCCTGCACCGTCATTTCCAGGCCGCGCTCGGCCTCGTCCGGCAGGTACAGGAACTGGTTGACGTGCCATTCCTTCACTTTCGGCCCGGCGACGCGGTAGCAGGCGCGGCCGCGGTCGTCCTGCCAGGATTCCATCTTTTCGCCGTGGGTCTGCCAGAAATCGGCGGGCAGGTGGGCATAGCCGGTGTAGAGCAGATCCAGGTCTTCCAGCACCTGGTCGTTCTGGTAGTCCTCGGTGTGGACGCCGACGATGGCCGCCTTGATGCGCAGGTTGATGTCTTTCGACACCAGCGTGATCGGCCGCGTCGGATGCTCGGTGCGCAGGCTCAGCGCGCTGAGCAGGATGCTGTTGTCGGGCTTGTTGCCCGGCAGCACGTCCGGCAGCGAGGCCGTGGTCGGCTTGGTCTCGAAGAACAGGCGGCCGGTGGAGGCGGCGGTACGGCTATTGCCGTTGCTGCCGTTGCCATTGGTCTTGCCGCTCTGCGGCGCCGGCAGGGCGATGCCCTTCTCGATCTGCGAGTGGTCCTTGTCGCGCATCAATTCGTCGAGGAAGCGGCTCACCTGCCGCGCGTTGCGCGACACTTCGCTGGTGCCTTTCTTGGCGGCGTCCAGTTCCTCCAGTACCACCATGGGAATGAACAGGTCGTGTTCCTCGAAACGGAACAGGGCGCTGGGATCGTGCATCAGCACGTTGGTGTCGAGGACGAAAATCTTCTTTTTCATCGAGTCCGGGGAGTTAAGAGCTCAGGCTCCAGGCACGGGGACGCCTGCCGGCGCTGGATACGTCGGCAGGCGGGAGGGGGTGAAACCGGGGAAGGGGAGTTCCGCAATCAGAGGCCTTTGACCGCCTCCAGTACGGCGGCCGCATGGCCTTTGGCCGACACCTTGCGCCAGTCCTGGCGCAGTACGCCCTTGGCGTCGAACAGGAAGGTGCAGCGGTCGATGCCCAGGTACTTCTTGCCGTACATGCTTTTCTCGACGATGGCGCCGAAGGCGTCGCACAGCTTGCCGTCGGCATCGGAGAGCAGGGTGTAGGGAAAGCCGAACTTGGCGCAGAAATTATCGTGCGACTTCACGCTGTCCTTGGACACGCCGACGATGTCGGCGCCGGCCTTGGTGAAATCCTTGTAGAGGGCGGTGAACTCCTGGCCCTCCGTGGTGCAGCCCGGGGTGTTGTCGCGCGGGTAGAAGTACACCACCAGTTTCTTGCCCTTGTAGTCCCGCAGGCCGACTTCGCGTCCGCCGTTGGCCGCCACGGTGATGTCCGGCAGCTTGTCGCCGGGCTTGATACTCATTCGGGGCTCCCCAGCCGGTCGGGCTGTTTTCTTGTCGGCCGCATGGCGTTCATCAGACTGCAACCGTGTTGCACGGGCATTACGATTTGATCGGATCAAGCATGCCGTCGGCATTGAGATCGTCGCACAGGTCCATGAAGGACTCGCGCAGCGCCTGCGGATGCTGGTTGACCGGCACGTGCAACACCATCTGCACGCTGACCATGCCGGCGCCGGTATGGGTGGACTGGTATTTCTGGGTCGACATCTCCGCCACCTGCACGTCCTGGCTGTGGAAGAACTCCAGCAGGTGCACCAGCAGGTCCGGTTGCTGCGGTGCGATCACGTCGGCGGCGTAGGGGCGGAATTCGGGATTCTGCGCGCGCGCGCCGCAGCGCTGGAAGCGCACCTGCAGATCGAGCTTTTCGGCGATGCCGGGAAGCGCCGTTTCCAGGCGCCCCAGGGCGCTCCAGTTGCCGGACACCACCATGTTGGCGGTGAGGCGGTCGCCCACCGGGGCGATGCGGCAGTCCTCGACTTCGCCGCCACGTTCGCGGATGGCCTTGAACAGGTCCAGCGCCAACTGGGGGCGCGGGCTGGCGAGGACGGAAATGGAGAGCAGATTATCGGAAGAGGCGGCCATCGAACTCAAGGATAGGTGATCGGTCGTTGTCGTGGTAGCGCCGCGCGGTTTTTTGTGTAAACCGCGCATTTCGGGCGGCGCGCATGGCTATAATCCCAGTTTACCCAATCTCCGCACAGCCCGAATGATCCGCGGCAGCATCGTTGCCATCGTTACCCCCATGGCCGAGGACGGCTCGGTCGATTTCCCGGCCCTGGAACGTCTGGTCGAGTGGCATATCGCCGAAGGCACCGACGGCATTGTCGCCGTCGGCACCACCGGCGAGTCGGCCACCCTCGACGTGGAAGAGCACATCGCCGTGATCCGCTGCGTGGTGGAAGTCGCGCGCCAGCGCGTGCCCGTGATTGCCGGCACCGGCGCCAACTCCACCGCCGAGGCGATCGAGCTGACCGGCGAAGGCAAGAATGCCGGGGCCGACGCCTGCCTGCTGGTCACCCCCTACTACAACAAGCCGCCGCAGGAAGGCCTGTACCGCCACTACAAGGCCATCGCCGAAGCGGTGGACGTGCCCATCATCCTGTACAACGTGCCCGGTCGCACCGGATGCGATCTGCTGCCCGCCACGGTCAAGCGCCTGGCGCCGATCGACAACATCATCGGCCTGAAGGAAGCCAAGGGCGAACTGGGCCGGGTGAAGGAATTGCTGGACCTGAAGCTGGCGGATTTCACCCTGCTGTCCGGTGATGACGCCACCGCCTGCGAGTCGATCCTGATGGGTTTCCAGGGCGATATCTCGGTCACTGCCAACGTGGCGCCGCGCCTGATGCACCAGATGTGCGCCGCCGCCATCGCCGGAGACCGCGTTGCCGCGGAAGCTGCCGATGCCGGACTGCGGCTGCTGCACAAGAACTTGTTCGTCGAGCCCAACCCGATCCCGGCGAAGTGGGCGCTGCAAGCCATGAACCGCATCGGCGCCGGCATCCGCCTGCCGCTGGTGCCGCTCGATCCTTCCCACTACACGACCGTGCGCGAAGCCCTGCGCGCGGCCGGAGCCCTGTGATGAAATTGTCGTCCGTTGTCGCCGTCCGTCTGCCGATCCTGCTTGGTGTACTGCTGTGTATCCCGTTTCTCGGGGGCTGTGCTTCCAAGTCCTATTGCATGAAGCCGCAGAAATACGACCACGTCGCCTCGATCCCCGCGATCACCGGCGGCGAAGGCCTGAAAATCCCCAATTCACCCACGGCGCTGCGGGTGCCCCCGGCCCCGGCGCAGGCACAGGACGCGCCGTACGGCAGCAAGGTCATTGACCCCAAGCACCCCGGCCGGACCAGCTATGCCTGCCTCGATGAGCCGCCGCCGATGCCGGCCGGCGCCGATGTCGCTCCCGGAGTGGGACAGTAGCGCCCGACTCGCATACAATACGCGCCCCCGGTGGCCAGGCAGCCCGGGAAAGCGGCAAATCCGGAGAGGTGTCCGAGCGGTTGAAGGAGCACGCCTGGAAAGCGTGTATACGGCTAAACCCCGTATCGCGGGTTCGAATCCCGCTCTCTCCGCCATTTTTTGAAATGGCCTGTAGTACCCGATGATGCCTGTACCCGTAACAGCAAAATCAGCAAGTTACGGGTTTTCGCTAATCCAGTGGCCAGTCCAGCGGCGTTACCCTGCGCCG
>JAQGNS010000243.1 GCA_028291705.1 Nevskia sp.
AGGCGCCAACCAGAAGGGCGTCGACGAACTGCTGCGCATGGTCGAAGACTTCGGCCTCGACGTGGTGGTGGCCTACATGGGCCACGTACAGGACAACGCCGAGGAAGAAGTGCGCCGCGCCATCGCCACGCTGCACGATGGCGAGTTCACCTGTGAGCTGGACGACGGCGCGCTGATCCACGTGAAAATCACCATCGATCGGTCCGCGCGTTCCGCCGTTATCGACTTCAGTGGGACCAGCCCCCAGCGCGCCAACAACCACAACGCGCCGGAGGCGATCTGCAAGGCCGCCGTGCTCTACGTCTTCCGCACCCTGGTCGATGCCGACATTCCGCTCAACGAAGGCTGCCTGCGCCCGCTCACCCTGCTGATCCCGCCCGGCTCCATGCTCAGTCCGCGGGCGCCCGCCGCCACCGTCGCCGGCAACGTCGAAACCTCGCAGGCCCTGGTCGATGCGCTTTACGGAGCACTGGGCGTGATGGCTGCCGCGCAGGGCACCATGAACAACTTCACCTTCGGCGATGCGCGTCGCCAGTACTACGAAACCATCTGCGGCGGTTCCGGCGCCGGGCCGGACTTCGACGGCGCCAGCGCCGTGCAGACACATATGACCAATTCGCGCCTGACCGATCCGGAAGTGCTGGAGGCGCGGTTTCCGGTGTTGCTGGAAAGTTTTGCCGTGCGTCATGACAGCGGTGGAGCGGGGCAGCATCGCGGCGGCGATGGCGTGGTGCGGCGCTTGCGCTTCCGCGAGCCGATGAATGCGGCCATTCTTTCCAACAGGCGTCGCGTGGCGCCGCATGGTCTGGCGGGAGGTCTGTCGGCGCAGCCTGGGCGTAACTATGTGGTGCGTGCCAATAGTGATGTCGAATCCTTGCCTGCTACCGCGAGTGTGGAGATGCAGGCGGGCGATGCGTTCGTCATCGAGACGCCTGGCGGTGGTGGTTATGGTGCGCCGGGCTGAGACTTTTTTATCTGAGCGAGCTCCACTCTCCGTTCGCCCCGAATGCCCGCGCAGCGGGTGTGCTTTTCCGAATATCCCGAGTGAATCGCGAAGCGATTTGTATCGAGGGAGGGGCCAAGCGGCATGCGCTGAAACCCCTGTTTTTCACCATGCGTGCCATGTGTGCCAAGGTTTTTTGTTGGCACGCATGCGGTGAGCGATGTTCCTTTTCATCTGGAAACGAGGCGGGAAATCGTCGTGAGCGGCAGCCCCCGGGTAGCGCTCCGCGCTTCCCGGGCTACGTAGCGTCCGTGCATTGAGTTCGCAAAAACTGGATCCCCGCCTGCGCGGGGATGACGAAGAAGGCTTAGGAGCGCCTAAGAGCGACACTTCGGCTTTTGATGTTGTTTTGCGTTTTTGCTGTGCTTTTGATTTACCCCTCCCCACCTTGGCCGAGAAGCGCAGGGGACCGATCAATTACCGATAGGTAATTGATCGGCGCAGACATCGGGTCGCATTTCTTTTGGTTACTTTTCTTTGGGCGAAACTCAAAGAAAAGTAACCCGCCTTCAGGGCGGAACCGGGGTTTCAGGCAACGCGGTCAAGGAGCCGCGCGCAAGCGCGTACACAACAGTTTCAGAGCGAAAGAACAACGCTCAGCCTAAAGCCTCACACCAAACCCACCCCCAAGACCCCATGATAAGTCTTCCCCCACTCCGCCAACCCATTCAGCGAAGCCCGCAACGTCCGCCCAAGCGGCGTAAGCCGATACTCGACGGCAGGCGCCGGCTTCTTCCTTTCGATGCGCTCGATGATGCCGTCGCGTTGCAACTGACGCAGTTGCTGCGTCAGCACCTTGTGCGCCACACCCGGCATAGCCGCCTGAAAATCGCCGAAACGCTTTTTCCCCTGGGTCATCTGCCACAGGATCATCGGCTTCCACTTGCCGCCGATGACGCTCAGTGCGACGTTGACCGGACAGAAGAACGGTTTGACCACGGTTGATGACATGCGAGGCGCCTCAGGGAGCTGGTTACCCGCCGGTGCGTATCCGCACGCGGCGAAGTGCTTTATATATCGTGCCTCGAATCCGCCGCCACTGCCCGAAATCCCATGATCGTCGAATACATCCGCTACGCCCTCCCGACGGGAACATCCGCCGCTTTCGGGCAGGCTTACGCCGAGGCGGCCCGCAGCCTCGATCAGTCCGAGCACTGCCTGGCCTATGAGCTCAGCCGCTGTGCGGAAGATGATGCGCGCTATATTCTGCGCATCGAATGGACCTCGGCGGATGGACACATGCAGGGCTTCCGCAAGAGCGCAGTGTTCGCGGCCTTCTTCAAGGCCATCGGGCCCTACGTTGGCCATATCGAGGAAATGCGCCACTACGAACTGACGGCGGTGCGAGGCGGCAAGGCCGCCTGAATCCGCGAGCATCCACGGAGAGTTTTCGCGTGACAGAGCAGAGTGCGGTGCCAAGCCTGTACGAATGGGCCGGCGGTCTGCCGGCATTCGAGCGTTTGACCACGGTGTTCTACCAGCGGGTGCCGCAGGATCCCCTGTTGGCGCCCCTGTTCGCACGGATGGATCCGGCCCATGCGCAGCATGTGGCGCACTTCATCGCCGAGGTGTTCGGCGGGCCGCCGCTGTACAGCGGCGAACGCGGCGGCCACACCGCGATGCTGGGCAAGCACCTGGGGCGGCACCTCACCGAGCAGCAGCGCGGCCGCTGGATGGCCCTTCTGCTGGAGTGCGCCGACGAGGCAGGCTTGCCGGACGACCCCGAATTCCGCTCGGCCTTCGTCGGCTACATCGAGTGGGGCACGCGGCTGGCAGTGATCAACTCCCGCTCCAATCAGCTGCCGCCGCACGACGCAGCCATGCCGCAGTGGGACTGGGGGGCGGCCAAAGGCCCCTACCGCGGAGAGTGAGGCGCGGGCCTAGCGTCCTTCCACCGGCATCGACACGGTCTCTTTCGACCGCCAGACGGCCCAGCTGACCCCGGCAAACACCGAGTACCCCATCGTGCTCTTCGACAGCGGGCTGTCCTCGTTGCGCGCCCCGGAGTAGTCGTCGATGCGGCCGAAGAGGAACAGGCGGAAATCCTTGCCCAGCTTGCGGCCGACGCCCACTTCCAGGCGCGAACCGAAATAGCCGCCGTGGGCCTGGTAGGCGGGCCGGTCGGGCAGGGCGTACTGCGGGTCCACCTGGTAGAAATACTGCTGGAAGCGCCCGCTGGCGAATTCCGGTCCGATGCTGACAGAACCGTTCCACTTGGTACCGAAGAGGGAGCGGGTCTGGATGCCGATGTCGGGCGTGAACACCAGCCCCTCGTAGGCGACATGCAGCCCGTTGAGCGAGACCACCGCCCGCACCGGCAGCTGCAGCAGCACGCGGCTGTCCTCGGACGGGTGGTCGAGGGTGATCTTCAGGTTCGGTCCCAGCTGCAGCAGGTACTTCAGGTCCGGCATGCCGGCGCGCGGGCCGGCCGAATCCGAGTGGCTGGAGAAGGAGACGCCGCCGCTGAAATCCAGCTCCACGTTGGAACGCACGTCCGCGCGCAGATGCGCGCCGTTCTCGTCGGACCGGAACAGGTGACCGCGGTAGATGAAATACGGGAAAGGCACGAAACGGGCGCTGTAATTGTCCGCCGCGGGATAATCCGGCACCGTACCGGCGATTGCGCCGACGCCGACTTCCCACAGGGGCTGCGCGGTGTTGCCGATGGGGGCGGAGTCCACGGCGGGGACGGAGTCATCGGCCATTGCGGCCTGCGCCGATAGCAGTGCGGTCAGGAGCAGGGCGGTGCCGCGGGCTTGGCGGATGAAGTTCACGGAATACGGATTCCACGGTTGGGGTGAAACAGATTGTGCCTGTTCGGAGCCGCTCGCGGGCGTCCGCGGCTGCTGGCATCATCGCGGCATGAGCACCACCTTTCCACATTGTAGGATCCGGGCATGAACGAGCAGGGCCGGGTGCGGCCGGGACACCATCGCGACGACGCCGCGATCCTCACGCTGGAGGAGCTGTTTCCCAGCGATCGCATGTCGATGCGCTCGGTGCGGCACTTCCTGAAGTCGCCGTCAGCCCGCACCTGGGTGGCGGAGCTGGAAGGCGCGGTGGTCGGCAACCTGATCCTGCTGACGCGCAGGAACAGCCACGTCGCCCGCATCTACTCCGTGGTGGTGGCGCCGCCGGCGCGCGGGCGCCGCTTCGCCGAACGCCTGATCCGCGCCGCCGAAGCCGAGGCGCGGGTCCTGGGCCTGAAGCAGATCAAGCTCGAAGTGCGCGCGGACAATGCCGCGGCGCGGGCCCTGTACGCCAAGCTGGGCTATGTCGAAGACGAGGCCCTGCCTGGATATTACGAGGACGGCGCCGACGGTCTGCGCCTGTGCCACACCTTCGGCCACGAGCCGGCCGCAGCGGCTCCGGAATCTTTACCTTCGCCCGCCGAGCGGCGCTGACGTTCCGCGGACACAGGCGTAAGATGCGCGCGCCTTGAACAGCGTCCGCAGTGCCACCAGATTCACAGCGGCGCTACCAGGGGTGGCAATGACGCTGTATCCGAGGGTCTCGCCGTTTTGAGGGTCTGATCGTGACCGCTTTCATCCGCAACCTGCCCGAACACGGCGCCCTGCTTGTTTTCCTCGCGGTGCTGCTGGAACAGGCCGGCCTGCCGCTGCCCTCCTTCACCGTGCTGGTCGCGGCCGGCGCCCTGGTGGCCGACGGCCAGGTTTCCGCCTTCGCGGTGCTGGGCTCCGCCGTGATCGCCGCGATGCTGGCCAATATGGCCTGGTATCTCGCCGGCGTGCGCTTTGGCCAGAAAGTGTTGCGCCTGCTCTGCCGCGTCTCCCTCTCCCCCGATACCTGCGTGCGCATGACGCAGTCGATCTTCCAGCGCTGGGGCCTGGCCTCGCTGTTGTTCTCCAAATTCGTGCCGGGTATTTCCCTGGTGGCGCCACCCATTGCGGGTGCGGTGCGCATGCCCCTGGTGCGCTTCCTCGCCGCCTCCTCGGCTGGGACCCTCCTATGGGGCATCATCTATCTGACCCTGGGTTACCTGTTCCGCGACCAGATCACCGCAGTGTTCGACTACAGCACGCAGCACCTGCAGGTAGTCCTGCACGTGCTGGCGGTGATGCTGCTCATGTACATCGCCTACCGCGCCATCCAGCGCTGGCTGGTGGCGCGCGGCGGCGGCGTGCCGCGCATCGAGGTGGCCGAGTTGCGCGACCTGCTCAACCTGGAGCCGCGCCCGGTGATCCTGGATCTGCGTTCCGGCCTGATGCTCGACGACAACAGCGGCGTGCCGGGCGCGGTGGCGGTGGAATTGGCCGAGATCGAGCGCAAGGGCAAGGCCTTTGCCTACGATTTTCCCTACGACCGTGACATCATCGCCTACTGCGCCTGCCCCAATGACGTTTCGGCGGTGCGGGCGGCGCGAGCCCTGCGCCGCCGCGGCTACCTGCGCGCGGTGGTCCTGCGTGGCGGCGCCGAAGCCTGGAATGGCGAGCCCGGGTTGGACGAGGCCTTGTCGGCGAAATAAAGCGGGGGGAAGGGCGGCTTTGCCGCTGACAAACCCGCGTCAGCGCCCGGTTACCGGCCTCAGTTGTCCGGCAGCGTGATGTTCAGCTCCAGCACTTCCAGGCCGCCCTCGCGCTGTACCGAGAACTGCACCGCCTCGTCCGGCACCTGGATGTACTTGCGCACCACCCCGAGCAGCTCCTCGCGCAGCTTGGGCAGGTAGGAGGGGCCATTGGCCTGGCCGGAACGCTGGTAGGCCACGGCCAGCATCAGCCGGTCCTTGGCGGTCTTGGCGGTGTTGCTTTTCTCGGCGCGGAAGAATTTTAGCCAATCCATCAGTTCGCTCCGAACAGCTTGCTGAACAGGCCCTTTTTCTGCTCGGTGATGAAACGGTGCGGCACCTCGTCGCCGAGGAAGCGCGCCACCAGGTCCTGGTAGGCGAGGCCGGCATCGCTGCCTTCCTCGCGGATCACCGGCACGCCGCTGTTGGAGCAGGTCAGCACGGTGGAGGATTCCGGCACCACGCCGAGCAGCGGGATCGCCAGGATTTCCTTGACGTCCTCCAGCGACAGCATTTCGCCCTTGGCCACGCGCGCCGGGTTGTAGCGCGTCAGCACCAGGTGCTCCTTGACCTTGGACTCGCCGCGCTCGGCCAGCCGCGCCTTGCTGGAAAGGATGCCCAGCACGCGGTCCGAATCGCGCACCGAGGACACTTCCGGGTTGGTCACCACCAGGGCCTCGTCGGCGAAATACATCGCCAGGAAGGCGCCGCGCTCGATGCCGGCCGGCGAATCGCAGACGATGTAGTCGAAATCCTGCGACAGCTCGTTGAGCACCCGCTCCACGCCTTCCTGCGACAGGGCGTCCTTGTCGCGGGTCTGGCTGGCGGCGAGGATGTGCAGCTGGTCCAGGTGCTTGTCCTTGATCAGGGCCTGCTTCAGGCTCGCTTCGCCGTTGATGACGTTGACGAAGTCGAATACCACGCGCCGCTCCACGCCCATGATCAGGTCGAGGTTGCGCAGGCCGACGTCGAAGTCGATGACCGCGGTTTTCTTGCCGCGCATGGCAAGGCCGGTGGCGAACGAAGCGCTGGTGGTGGTTTTACCCACGCCGCCCTTGCCGGAAGTGACTACGATGATTTTGGCCAACGGTGCTCCTTGAGCCCTGAAGTGCAGGGCGGTTCTGCGTCAGATTTTATGCGGTTCGATTTTGAGCCGCCCTTGTTCGAGATAAGCCATCGCGGAAACTCCGCGCGGCCCGTCCTTGATTTGTTCCGATACCGCGTAGATGCCGGCAATGGCGATCAGCTCGGCCTCCAGCTTGCGGCAGAAGACGCGGGCCCCTTCGTCGCCGCGGGCCCCGGCGATGGCGCGGCCGGCCAGCTTGCCGTAGACATGGACGCAGCCGTCGGCGATGACTTCAGCTCCGGGGCTGACCGTGTTGAGCACCACCAGATCGCCGTGCTCGGCGTAGATCTGCTGCCCGGAGCGCACCGGCTCGGTGATGATGCGTGCCGCCCGGCGCGGGCTGGCTGCCGGGGCCGCGGCCTGGGGGGCGGCCTTGGCCGGCTCCGCGGCGGCCTTGCCGGAATCCTTCGACACCACCGCCAGGCCCAGGCCCTTGGCCGCCGCGGCCAGGGGGCCGTCGGAGACCGCCAGCGGCTGCATGCCGACGCCGCGCATCGCTTCCAGCAGGGCCGGCAGGTCGGTGTCGAACTCGCTGTCGACCACCACCGCCATGCCCCTGACCGCCTGCGGCATCTGTTTTGCGAGTTGTTCGATATGCGCGCGGATCGCGGCGGTGTCGGGGTCGAGCACCCGCACGCGTGTGATCGACAACATGCGGCCCTTGATTTCGAGGGCGGTGCGGGAACGGGTCATCAGGTTTGCGGTCTGGTCTGTGCCGGTGATTGTAAGGGTTGCGCGCCGCGTGGCTTGGGTTTTGCTTTGAGTTCCTGCTAGGTTAGAGAGCAAATCCCGCAAGATCAATGCACCGGCGCGGTTTTGGCGCTTTGCGGTCCGGCGGTTCCCAAGGAAAAAAGGAAAAAGACAAACAGATGGCTTTCGAGTGGAGCCAGTACCGGTGTCAGGACGCCTACGACGAACTGTTTGAGAAGCCGGGCGTGCCGCGGGCGGGGGCCAAGCAGCTGCTCAGCTACCTGCAGGGCATTTCGGCCAAGGATCTGGCCGACCGGCGCGTGGCGGCCGATCTGGCCATCAAGGTGATGGGCATCACCTTCACCGTCTATTCCGAGGGCAAGACGCTGGACCGCGCCTGGCCTTTCGACATGATCCCCCGGGTCATCGCGCGCAAGGAGTGGGAGCGCACCGAGCGCGGCCTGAAGCAGCGCGTCAACGCGCTCAACCACTTCATCCAGGACATCTACGGCGATCAAAAAATCGTCAAGGACAAGGTGGTCCCGGCCGAGGTCCTGGTCGATTCGGTCAATTTCCGCCCGCAGTGCGTCGGCGTGCAGCCCAAATTCGGCGTATGGGCCCATATCTGCGGCAGCGACCTGGTGCGCGACGGCGACGGCACCCTCTACGTGCTGGAAGACAATCTGCGCGTGCCCTCCGGCGTCTCCTACATGCTGGAAAACCGCATGGTGATCAAGCGGGTCTGGCCGGAGCTGTTCGAGACCAGCAACATCCTGCCGGTGGACGACTACCCGGCCCAGCTCTACGACACCCTGGCGGCGCTGAGCCCGCGTCCCGGCGACCAGCCGAAGATGGTGCTGCTCACCCCGGGCATCTACAACTCGGCCTATTTCGAGCACGCCTACCTCGCGCAGCAGATGGGCATCGAGCTGGTCGAAGGCACCGACCTGTTCGTCGACGACGACGACTGCGTCTACATGCGCACCATCTACGGCCCCAAGCGGGTCGACGTCATCTACCGCCGCATCGACGACCTGTTCATCGACCCGGAAGCGTTCCGGCCGGACTCGGTCCTCGGCGTGAAGGGCCTGATGCGCGCCTGGATCCGCGGCAAGGTGGGCCTGGCCAACGCCCCCGGCGCCGGCGTGGCCGACGACAAGGTGATCTACGCCTTCGTCCCGGCGATGATCAAGTATTACCTCGACGAGGAGCCGATCCTGCCCAACGTGCCGAGTTTCCTGTGCATGGACGCCAAGCAGCGCAAGCACGTGCTGGCCAACCTGGACAAGCTGGTGGTCAAGCCGGCCAACGAATCCGGCGGCTACGGCATGCTGATCGGCCCGCGCGCCTCGAAGGAAGAGCGCGAGAAATTCCGCGGCCTGATCGAGGCCAATCCGCGCAACTACATGGCCCAGCCGACTCTGTCCCTCTCCACCGCGCCAACCATCACCGACGACGGCGTCGAGCCGCGCCATCTGGACCTGCGGCCGTTCATCCTGTCGCGCGGCGAGAGCACCTACGTCACCACCGGCGGCCTCACCCGCGTCGCCCTGGTCAAGGGCTCGCTGGTGGTCAACAGCTCGCAGGGCGGCGGCAGCAAGGACACCTGGGTGGTCGACCTCGACGAGGATCTCGAGCAGCGCCAGTCGCAGGGTGGACAGTCGCAATCACAGTCGCAGGGTCAGTCCACGGGAGGGCCGCGCTGATGCTGTCCCGCGTCGCCGACAACCTGTACTGGTTCGGGCGCTACCTGCAGCGCGCCGAGAACACCGCCCGCCTGATCAACGTCAACGCCATCCTGATGCTGGACCTGCCGCGGCGCATGACGCTCGGCTGGGGCCCGCTGATCGAGATCGTCGGCGCCGAGAGCACCTTCCGCGAGCATTACGAGGAGGCCACCGAGGAAAACGTGGTGCGCTTCCTCATCGCCGATCCGCGCAACCCGGGCTCGATCCAGTCGTCCCTCTACAACGCCCGTGAAATCCTGCGCACGGTGCGCGACACCATGCCGCGCGAAACCTGGGAGCGGCTCAACGACCTGTATTTCTACGTGCAGGAGCGCGGCGAGGCGGGCATCCCGCGCAACCACCGCCAAGCTTTCCTCAGCGAAGTGGTCAACCGCACCCTGCTGATCTACAGCGTGCTGACCAGCAACATGAGCCGCGACGTCGGCTTCCAGTTCCTGCGCATCGGCACCAACCTCGAGCAGTGCGACATGACCTCGCGCATCCTCGACGTGCGCTCCACCCGCCTCGGCCGCGAAATCTCCGGGCCGGACCTGTCGCCCTTCGAAAACATCATCTGGATGAGCGTGTTGCGTTCGCTCACCGCCTACCAGATGTACCGCAAGCACATGAAGACGCGGGTCAACGGCGCCGGCGTGCTGCGCTTCCTGCTGCAGAACCGTGAATTCCCGCGCAGCATCATGTTCTGCCTGTCGCAGGTCGCCTCGACCCTGCCGACCCTGCCGGAAAGCCGCAAGATCGAGCGCTCGATCGAGCGCATCCGCGCGCTGTCGCGCGATGCCAACATTGACGCTCTGCTCAAGGCGGAATT
The DNA here is from genome assembly GCA_028291705.1 of Nevskia sp. GTDB lineage: Bacteria > Pseudomonadota > Gammaproteobacteria > Nevskiales > Nevskiaceae > Nevskia. Next base: position 9,901 of record JAQGNS010000243.1, read on the forward strand.
CGGCGTGCCGGGCCTGATGGACGAGATCCAGATCGGCCTGGGCGAGCTGCACGAGGCGCTGGCCGCGGCTTACTTCAAGGCGGCGTAGCAGGGGAAGGCCGGCTTCGGCCGGCTATCCATGAAATGCGGCGGACGCCTCAGTAACTCTGTCCGCCCGAACCGTTGTTGCCGTTGTTGCCGCTGCCGAACTGCATCTGCGCGGCGGCATTCAGGCCGTTCTGCTGGGTCTGCGCGCCCATCTGCGCCTGGGCCTGCGGCTGCTGCGACTGGGTCTGCGCCTGCAGCGGCAGTTGCGGCTGCAGTTCCCACTCGAACTTGGGCAGGCTGCGTACCGCGTTTTCCAGCTGCCGCGCCCAGGTTTCCTTGAGCTGCGAGTAATACGGCGTATCCAGGTCCAGGCGCAGCGAGTGCTTCACCTTGAGGGCGTCGCGCGGCAGGAAGGCCAGGTCCACCGGCGGCCCCACCGAGATGTTCGAGCGCATGGTCGAGTCCAGCGACACCAGGGCGCAGCGCGCCGCGTCCTCCAGCGTCACATGCGGGCGCACGAAGCGGTCCAGGATCGGCTTGCCGTACTTGATCTCGCCGATTTGCAGGAACGGCGTCTCCGGGCTGGCGGCGATGCAGTTGCCCACCGGATAGATCAGGTAGATCGCCGGCTCCTCGCCCTGGATCTGGCCGCCGAGGATCAGCGTGGTTTCGACGTTGAGGCTGCTGTACTGACCCTGCAGCTGCTGCGTCACCTGTTTCTGCGCCCGCACCGACAGCTGGCCGAGGTAGTCGGCGGCGTCGAACATGTGGCGCACCGTGCGCAGGTTGACGGTGGCGGTGGGGTCGTTGAGGTCGCGCTGCGCCTGGGCCAGCACATGCTGGGTGGTGGCGAGGTTGCCGGCCGACAGCACCACGAAGACGCGGTCGCCGGGAAACTCGAAGGTGTGCATCTTGTTGTAGGTGCGCACGTCGTCGACGCCCGCGGCGGTACGCGTGTCGGCGGCCATTACCAGGCCTTCGTTGACTTTGATGGCGACGCAGTAAGTCATTCTGGAATCAGCAGGGTCACGGGTGACGGCGGGTAGGGGACGATTGTAGCCGAGCCGGTTCGTTCGGGACGATCGACAGACCCTTGCATGCCTTGTGCCAGATGACAGCGCCATGCAGACTGCGGCTCAGGCGCGGGACAGCGCGGAGGAGCGACGGTGGAACAACGCACGATCGAATTTTTCTGGGACGCGGCCAGTCCTTACACCTATCTGGCGGCCACCCAGATCGGCCCGCTGGCCGCCCGGGCGGGCGTTGCCGTGGTATGGCGGCCGTTCCTGCTCGGCAAGGTGTTCGAGGCCACCGGCAACCGCATGCCGGCCGCCGTGCCGGCCAAGGGCAAGCATCTGTTCCGCGATGTGCAGCGCTGGGCGCAGCACTATGGCGTGCCGGTGGCATTCCCCAAGGTCTTTCCGGTCCACAGCGTGCTGGCCCTGCGCGCCGGACTGGCCGCGGCGGCGCAAGGCAAGGGTGCCGAGTTCGCCCAGGCGATCATGAAGGCCTACTGGGCCGACGGCGCCGACATCGGCCAGCCGGAAACGGTAAGCACGGTTGCCGCCGCGGTCGGCCTGGATGGCGCCGCCCTGTTGCTGCAGACACAGGAGCCGTCGATCAAGGACCAGTTGCGCGTCAATACCGAGGAAGCGGTGAAGCGCGGCGCCTTCGGCGCGCCGACCTTCTTCGTCGGCGAGCAAATGTTCTGGGGCAACGACCGCCTGGTGCTGCTGGACGAGTTCCTGAGCGGCAAGATCGTCTGATGCGGTGGTGGCGGCCCGGGATGCTGGCGGCGCTGCTGTTGTTGCCGGCGTGGCCGACCGCCGCTGATGCCCCGGCCTCGCCGCTGTCGGCGTGGCGGGTGAGCCTCGACGCGGTCGGCCCGATCCGGCTCGGCATGACCCTGGCGCAGGCGCGCAAGGTTGCGGGTGTGGCGCTGACCGAGCAGCCCCTGCGCGGCGATGCCGGCGCCTGGCGCGCCTGCCACTACGCCTGGCCGGCGGAAGGCGGGCAGATGCGGTTGGACCTGGGCCTGATGCTGGAGCAGGGCGTGGTGACGCGCATCGACATCGCCACCCCGGAAGTTGCCACCCGCTCCGGCGCGCGCGTCGGCGATACCGAAGACAGCGTGACCGCGCGCTACGCCGGCCACCTGCAGGCCGCGGCCGCAGCGGACGGCGCCGCCCACTACCTGATCCTCTACCCGGATCAACCGCGCCAGATGATTTTCCAGACGGAAGAAGGCAAGGTGACGGCCTACCGTATCGGCCAGCTGCCGGCGGTCCATTACAGCGAGGGTTGCGCTTGAACAGCAGCTTGAACAGCCGGTCCGAATTCCTGCGCGTGCGCGGGCTGCGTTACCACGTACGGCGTTGGGGCGACGCCAGCCTGCCGCGCCTGTTCATCACCCATGGCTGGCTTGACGTCTCCGCCACCTTCCAGCCCCTGGTCGAGCCGCTGCTGCAGCACTGGCAGGTGTTGATGCCGGACTGGCGCGGCTTCGGCTATACCGAGTGGCCGCAGGACGGCTACTGGTTCTACGACTATGTCGCCGACCTGGAAGCGGTGCTGGATCATTATTCGCCCGACGCGCCGGTGCTGCTGGCCGGCCACAGCATGGGCGCCCAGGTTTCCGCCCTGTATGCCGGCCTGCGGCCGCAACGGGTGCGCAAGCTGGCCTGCCTGGACGGCATCGGCCTGCCGGATGCGCCGACTGCGCGCGCACCGACGCGGGTGCGCAAATGGCTGGACCAGTTGCGCGAACCGCTGCCGGTGAAGAGTTACGAGTCGTTCGAGCAACTGGCCGGGCGCGTGCGCCGCCAGCATCCCCGCCTGAGCGAGGCGCAGGCCCTGTTCGTGGCGCGCTGCTGGGGCCAGCAGGACGGCTACGGCCGCATCCGCCTCTGCGCCGATCCCAAGCACACCCTGGCCGGCCCGCTGCTGTACCGCGCCGCCGAGGCGGAGGAGATCTGGAAGCAGATCACCGCGCCGACCCTGTTCATCGATGCGGCCGGGTCGGAGACGGCCCTGCCGGCCGAAGAGCGCGCCCGCCGCCGCGGGTCATTCGCCGACCAGCGGGTGGTGGTGATCGCCGACGCCGGGCATATGCTGCATTTCGACGCCCCGCAGGAAACGGCGCAGGCGCTCGCGGCATTCATGGCGGACTAGAGGCAAACAGCGCTCGCGCAAAGACGCAGAAAATAAGTTGATGATTAATAATGCCTTTTTCTTTTTTTGCGGCTTTGCGCCTTTGCGCGAGGAGCTTTTAACTAAAATACCGGCATGCGCCTGAATCCCGGTCAGCTTGCCTCTCAACTACAGCGTGGTCTCGCCCCGGTCTATCTGGTCGCCGGCGAAGAGCCCTTGCTGATGCAGGAGGCGCTGGATGCCATCCGCGCCGCGGCGCGGGCCAAGGGTTTCGCCGAGCGCGAGGTGCTGGACGCCGAGCGCGGCTTCGACTGGCAACGCCTGGTCGATACCTGCAACACCCCCTCCCTGTTCGCGCCGCAGCGCATCGTCGAATTGCGCGCGAGCAATGCCCCGGATGCCGCCGGCGCCGCCGCGCTGATCAAGCTGGCGCAGGATCCGGCGCCAGACGTGCTGCTGATCGTGGCCCTGGGCAAGCTCGAATCGCGCGCCCGCAACGCCGCCTGGTACAGCGCGTTGGAGACGGCCGGCGCCAGCCTGTATGTGTGGGCGCTGAAGCCGGAGGAATTGCCTGGCTGGATCGGCACGCGCCTGCGCGCCGCGGGGGTCCAGGCCGACCCGGATGGCCTGCGCCTGCTGGTCGAGCGCACCGAGGGCAACCTGCTCGCCGCGCAGCAGGAAGTGGAAAAGCTGGCGCTGCTCTACCCGGGGCAGGCGGTCGGCGTGGCGCAGATCGAGGCGGCGGTGGCCGACTCGGCGCACTACGAGGTATTCGGCTGGTTCAACAAAATCATGGCCGGCGACGCGCGCGGCGCGGTGCGCGGCCTTTACGGCCTGCGCGACGAGGGCGTGGACCTGCTGCCGATCCTGGCGGTGGTGGCCAATGGCCTGCGCCAGCTGGCCCGCGCCGCCGCGGCCTATGCCCGCAGTCACAATGCCGGCGCCGCCATGGAGGCGGCCGGCGTGTTCAAGATGAACCAGCCCGCCTTTTCGCGGGCGGTCGAGCGCAGCCGTTCCGGCCAGGTGCTGGGCTGGCTGCGGGATTGCGCCAATATCGACGCCCTGGCCAAGTCCAGCGGCACCCAGTCCGCCGCCTGGGAAGAGTTGTTAACATTGGTGCTGGCGGCGAGCGGCGCCGCCAAACCCAGACTGGCCGCGGCACGGAATCCTGTATGACGGCGGTAACCTTGAAAGACGGCAAGCGCGGTGCGCGCAAGGACGAGGTTGCTGCCTATATGCGCAACGTGGGCGAGCGCGCCCGCGTCGCCTCCCGCGCGGTGGCCAAGGCCAGTGCCGGCGAGAAGAACGCGGCCCTGTTCGAACTGGCGCGGATCATCGAGGACGAGGCGTCCACGATCCTCGAAGCCAATGCCCGCGACATGCGCGCAGCCCGTGAAAACAAGCTGGAAGATGCCCTGCTCGACCGGCTGGAACTGAACCAGGGCCGCATCGCCGCCATGGCCGACGGCGTGCGCCAGGTAGCGGCGCTGCCCGATCCGGTGGGCGAGATGTTCGACCTGAAGATGCGCCCTTCCGGCATCCAGGTCGGCCGCATGCGCGTGCCGCTGGGCGTGGTCGCCATCATTTACGAGTCGCGGCCCAACGTCACCGCCGACGCCGCCTCGCTGTGCCTCAAGTCCGGCAACGCCTGCATCCTGCGCGGCGGCTCCGAGGCCCTGCATTCCAACCAGGCCATCGCCCGCTGCATCCAGCGCGCCCTGCGTGACACCGGCCTGCCGCCGGACGCGGTGCAGGTGGTGGAAACCACCGACCGCGAAGCGGTCGGGCACATGCTGACCATGCCGCAGTTCGTCGACGTGGTGATCCCGCGCGGCGGCAAGGGCCTGGTCGCCTTCGTCGCGGAAAACGCGCGCGTGCCGGTGATCAAGCACCTGGACGGCAACTGCCACGTCTATGTCGACGGCGAAGCCGACCTGGAGAAGGCCATCGCCATCGCGGTCAACGCCAAGACCCAGCGTTACGGCACCTGCAACACCATGGAAACCCTGCTGGTCGACGCGCCGATCGCGCAGCGCCTGCTGCCCGACCTCGGCCGCATCTACGCCGGCCACGGCGTCGAGCTGCGCGGCTGCGAGCGCACCCGCAAGATCCTGCAGCAGGCACGCCCGGCCAAGCCGGAAGACTGGGACACCGAATACCTAGCGCCGATCCTGGCGATCAAGGTGGTCGACGGCCTCGACCAGGCCATCGACCACATCACCCGCCACGGCTCGCAGCACACCGACGCCATCGTCAGCGAGAACTACAGCAAGGTGCGCCGCTTCCTGCGCGAAGTGGATTCCGCCTCGGTCATGGTCAACGCCTCGACCCGCTTCGCCGACGGCTACGAATACGGCCTCGGCGCCGAGATCGGCATCAGCACCGACAAGTTCCACGCCCGCGGCCCGGTCGGCCTTGAAGGCCTGACCTCGGTGAAGTGGGTGGTGCTGGGCGACGGGCATGTCCGTTAACGCTACGGGGCGCGCGCGCTGAGCGCCGCGATCGGCATCTTCGGCGGCACGTTCGCGCCGATCCATCACGGTCATATCCGCCTGGCGCTGGAACTGCGCGAGCGGCTCGGCCTGTCGCGCGTGCTGATTGTGCCGAGCGCACTTCCGCCGCACCGCGCCGCGCCGGAAGTGCCGCCGCAGCGTCGCCTGGAATGGGCGCGGCTGGCCCTGGCCGGCGAGCCGGGCCTGACGGTGGACGACCGCGAAATCCGCCGCAACGGTCCTTCCTATACCTACGATACGGTGGCCGGCCTGCGCGCCGACCTGGGCGAGGCCACGCCGCTGGTGCTGCTGCTCGGCGACGACGCCGCCAACCAGTTGCACACCTGGCATCGCTGGCGCGAGCTGTTCGACCTGGCGCACCTGGTGTTCGTCGAGCGTCCGTACGAGCCGCCGGCGCCGTCGCCCGAGCTGGCCGCCTTTCTGCGCGGCCGCCGCGCCGCCTCGTCTCAGGCCCTGCTGGCGCAGCCGGCCGGCCTGTGGATCGCCGCCAGCATCCCGCCGCTGGCCATTTCTTCCACCCGTATCCGGCAGCTGCTCAAGGCCGGCCGCAGCATCCGTGGCCTGGTCCCGGATGCCGTGATCCAGACATTCACCACCGAGGACGTCCGCGCTCTAACCCACGATGAAGATCCCGCCCAAGACTAAAGTTGTCTCCAAGGCCAAAGCCCCTGCCAAAGCCCCCGCCAAGAGCAAGGCCAGGGCCACCGGCAAACCTGCCGCCAAACCCGCAGCCAAGTCCTCAAGCAAGGCCAAAGCTGTCGCGAAGTCCAAGCCCAAGTCCAAGCCCGGGCTTGGACCGAAGAGCAAGGCTGTAGCCAAGACTGCGCCCAAGAAGGCCGCCTCCAGGGCCAAGCCCAAAGCCGCTCCCGCGCCGAAGGCCAAGGCGGCGAAAGCCGCCGGGTCGGTCGATCCGTCCGACACCCTGACGGCACTGGCGGTGGCGGCACTGGAGGATCTGAAGGCGGTCGACATCAAGATCCTCAACGTGCGCGACCTGACCACCATCGCCGACGCCATGGTGATCTGCACCGGCACCTCCAACCGCCACGTCAAGTCGCTGGCGGAGAACGTGGTTGACATGGCCCGGCAGCGCGGCTTCCGCGCGCTCGGCATCGAGGGACTCGGCGAAGGCGAGTGGGTGCTGGTGGATCTCAATGGCGTGCTGGTGCACGTGATGCAGGCGCAGACGCGCCTGTTCTACCAGCTGGAAAAGTTGTGGGACATGAGCCAGCTCGACAGCAAGTCGGCCTGAGCCGGACCCGCTCGAGCCTGCCATGCGCGTGCGCCTGATCGCCGTCGGCACGCGCATGCCGGCGTGGGTCGAGGCCGGCTTCACCGAGTACGCGCAGCGCCTGCCGCGCGAGTTGCGGCTGGAACTGGTGGAAGTGCCGGTGGAAGCGCGCGGCAAGAATGCCGACATCGCGCGCCTGCGCGAAGCCGAGGGCGAGAAGATGCTGCGCGCCGCCGGCAGCGGCAGCCGCATCGTCGCCTTCGACGAGCGCGGCGACACCCTGGATACCGTGGGCTGGGCCAAGGCCCTGCCGCAGTGGTTGCAGGACGGACGCGATGTGGCCCTGCTGGTCGGCGGCCCCGACGGTCTGTCCCCGGCCTGCCTGGCCGCCGCCTCGGCGCGCTGGTCGTTGTCGCGGCTGACTTTTCCGCATCCCCTGGTGCGGGTGCTGATCGCCGAGCAGCTGTACCGGGCCTGGAGCCTGACGCAGAACCATCCCTATCACCGCGCCTGAGACCGCTGCGCGCGAACCGGGTAACAGCGACTGGCGCATTCCTGTCCAGCCTTGCCCGCACAGGGCGGCGGCATGGACAATACGCATCCTTCGCCGTTCCCTTCAGCCGAGCCGCCTCCGATGCCGACCCGTTTCGAACTCGCCAATGCCATCCGCGCCCTTGCCATGGACGCCGTGCAGCGCGCCAACAGCGGCCATCCGGGCATGCCGATGGGCATGGCCGACATTGCCGAAGTGCTGTGGAACGACTACCTCAGCCACAACCCGTCTGATCCCGCCTGGTTCAACCGCGACCGCTTCGTGGTCAGCAACGGCCACGGCTCGATGCTGCTCTACGCCGCGCTGCACCTGTCCGGCTACGACCTGTCGATGGAGGAGCTGAAAAACTTCCGCCAGCTGCATTCGAAGACCGCCGGCCATCCCGAGCACGGCCATACGCCGGGCGTGGAAACGACCACCGGCCCGCTCGGCCAGGGCCTGGCCAACGCCGTGGGCATGGCGCTGGCGGAGCGCCTGCTGGCGGCGAGCTTCAACCACGACGGCTTGCCGCTGGTCGATCACTACACCTACGTCTTCGCCGGCGACGGCTGCCTGATGGAAGGCGTGTCGCACGAAGCCTGCTCGCTCGCCGGCACCTTCGGCCTGGGCAAGCTGATCGTGTTCTACGACGACAACAACATCTCCATCGACGGCGAAGTGCGCGGCTGGTTCCGTGACGACACCCCCGGCCGCTTCGAGGCCTACGGCTGGCAGGTGGTGCGCAACGTCAACGGCCATGATCCCAACGAAGTGCGCATCGCCATCGAGACGGCGCGGGCGCAGACCGCCCACCCGACCCTGATCTGCTGCAAGACCGTGATCGGCTTCGGCTCGCCCAACCGCCAGGGCACCGCCAAGGCCCACGGCGCGGCGCTGGGTGATGCCGAGATCGCGCTGGCGCGCGAGAAGCTGGGCTGGGCCCACGCGCCGTTCGAAATCCCGCAGGACATCTACGCCGGCTGGGACGGCCGCACGCGCGGCCAGCAGAAACAGGCCGCGTGGAACGAACTGTTCGACGCCTATGCACAACAGCACCCGCAGCAGGCGGCCGAGCTGCGCCGCCGCATCGCCGGCGAACTGCCGGCCGAATGGGCCGCGACGATCGCCGGCGCCATCGAGAAAGCCGCCGCCGGCGACAAGCCGGTGGCGACGCGCAAGTCCTCCGAAGCCGTGCTCAACCTCATCGCCCCGGTGGTCCCCGAATTCGTCGGCGGCTCGGCCGACCTGACCGAATCCAACAACACCGTCTGGCATGGCGCCAAGACCATCGTGCCTGGCGACGTCAGCGGCAATTACCTGTCCTGGGGCGTGCGTGAATTCGGCATGTGCGCGGCCATGAACGGCATGGTGCTGCACGGCGGCGTCATCCCCTTCGGCGGCACCTTCCTGGTCTTCTCCGATTACGCCCGCAATGCCGTGCGCATGGCGGCGCTGATGCGCCAGCGCGTCATCTTCGTATTCACCCACGACTCCATCGGCCTCGGCGAGGACGGCCCCACCCATCAGCCGGTGGAACATCTGTCCTCGCTGCGCCTGATTCCGCACCTGCACGTGTGGCGCCCGGGCGACGCCTTCGAAACCGCCATCGCCTGGAAAGCCGCGGTCGAGCGCAAGGACGGCCCGGCCGTGCTGGCGCTGTCGCGGCAGAACCTGGCGCCGCAGAAACACGAGGCTACACACACGGCCCTGGCGGCTCGTGGCGGCTACATCCTGTCGGAGCCGGCGAGCCCCCCCGAAGCGGTGGTGATCGCCACCGGTTCGGAACTGGATCTGGCGGTGCAGGCCGCACAGAAGCTGGCAGGCGAGGGACGCGCGGTGCGTGTCGTGTCGATGCCTTGCCTGGAAGTATTCAACGCGCAGGATGCGACCTACCGCGAACAGGTGCTGCCTGCTGCGCTGCAGCGCAGGCTGGTGGTCGAAGCCGGCGTCACGGCGTTGTGGCGTGGCCTGGCCGGACCGCAGGGTGCGGTGCTCGGCGTCGACGATTTCGGCGCCTCGGCCCCGGCCCCCAAGGTTTTTGCCCAATTCGGGCTGACCGTGGACGGCGTGGCGCAGGGCCTGCGCGGGCTTTTCGCCTGACCGCCAGGCCCGGCCGGCGACCGGGCCATGGCGTTTGCCCCAAAAGTGCGCGCTTGCCTACTGCATACGGGCTAGATACTATTCGACCCTTTCCCAGCGGGACGAATGGGTCTTATTCGGCATGGAAAATGCCTCCCAAGCGTTCCATAGCTTGAGCCCTACCTTGGAGTCCTTCCTGTGTCAGTTTCCTTGATCAATATTGCGGCGGACGCCGCGGATTCCGTCGCCGCCATCAACCCGGCCGACCTGTCCATCTATCACCTGGTTTCGCAGGCCGATCCCGTCGTCAAGGCGGTGCTGGTGATCCTGGTGATCTTCTCGTTCTGGTGCTGGACCGTGATGTTCGAGAAGCTGTTCGCCTTCATGTCCGCCCTCAGCGCCGTCACCCGCCTCGAAACGACCCTCGAGGACGGCACGCTGGAAGACATGATCAATTACAGCGACAAGCATCAGATCTCCAACATCATCGCCGCCGGCAACCAGGAATGGCGTGAAGGCTCCGGCGAGCACGAGCACGAAGCGCTGCACGAAGTGCGCGATCGCATCGAGCGCGCCATGCGCCTGGAGCTGTCCAACGAAACCCGCCGCATCAACAAGCGCCTGCCGTTCCTGGCGACGGTGGGTTCCTCGGCTCCGTTCATCGGCCTGTTCGGCACGGTGTGGGGCATCATGAACACCTTCACCGGCATCGCCG
>JAQGNS010000329.1 GCA_028291705.1 Nevskia sp.
GTGCTGGCCGGGCGCGACGGGCGCCCGCGCGCCGCCGTGATCGACTTCGGCGGCTTCCTCGGCGTGGGCAACCGCAAGGTGGCGGTGGACTGGCAAACCCTGCAGATCCAGCCGGCCAACGCCGACAAGCCGGTGATCCTCAGCCTTAGCCGCGAGCAGATCAACGCCGCGCCGGAATTCAAGGAATCGGACCATCCGGAGCAGGCGATCGTGGGCGATCCGGCTGCCAAAGCGGCGACTACGCCTCACTGACAGTGACCGGACCCGGCCCTTGTCCTCCACCGACCAGACTGGTGCTGCCGCTGTAGCGGACACCGACCGCGCCGCCAACCGCGGCCTGGACTGGTTCAATCTGTGCGTGGCCAACATCCAGACCGGCTTCGGCCCGTTCGTGGCGGTGTACCTGGTGAGCCAGGGCTGGACGCAGACGGCGATCGGCATTGCGCTGAGCATCGGCACGGTCACGGCGATGGCGAGCCAGGTGCCGGCCGGCGCCCTGGTGGATGCCTTGCGCAGCAAGGCCACGGTGGCCTTCATCAGCGTGCTGGCCTTCACCGCCAGCGCGCTGATGTTCGCGATCTACCCGATCCCCCTGTTCGTTTACCTGGCGGAGATCCTGCACGGCTTTTCCAGCTGCACGCTGGGGCCGGCGGTGGCCGCCATGAGCCTGGCGCTGGTGGGACGCGCCGCCATGGGCACGCGGCTGGGCCGCAATGCCCGCTACGCGTCCATCGGTAACGGCGTCGGCGCGGCGCTGATGGGCGCCTGCGGCTCGTACGTATCCGAGCGGGCGGTGTTCTTCCTCACCGCGATCGTGACACTGCCGGCGGTGTTCGCGCTGCTGCCGTTGCGCGGGGTGGGCTCGAACGCGATGGCGGAAAAACCTGAATCTGCGGAGCTTGCCGCACCCGCCTTGTCGAAACGCGCGGCGGTGATGCAGGTCTTGCTCGACCGGCGCCTGCTGATCTTCAGCGCCTGCGCCATGCTTTTCACCTTCGCCAATGCGCCGATGCTGCCGCTGGCGGCCAGCACGCTGACGACCAAGGTGGGCCACCTGGCCAGCCTGTTGATCGGCGCCTGCATCGTGCTGCCGCAGCTGATCGTGGCCCTGGGGTCGCCGACGGTGGGCCGCATCGCCGACCTGCGCGGCCGCCGGCCGCTGCTGCTGCTGGGCTTCTGCATGCTGCCGCTGCGCGGGGTGCTGTTCGCCACGCTGCCCTCGCCCGCCCTGGTGGTCGCGATCCAGGCGCTCGACGGCGTGGCGGCGGCATGCTTCGGCATCATGGTGCCGCTGATCACCAGCGATGTCGCCGGCCGCTCGGGGCACTACACCCTGTCGCTGGGCGTGGTCGGCTTCGCCATCGGCATCGGCGCCACGCTGAGCACCACGGCGGCGGGCTGGGTGGCGGACCACTTCGGCAGCCAGATCGCCTTCCTCGCGCTGGCCGGCGTCGGCCTGGCGGCGACCTTGCTGCTGCTGACGCTGATGCCGGAGACGCGGCCACCGCAGGCGCCGGGCGTCCCCGCGGCCGGGACCGGGACCGGGCCGGGTGTCGGGCCGGTGTCGCCGCTGGGCATGGCGGCCAAGTAGGCCGCCCCCGATCGAACCCTGGGCCGAACCCCGGTCCGTACCCTGGTCGAAGCTCAGTAAAGGGCGATGACCTTTACCGCGCCGCTCTGATTGGTCACCGTGACCGCGACGTCGTCGCCATGGCGACGCAGCATCACATCGACGGAGCCGGCGCCCAGACGCAGGCCGCTGAGGCACAGCTCGTCGAGGAAGTCCGGCAGTTGCGGATGGTTGAAGCGGATCTCGCCGGCGCCGCCGCGCATCTCCAGCCCGATGCTGGCCTGCAACAAGGCCATCATGGAGGCGCTGGCCCAGGCCTGGGGAGCGCAGGCGACCGGATACTGCGTCGGCGCGTTGCGGCGGCGGCGGACGAAGCCGCAGAACAACTCGGGCAGGCGCCGCTGCTCCATGTAGCTGGCGGCGTCGTACAAGCCCTTGAACACCGGCAGCACCGAGTCCTTCAGGCCATAGCGCGCGAAGCCCATGGCGATGAGGGCGTTGTCGTGCGGCCAGATGGAGCCGTTGTGGTAGGACATGGGGTTGTAGCGCTGCGCCGACAGGGCCACGGTGCGGATGCCCCAGCCGGAGTAGCAATCGTGATCGAGCAGGGTCTGCGCCACGCGGCGCGCGCGCTCGGGACTGGCGATGCCGCTGAGCAGGGCCTGGCCGGCGTTGGAGGAGATGACGCGGCAGGGCTGCTTGTTGCCGTCGAGGGCCAGGGCGTAGATCGACAGGTCCTCGCACCAGAAGGCGTCTTCGAATTTCCGGCGCAGCGCTTCGGCCTGCTGTTGCAGCTCCGCGGCGCGCTCGTGGTGGCCCAGCGCGATGGCCAGTTCCGCGGCGAGGTGCTTGGCGCCGTAGACGTAGCCCTGTACTTCGCACAAGGCGATGGGGCCGGTGGCGGCGCGGCCGTCCTGGTGGAAGATGGCGTCCTGCGAGTCCTTCCAGCCCTGGTTGGCGAGACCGTCGTCGGTCATGCGGAAATATTCGAGGAAGCCTGCGGGGTTGCTGCGGCTGTCGATCCAGTGCAAGGCCGCCTCGGCGTTGGGCCACAGCTCGCGCACGGTGTCGAGATCGCCGGTGCGGCGGTAGTACTCGCCGAGCAGCAGCACGAACAGCGGCGTGGCGTCGACGCTGCCGTAGTAGCGCTCGAACGGCACCTCGCGCAGGCGCGCCATTTCACCGCGCCGCATCTCGTGCAGGATCTTGCCGGGCTCGGCATCGCGCTCGGGCTCCAGGCGGGTGGCCTGGGTAGCGGCGAGGAAGCGCAGGACGCCCCGGGCCAGACCGGGGTCCAGCCATAAGGTCATCAGGGCGGTGATGATGCCGTCGCGGCCGAAGGGCGTGCTGTACCAGGGAGTACCGGCGTAGGGATAGGGGCCCTGCGGGGTGTCGGTGACCAGCATGTACAGGTCCGACACGGAGCGGCGCATCACTTCGTTGAAGAGGGAGTTGGAGCTGTCGATGCGGGTGGCGCGGCCGACCGAGCGGCGCAGGGCGGTGCGCGCGGCGTGCATCTGGCGGTAGAAGTTGCGGCCGTTCCAGGTTTCGGCGGTCGGGGCCGGGGTACCGATGCGGATGAAGATGCGGCAGGATTCGTGCGGTTGCAGGTTGAGATCGAATTCGGCGGAAGCCGTATCCAGGTGGGCCGGTACGGGATCGAAGCTGAGCGCGGTGAGGCGTTCGACTTCGTCCAGGCCGAGGTAGCGCAGGGTTACCGCGGCGTCGCTGTCGCGGCGGGTGGTCACCCGGCCCCGCCGCTTGCGCGGGGTGCCGCGCACTTCGAACAGGTCGACGAAGTCGGCGGCGAAGCGCAGGGTCAGGCGCAGGCGCTGCGGCTCCTCGCTGAAGTTGCGCACCAGCACGCGCTCGTAGCAGGCGGCGTTCCAGACGAACTTGAGGCGGTGCAACTGGATCAGCTCGCGGCGCAGCGTGATCTTGCCGTCGGCGACGAAATCGGGGTTGGACAGGTCGGCGGTGAAGACGGCGTTGTCGTCCTGGTTCATCGAGCTGAGCAGCAAGGGCGGGCGCCCTTCCAGCAGCAGCTCCAGGCGCGAGAGGACGCGGGTGTCGTTGTGGTAGATGCCCTCGGGGCTGCGCGGATCGGCGCCGATGTCGCCGCGGTGGTCGAATACCGCGAAGGTGTCGCCGTGCTTGAGGGTGTGCGGCTGCCGCTCCTGCAGCGAAACGCTGGCGGCGATGTGGAAATCGGGGGATTGGTTCTCCTCCGGCGTGGACTGCGTCGCCTTCTCCGGCTGTGCCGCTGAGGGCATCTCGTGATCTCCTGAGGAACTTTCCGTGTGGATATAGAGTCCGTTTGAGGCGATCCGTTCCACCGAAGATTGAAATTGGGGGGCGTTGACCGGGTTTTCCGGGGTGAATTCCGGTGGTCGGGCCAGGATCGGCAGCAATGGAGTGCGAGTCCCGCCTCGGTACTTACTGGTGTCGCCTGACGGCGGCAGCGGCCCGAGGACGGGATATGACATACAGGGACCCGGCATGCCGGGGTTGCTCCCCTCAACCAAGAGCGAGCAAGAGTAATGAGAATTGCGCAAGTCGCACCTTTGACCGAAGCCGTGCCGCCGAAACTCTATGGCGGCACCGAACGCGTGGTGGCCTATCTTTCCGATGCATTGGTCGAGCTGGGGCACGAGGTGACGCTGTTCGCCTCCGGCGACAGCATGACCAAGGCCCAACTGGAAGCGATCTGGCCGCGCGCGCTGCGCCTGGACCCGACGGTACGCGATTACCTGGCGCCGCTGTTCATGCTGATGGAAGTGATGGCGCGGCGCGCCGACGAGTTCGACGTGATCCACTCGCATCTGGATTATTTCGGCTATCCGCTGCTGGGCCGGCTCGGCGGCATTCCGTCGCTGACCACCCTGCACGGCCGGCTCGACATGCCGGAACTGCAGCCGCTCTACCGCCTTTACAACGAGGTGCCGGTGGTTTCGATTTCGGATGCGCAGCGCGTGCCGCTGCCGCATGCGAACTACATTTCCACGGTGTATCACGGGCTGCCGGAAAACCTGCTGAAGGCCGGCAGCGGCTCGGGCGGCTATCTGGCCTTCCTCGGCCGCATCTCGCCGGAGAAGGCGCCGGATGCGGCAATCCGCATCGCGGCCATGGCGGGGATGAAGCTGGTGATCGCCGCCAAGGTGGATCGCGCCGACCAGAAGTATTTCGAAGAGAAGATCGAGCCGTTGCTGGCGCAGCCGCATGTCGAGTACATCGGTGAGATCGGCGAGCACGAGAAGAGCGAGTTCCTCGGCAATGCCGCGGGGCTGCTGTTCCCGATCGCCTGGCGCGAGCCTTTCGGCCTGGTGATGATCGAGGCGATGGCCTGCGGCACGCCGGTGATCGCGTTCCGCAACGGCTCGGTGCCGGAGGTGCTGGAGGAGGGCCTCACCGGCTTCATCGCCGACAGCGAACTGGCCGCGGCCAAGGCCGCGACACAGATCGGCATGCTGGACCGCAAGCGCATCCGCGCCGAGTTCGAGCGCCGTTTCACCGCGCACCGCATGGCGGAAAACTATGTGGCGCAGTACGAGCGGCTGGCGGCGGCGAAGCGCGAAGGCAAGACGCTGTCCTTGCAGGGCAGCGGTTCGTTCCGGGCCGCCCGCGCGGCGGCATGACGGACGCGCGGCGCTGACGGTACAGCATGGACACGCCCGGCGGGAATCATCCGCCGGGCGTGAGCCGCGACATGCCGGACCAGGATCGCGCGGGCGGGATCATTGAAACCGATATTCCGGCGCGGCTGGATGCGCTGGGCTGGAGCGGCTTCCACAGCCGCATCGTGGTGGCGCTGGGCATCACCTGGATGCTCGACGGCCTGGAGGTGACGCTGGCCGGCTCGGTCGCCGGCGCGCTGAAGACCGGGCTGCACATGAGCGATGCGCAGGTGGGCTTGTCCGCCAGCGCCTATCTCGCGGGTGCGGTGCTCGGCGCGTTGCTGTTCGGCTGGCTGGCGGACCGCTATGGACGCAAGCCGCTGTTCCTGACCACGCTGGGCCTGTATCTGGCTTCCACCGCGCTGAGCGGGCTGGCGCCGGATTACGGCTGGTTCGCGGTGTTCCGCTTTTTTACCGGCGCCGGTATCGGCGGCGAATACAGCGCCATCAGTTCGGCCATCCAGGAATTCACGCCGGCCCGTTATCGCGGGCGTACCGATCTGATCGTCAACGGCAGCTTCTGGCTGGGTGCGGCGCTGGGGGCGCTGACGGCGATCGTGCTGCTCGATGCGCGGGTACTGCCGCCGGGTATCGGCTGGCGCGCGGCTTTCGGCGTGGGCGCCGTGCTCGGCTGCGGCATCCTGCTGTTGCGGCGTTCGGTACCGGAGAGTCCCCGTTGGCTGATGATCCAGGGGCGGCTGGACGAAGCGGAGAGCATCGTGCGGGGTATCGAATCGCATGGCGGAGGCTCCGCCGCCCAGGGCGGCAAGCGCACCCGCCTGCATCCGCGTGCC
>JAQGNS010000334.1 GCA_028291705.1 Nevskia sp.
GCCGCCAGCATCGTGCCGCGCAAGCGCCGGGCGACCAAGCCGACGCGCGGCTCGCAGCAGAAGCGGCTGGAAGGCAAGACGCTGCGTGCGAAGACCAAGGCGCTGCGCAGCAAGATCGAAGACTAGAACACGCTCGCCGGCAACCGGCCGGCGGCTTATCCGGCCTATCCGTGCTGGTGGCTGGCCAGCAGGCGGTCGATCTCGGCCAGGTCATCCGTAGTGAGCTTCCAGGCCACGGCAGCGGCGTTGCCTTGTACCTGCGCGGGCCTGCTGGCCCCGGCGATCACTGAAGATACTGCGGGATGCGCCAGCAACCATGAGAAGGCCAGTTGCAGCACGGTGTGGCCGCTGGCTGCGGCGAAGTGCCGCAGGGATTCCACCGCGGCCAGGTTGACGTCGGTATAGGAACTGGCGCCCCAGGCGCCGGGCTCGAAACGGCTGCCGGAGGGCGCCGCTTCGCCGCGCTTGAAGCGGCCGCTGAGCAGGCCGTTGGCCAGGGGGAAATACGGCAGGAAAGCCACGCCGCCGCGCGCGCACTCGGGCAGCATTTCCGCTTCCGGCTCGCGGTGCAGCAGGCTGTATTCGTTCTGCACGCTGACGAAGCAGGCGGCGCCGGCCTTTACCGCCTGCTGTGCTTCGCGCAACTGGGCCGCGGAGAAATTGGAGCAGCCGATCTCGCGCACCTTGCCGGCGCGCACCAGGCCGTCGAGCGCTTCCAGGGTGGCGGCGATGGGTGTATCCGCATCGGGCTTGTGCAGCTGGTACAGGTCGATGTAGTCGGTGCCGAGGCGACGCAGGCTGTCTTCCACCGCGCGGCGCACGTAGTCCGGCTTGGCGCCCTGCCGCTGCGGGTCCACTGTCATGCCGAACTTGGTGGCGATGATGGCCTGCGCGCGCCGCCCGGCCAGCGCGCGGCCGAGGAATTCCTCGCTGCGGGTGCTGCCGTAGATATCGGCGGTATCGAAGAAATTCACCCCCGCGTCGAGCGCGGCATGGACCACCCCGGCGCTGGCAGACTCGTCGATGCGGCGGCCGAAGTTGTTGCAGCCCAGGCCGACCACCGAAACTTCAAGGGCACCAATGCGGCGCTTTTCCATCTGAGTATCCTCCTGGACCGGAACGGGACCGGGATTGGACTGGGCCTGGCGCTACTTCTTCAGGCTGTCTCCGAAATACTGCCGCAGCTTTTCGACCTTGGGCAGGGCCACCGCCGCGATGTACGGCTGATCGGGATGCAGCTCGGCATAATTCTGGTGGTAGCCCTCGGCCTCGAAAAACTGCTCCAGCGGCTCCAGGCGGGTGACGATGGGCCGGCCGAATACCTTGGCGGCGTCGAGCTGCTGGATGTAGCGCTCGGTCACCAGCTTCTGCTCGTCGTTGGCGTAGAACACGGCGGAGCGGTACTGCGTGCCGACGTCGTTGCCCTGGCGGTTGAGCTGGGTGGGATCGTGCGCCACCGAGAAGAAGATCTTCAGCAGCTTGCCGAAGCTCAGGCGCGCCGGATCGTAGGCGATCTGGATCACCTCGGCATGCTCGGTGCTGCCGGTGCAGACGGTCTTGTAATCCGCCGTTTCCTCGCTGCCGCCGGAATAGCCGGAGACCACTTCGAGCACGCCTTCCAGGTCGCGGTATACCGCTTCCACGCACCAGAAACAGCCGCCGGCAAGAACCGCCAGCTCGCGGCCGGACGCCGCCTGCAAGGGCGCGTCATAAGCCGGGTCCGGAAAATCCTTCGGACTGATCTTGAGGCTGCCGCCAAACAATGAACCGATCATCTGCTCATCCTTAACTGGATACCGAATGGATCGCAACCGGTGGTTGCAATTCGACAACCGCACCGGGCAAAGGTGCGGATTCCGCCTTGGCGGCGTTACTCTATACCTCTCTTCGCCGCCCCGCCCTGGCCCAAGATCACCACACGCCAGGCCGGAATTTCTTGCAGATCAGGAGCATGCCCATGCCCGCCTCCCTAGGCTACGCCGCCCACAGCGCGAAAGCACCGCTGGCCCCGTTCACCTTCGAACGCCGCGAGCCGGGCCCGCAGGACGTGCAGATCGAGATCCAGTACTGCGGCGTGTGCCACTCCGACCTGCACCAGGTACTCGACGAATGGGGCGGCGGCATGTTTCCGATGGTGCCGGGCCACGAAATCGTCGGCAAGGTGGTCAAGGTGGGTGCCCAGGTCAAGGGATTCAAGCCCGGCGATCTGGCCGGCGTCGGCTGCATGGTCGATTCCTGCCGCAACTGCGCGAGCTGCAACGACGGCCTGGAGCAGTATTGCGAAAAGGGCTTCGTCGGCACCTATAACGCGAAGGCCAGGGACGGCTCCATCACCTACGGCGGCTATTCCAACAATATCGTCGTCGATGAAGCCTTCACCCTGCACATCTCGCCCAAGCTGAACCTGGCCGCCGTGGCGCCGCTGCTCTGCGCCGGCATCACCACCTGGTCGCCGATGCGTCACTGGAAGGTATCCAAAGGCCAGAAGGTGGGCGTGGTCGGCCTCGGCGGCCTGGGCCACATGGCGGTGAAGTTCGCCCATTCCTTCGGTGCCCACGTGGTGCTGTTCACCACTTCGCCCGGCAAGGCCGAGGATGCGAAACGCCTCGGCGCGGACGAGGTGGTGGTGTCGCGCAACAAGGACGAGATGAAGAAGCATGTGCGCAGCTTCGACTTCATCCTCGATACCGTATCCGCGCCGCACGACCTCAACGCCATGCTCAACCTGGTCAAGCGCGACGGCACCATGACCCTGGTCGGCGTGCCGCCGGTCGACCCCAGCCTCAAGGTCGGCCACCTGATTTTCCAGCGCCGCCAGCTCGGCGGTTCGCTCATCGGCGGCATCCAGGAAACGCAGGAGATGCTCGACTACTGTGCCGAGCACGGCATCGTCTCCGACATCGAAGTGATCCCGATGCAAAAGATCAATGAGGCCTACGAGCGCATGCTGAAGAGCGATGTGAAATACCGCTTCGTCATCGACCTCGCTACGCTGAAGCAGTGAACCTCCCCATCCGCCGGCTTGAGAGCGAAAGCAACACATGAGCGACGTCATCAGAATCCTTGGCATTTCCGGCAGCCTGCGCAAGGCCTCCTTCAATACCGCACTGCTGCGCGCCGCGCAGGAATTGGCCCCACCGGACCTGCAACTCGACATCGCCGACATCTCGCAGATCCCGCTCTACAGCCACGACGTGCAAGTCCAGGGCATCCCCGAAGCCGTGCAGAACCTGGGCGCACGGATCCGCGCCGCCGACGGCCTGCTGTTCGCCACGCCGGAGTACAACTACTCCGTCTCCGGCGTGCTGAAGAACGCCATCGACTGGGTCTCCCGCCTGAAAGACCAGCCCTTCGCCGGCAAGCCCGCCGCCATCTGCGGCGCCAGCGCCGGAGCCCTCGGCACCGCACGCGCGCAATACCACCTGCGCCAGATCGGCGTTTACCTGGACCTCCGCTTCATCAACAAGCCCGAAGTGATGGTCGGAACCGCGCACGAACGCTTCGACGCCGAAGGCAAGCTGACGCATGAACCGACGCGGAAGTTCGTGGGGGATCTGATGGTGGCGTTGCGGGATGCGGCGCGGCAAAAGCTGAAGCGGTAACAGGATCGCCTTTCGTCCCCTCTCCCCTTGGGGGAGAGGGTCAGGGTGAGGGATACGTGGCGGAGTGCATCGTTTGACCCCTGGATTCCCGCCTGCGCGGGAATAACGAGGAAGTAAGTGGTGCGCTTGACCCCTCGATACACCCGCTGCGCGGGCACTCGGGGCGAACGGAGGTTGGTGTTAAGTCGGGTAAAAAGCTGCCCCTCGCCCCGGCCCACTCCCCACTTCGCAGGGAGAGGGGGACAGACGACGCAAAGCCGCAAGCAGGCCGGGCAGCCAAGCCCGATCAAGACGCCGATTCCCCGATATGCCAGCATTACGCATGCGCCTCAACAAATACATCAGCGAAACCGGCATCTGCTCCCGCCGCGAAGCCGACAGCTGGATCGAACAAGGCCGCGTCAGCATCAACGGCAAGCGCGCCGAGCTGGGCACCCAGGTCAACGAGGGCGACGAGGTCCGGGTCAACGGGCGCGTGGTGGGGGCGAAGAAGAGGCAGGTCTATATCGCGCTGAACAAGCCGGTGGGCATCACCTGCACCACCGAACGCCACATCGCCGGCAACATCATCGACTTCATCAACCATGCCGACCGCA
>JAQGNS010000375.1 GCA_028291705.1 Nevskia sp.
ACAACGAGTTCACCGTGACGCTGGACTACAGCCCGGCCGCCAACTTCGACCTGCTCGGCGAAGTGCGCGCCGATGGTTCCAGCAACCATATCTACCCGAACGGCGATCCCGCCGACCTGAAGGGCACCGAGAGCGATATCGCCATCAAGGCGATCTACAAGTTCGGCACGCCGACCGGGTCCTGAGTCCCGGTAGTACGCTGAACGCTGCGACGAAGGGCCGCCCATGGCGGCCCTTTTTGCGTTTCACCTGCCGTCACCGGAGAGACCTGCCACCGGCACTTCGGTACTGGACCGGACCTGGGTCACGTTCCGCTCTGGACAAAGGGCATGGATCTGGCTGATGCTTGGGAGGCCTGAACGCAGAGTCAGGTGCTCGGGGAGATCGCCATGAAGGCAAGAACATTGAAACGGCTGCGCATCCTGTGCGCGACGATCGCCGTCATTGCGGCCACCACGGCCGCGGCTTCCGGGACGGACTGGAGTTCCTTCCTGTTCGACAGCGCCGGCAGCCGCTACAACGCCGCCGAGACGGCGATCACGCCGGCCAATATCGGCCAGTTGCAACTGAAATGGGCCTTCGTCGTGCCCGGCGCGGACGGCATCGCCTCCAGCCAGCCGGCGGTGGCCAACGGCATGCTCTATTTCGGCGGGCGCAACGGGCTGTTCTACGCGCTCGACGCCGTCACCGGGCAGACCCGCTGGAGCTTCGACAGCAGCGCGGTGGTCGGCGCCGCGGTCAATACCCTCCTGCCGAACGCCACCACCGACAGCGGCCAGAGCATGCCGAACCTGCTCCGCGACGGCCCGGCCGTGGCCGACGGCGTGGTGTATTTCGGCGATTTCTACGGTTTCCTGTATGCGCTCGATGCGGCCAGCGGCCGGCTGCTGTGGGCCACCGAGGTGGAGCCGCACCGCGACGCCATCATCACCAGCTCGCCCACGGTCTACGGCGGCCGGGTCTTCGTCGGGCTCTCCAGCAAGGAAGTGTTCAACCCCACCCTGCCGAATTATCCCTGCTGCCAGGCGCGCGGCGGCGTGGCGGCTCTGGATGCACACACCGGCGAGCTGCTGTGGAAGCGCTACACGGTGCCGCCGTCGAAGCAGCTGGCCGGCACTTTCCTCGGGCTGCCGCGCTATGCGCCGAGCGGCGGGCCGGTATGGTCGAGCCCGGCGATCGACGCGGCCTCGCAGACCCTGGTGATCGGCAGCGGCCAGAACTACACCGGCACCGTGCCCTATGACGGACACAGCGCGTGCAGCGACCCGGTGAGCAGCGGCTGCTCCGATTCGGTGATCGCCTTCGACCTCAACACCGGCCAGCAGAAGTGGGCGCGGCAGATGCTCGGCGGCGATAGCTGGACAGCGGCCTGCGTGCTGCTGCCCAACTCGGCCCTCGGCAATTGCCCGGTGTCCGGCCCGGACTACGACGTGGGCGCCTCGCCCAATATCTTCAAGCTGGGGACCCGCACGGTGGTGGCGGTGGGCCAGAAGAGCGGCTTGTTCCACCTGCTCGATCTGGCCACCGGCGATATCATCTGGGATCTGCGCCTGGCCACCGGCAACGGCCCCGCAGGCCGCGCCGGGGAGAACGGCGTGCAGTGGGGTTCGGCCTGGGACGGGCACTCGATCTACGTCGCCACCTACAACGCCAAGCCGGGCACGCTCTACGCTCTCGACCCGGCGGCGACGGACCCGGCGCTGCGCATCCGCTGGTCCACGCCCAACCCGGCCGACGGCTGCAAGACCGGCGGCGCCAAGTCGGCTTCGGCCAGCAGCTGTGATGTCAGCATGGGCCAGGCGGTATCGGCCACGCCGGGGCTGGTGTTCGAAGGCAGCCGCGACGGCAAGTTCCGCGTCTTCAGCGCCGCCGCCGGCCAGATCCTTTATACCTACGATACGGTGCAGAGCTACACCGGCGTCAACGGCGTCAAGGGCAAGGGCGGCTCCATCGGCCACGGCGGAGTGGTGATCTCGCACGGCATGGTCTACGTCAATTCCGGCTACGCCACTTCCGACGCGCAGCACTCCGACGCCAACTCCGGCATCCGCGGACAGAACGCCGTGGTGCTGGCCTTCGGCCTGCCCGGGAGCACGCCATGATCCGCGCATCCTTGAGATTCCTCGGCACGTTGGCCGTGCTGTACTGCCTTGTATTGGCCGCACCCGCGCAGGCGCAGAAGCGCTGCGAGCGGGCACCCTCCGCCTGCCCCGGCGGCCAGAACAGCGTGGTGGAGTCGCGGCAGCTCGGGCTGGTGCTCGCGGTGCCGGCGGCGCAGCAGGCGTACTACCGGCAACTGATCCCCGTCGGCTACAAGGCACCGGACCTGGCCTCGCATTACCAGGTGGCGGTGTACCTGGAAGAAACCCATGTGCCGCTGGCCTTGCCGCTGCTGGGTGCCCTCAACCGCAGCTACCAGGGCTTCGTCGCTATTCGCGTGCGGCGCGACGATGCGCCGGAGGCCGGCCGCGCCTATGAGCCGCTAGGCCGGGACGAGGAAGGGTTCTTCCCCATCATCATGCCGGTGAGCAACAGCCAGCAGCTCAATCATCTGCGCGCCAACGGCCTGCCGGCGATCCTGGTCAGCGGCAGCAGCGTCGACGGCCAGGGCACGCAGCAGATCGCGGTGCAGTACAACAAACTGCCGCTGCTGAGCCTGCAATGGAGCGCGGACGACTCCGCGGCGGCGGAGTCCTCGGACGACACCAAGCGCCTGCTGGTGGGGCGCATGCCGCTGTTCTCGGTGCTGCCCTACCTGAACGGCAGCAGCCGTGTGCGCACCAAGCTGACCTCGACGCCGGTGCTGCCCGACGGCGCTGTGCCGCAAGGCGAATATGGCCTGCTGCAAATCCAGGCCGATGCGGATTTCGGCAGGCTCGACGGCGTGGTCAACAGCTTCCTGCACGTCAGCGGCGGCTCGCTGGCCGCCCTGCTGCCGGCGAGTGTTTCAGCCGCCGGACAGTTCCGCCACCTGCAACAGTCATTGCAGCAGCAGACGGAGATGCTGCCCTAGACGGCATCCATCACGTCACGGACGACGGGGTTACTGCACCTCGACGGCATTGGCGGCAACGCTCCCGGAAAGCGCGCCGGTTTTCATCGAATTGTCACGGCCATGCAACCGTGGCACGGCATGTTCTTGGGATTAAATTCGATTGCCCAGGGATATCCGATGAAGCAAGTCATGGCCGCCCGTCCTGCGGCGGGTTTTCTGCGTGCCGCGGCGTGTTGCGGCATGTTGCTTGCAGCCGCGGCGCTCAGCGCCTGCGGCGGGGGCGGAGATGGCGATTCGGGTAGCAGCAGTTCCGGTAGCAGCAGCTCAAGCAGCAGCGGTGGAAGCTCCAGCAGTGGAGCTGCAACGGCAAAGCTGAGCGTGACGGAAACACAGAGCACGCTGACCGTCTCCGACGGCGTCACCGCGGTGGCGATCACCAAGCAACCCTGGCGCCTGATCTGGACCAAGGCCGACGGTACGCTGATCGCCGGCGACGCCAACCCGGGCTCGAAGGATCCGGTGAATAATCCCCAGTACGCGGCGATGCAGAAGACGGACGGCATCGACAAGGCCTACCCCGGCCTGCCCACCGCTTCCTACATGCCGCTGGGCTATTACACGGGTACGGCCTGGGAAAGCGTTTCAGCGCTGCAGTCCTATAGCGTCGACGGCGAGCATCTGCAGGCCAGCCTCGCCACCAGCGACAAGGCCGGCGCGGCGCTGGACGTGGACTTTGCCGCGGACGGCACGCTGGAGCTGAAGTTCACCCCGGCGGCGGCGAAGGTCGCGGCGGTGGAGGCCTCGTTCAACGCGCCGACCAGCCAGGCCTACTTCGGCACCGGCCAGCGTTTCGGCACGTTCAACGTGCGCGGCCGCAGCGTGCCCTTGTGGATCAGCCACGGCCCCGGCTCCGACCGCTACTCCGGCACCAATGAAATCGCCGCCTCGTTCTTCTGGTCGCCTTCCGGCTGGGGCCTGTGGTCGGCGACGGACGCGCGCGGCGAGATCGACTTCGGCGATCCGCAGAAGCGCGCCGACGCCATCAACGTGATGCACGAGGACGATCACCTCGACCTGGTGCTGTACACCGGCACGCCGGCGCAGGTGGTCAGCGCCTACACCGCGCGCAGCGGCCGCCCGCTCACTACCCCGCCCGACTGGATGTGGCAGCCGATGGTGTGGCAGGACGACAACACCACCACCGACACGGTCAACGCCCTGGTGGACGGCATGCAGTCGCGCAGCATCCCGCTGGGCGCGGTGTGGCTGGACAACCCCTGGGACGCCGGCAACGGCAGCTTCGACTTCGACCCCGCGCGCTTCGCCGATCCAGACGCACTGATCGCCCAGATACATGGCAAGGGTGTGCGCCTGATGGTATGGCTGAGCCCCTTCCTCAACGGCAACTATCAGACCACCGGCGCCGCCAACGGCTGGCTGGTCACCGGCACGCGGCCGGACGGCAACGACGCCACCTATTTCCCCACGCGCAGCATCAGCGCGCACGTCGACTTCACCAATACCGGCGCCTACAACAACTGGGTGACGGGCCTGCAGAAGCTGGTGAAGCGCGGCGTTGACGGCGTGAAGATGGACCGCTGCGAGGAAGACCTGTCCGACACCTCGGTGTGGGCCAACGGCCTACCCAACCGCCTCAACCACAATCCGTACTGCATCGCCTACCACAAGGCCGCCCATGACGCCTTCTTCGCCGAGCGGCCGGACGGCGACTTCGTCATCCTGGCGCGCGGCGGCTGGACCGGCGACGAGCGTTATGCCGGCCACTGGGCCGGTGACAACGCCTCGGTCTCCGGTCCCTCCGGGCTGGGCAGCGCGCTGAACAGCCTGCTGTCGCTGTCGTCGTCCGGCTTCGTCTTTTCCGGCTCGGATGTCGGCGGCTATGACGGCACCCTGCAGAGCGGCCCGAGTGTGCTGCCGATCGGCCTGCCCAGCGTGCAGACCTACATCCGCTGGGCGCAGCTCGGCGCACTGTCGCCGGTGATGGAGACGCCAATTCCGCCCTGGTGGGTCAACGAGAGCAATGCCGTCACCGTCTACCGCCGCTACGCCACCCTGCACTCCCGCCTGGCGCCGTACACCGCGCAGCAGGCCAGCGCCGCCATCATGCAGGGCATTCCGATCGTGCGGCCGCTGCCGTATTCGTATCCGGACGATGCCAAGGCCGTGGCGGTGGACGACGAATACCTGTTCGGGCCGAGTCTGCTGGTTGCGCCGGTGACCGGCGTGGCGCTGGAGTTGGGCATCGTGACGCGGTCGGTCTACCTGCCCAAGGGCGGGTGGACTGATTTCTGGAGCGGCAAGGCGTACCAGGGGCCAACGACGATTTCAGTGACGGTGCCGCCGGAGCAGATGCCGTTGTTTGTGCAGCAGGGGGCGACGTTGCCGACGGGGGTTTCGGCGGGTGAGTTGCCTTGAAGGTTTAGGGTGCGCGTTCTTGTAGGCCTGGGTTCAGAACCATGCGTGCCATGTGTGCCAAGGTTTTTTGTTGGCACGCATGCGGCGAGCGGGTAAGGAACATGACATTTTTGGATGATCCAAGAGATGCGAGGACGTTCGAAGAGGTTTTTTACGGCCGGGTTTTCGGATTTAACAGTCCGCATCCACCTGCCAAGGCCAGCAAAACTGGATCCCCGCCTGCGCGGGGATGACCAAGAAGGATAGGGAGCGCTCAAGAGCGACACTTCGGCTTTTGATGTTGTTTTGCGCTTTTGCTGTGCTTTTGATTTGGCTTTTGATGGTCCTCCCCGTCTGGCTGCGCCGAGCATCGCAGGACAAGGTGGAACAGCCGCGCGCAGACGCGGGCGAGGCAGGATGCCGAAGCGTTTTCAGACAGGCCAGGGATGGCCTGTCTGAAAACCCCGCCTTGGCCGAGAAGCGCAGGGAACCCATTGATCACCGCAGGTGATTGATGGGCGCAGACATCGGGTCGCATTTCTTTTGGTTACTTTTCTTTGGGCGAAACCCAAAGAAAAGTAACCCGCCTTCAGGGCGGAACCGG
>JAQGNS010000393.1 GCA_028291705.1 Nevskia sp.
GCTGAGCGAAGCCTCCGGGGTGCTGCTCGTCATCACCACCGCCGAGGAAGTGGCCAAGCGCATCGAAAGCCACCTGCGCAATGCCGGTAACCCCCTACGAGTGGCCTGGATTACCGACCTGGAAGACCTGCAGGACGTGCTGCAGCGCAATCCACCGGACCTGGTGCGGTGCGACGAAAACGCGCGCAAGGCGCCGACCGAGAAGGTCATCGGGCTGGTCAGCCAGCTGCGCCCCGACCTGCCGGTGGTGGTGATCAGCAACGACCATTCAGTCGAGGATGCCGTCGCCGCGCTCGCCGCCGGTGCCCAGGATTTCGCCTCCTACAGCGACCTGCGCCAGCTGCGCCATCTGGAATTGGTGGTGGTACGTGAGTTCGTCAAGCATCACCACATGCGCAACCTGCGGCTGACACAGCAGCGCCTGGCCGATTTCGAATCGCGCCACCAGCAGCTCACCGAAGGCACCGCGGATGCCGTGGCCCATGTCCAGGAAGGCATCCTGGCCAATGCCAATCTGGCCTTCACCCACCTGATCGGCTACGACGATCCGGCCGAGCTTGCCGGCCAGCCGCTGATCGACCTGGTGGCGCCGGACCAGCAGAGCAAGATCAAGGAACGCCTGCGGGCGGTGCAGAAGGGCAAGCACAACGGCGAGCCTCTGGAACTGGTGCTGGTCGGCCGCAAGGGCCAGGTCCACGTCAAGGCGCAACTGATCCTGGGCACCCAGGATGGCGAAAGCGTGATCGAGCTGCTGATCCGGGCCGAAGGCGGCAAGGGCCGCCCGGCTTCGGCGCAGGCCGCCTTCCACGGCCGCGGCGTGTTCAGCGACACGCTGGCGGAAGCCCCCCCGGCCGACGGCAAGAGCATGCGCACCGCCATGCTGCTGCATATCGACTCCTTCGATGCGCTGGAACAGCGCATCGGCCATGCCGACGCCCAGGAAGTGACCTCTCTGCTGGCGGAGACGGTGCACACTCGCCTGGGCCCGCAGGATCAATCCTTCGTCTTTTCCACCGACGAACTGGCCTTGCTGGTGCAGCGCCCCAACTACAACGAGGCCGAGCAGTTCGCCGAGTTCCTGCGCAAGGAAATCTCAGGCCATATCTTCGCCGCGCGGCAGCACGAGGCGCATATCAGCCTCACCATCACCGTGTTCCCGCTCGGCGGCCAGGAAGCGCCGGAGCAGGTGATCCGCCAGCTGGCCGACGAGGCGCGCAAGATCTCGGCGCGGGGCGGCAACCAGATCGTGGCGCTGGGCGCCACCGCCAAGGCCAACCAGGTGGAGCGCGAGGAAGCACGCCGCGCCGCCCAGGTGAAGAAGGCCATCGAGGACAACCGCCTCAAGCTGGCTTACCAGTCCATTGCCAGCCTCGAGGGCGAATCGCGCAGCCATTTCGACGTGCTGGTGCGCATGCTGGACGAGTCGGGCAAGGAGCTGCACGCGGCCGAGTTCCTGCCGGCGGCGCAGAAATTCAACCTGATGCGCACCATCGACCGCTGGGTGGTGGCGCGGGCGCTCGGCGTCATCGCCAAACGCGCCGCCTCCAAGGAAGCCTCGGTGCTGTTCGTCAAGCTGTCCGAGGATACGCTCAAGGACAATGACGGCTTCATCACCTGGCTCAAAGCCCTGGTGCAGGAGCAACCGCTGAAGAGCGACGAGATCGTCTTCGAAATCCAGGAAGTGGTCATCCAGAACCATGTGCGCAAGGCCAAGGCCCTGACCCAGGCGCTACGCGAAATGGGGGCCGGATTGGCGGTCGAACACTTCGGCGTCGGCGCCAACTCGGCCCAGCTGATGGACCACATCCCGGCCAACTTCATCAAGTTCCACCCCTCCTTCACGCAGAAATTCAGCGAAAAGGACACCCAGAAGCGTCTCGGCGATTTGGTCGAAGCGGCCAAGCAGCACGGCCTCAAGACCATCGTCTCCCATGTCGAGGACGCCCACGTCATGGCGCGCCTGTGGCAGATGGGCGTGAACTTCATCCAGGGCTACCACGTGCAGGAGCCAGAAGTGGTGTTGCTGGCCAGCGATATCGCCGGTGGAAGAGGTTAGGTGCGGCTTGCGCGGCATTGATAACGATCACTGCAGAATTTCCCGAGCTGGTGTGCTTTTGAAGATTCGTTGATCATCTCGGGCAACGACAATCCGAATTCACGAGTCCTCCGGCATTGGGCGTCCTTTTTTGCTCCAAGCCAAAATCTGCCGCCTGTAAACCCGGCGTCAATCGTGATCAGACACAGCCTGCAGCGAGGCAAGCTGACGTTAGGGCGATAAATCAAGCCCTGACACAAATTCCTCAAGCCGAGTCATTAATTGCGCCTGCGCTGCATCGACGTTTTCGGTATACGGAGCAGTGACTACAATCGACACGGGAACCACACTTTCCGCATTGCTGCTGAATAAATCGCCCAAAACGTCCCGGAAACCTGTTGGCATCCCGTCCCGAAATCAGAACCGGCTTTTCGGTGCAACCACTGGCATGGCATTCGGTCTCCGCAATCAGGCGCAAACCTTCACGCGTTTGGGTCAATCCGACGACAAATTGCACCGCACCTTGAACAGTCGCCATGGTCTGCATACGCTCCCAAAGCAATGTTTCACCCTGTGTCAGGTAGCAAATCATTCAATTATGCGGGCTGACGGAATTGCGATAGACGCCAAACTGCACGTTCGATCTTAAAGCTGCAGCGTTTCCGACCGGGCTATACATCGCACCGATTTCGATCGAACCATTGGGCCTGAGATTCTGCCCGCGGTCCGCGGAAATATGGAAACCGCCAATTTGGTCGGCCAGCAGATTTACAGAGCCGCCTCGATGCAAATCGGCCAGTTTTGGCACGGCACCCGACGGCGCCAGAAAACACCCAGCCATCACCACAGCACCTAACACGAACAATTTCGCGATCATGCTTTGCACTCGAGCCGCGGAATGCCGAACAGAAAAAGGGCGGCCAGGGAAAAAAACACCCTCCTATGACATAGTCAACTTCAGTGCCATTGCTGTTAATTGCCGGGATACGCAGCGCAAGCCAGTAATAGACCACCACGCCGCATAGACGGATCAGGTTGAATAGATAAGCCAAAGCGACGGCCCCAAGAACGAATTGGGACCATACGCGAAGTGCGCATTCGATAGAAGCCACCAACGATCAGCGCCATGCAACCCATGGTCACCGCTCCATGCATACCGTCGCATCCTGGAGCAATGAACATGCCCAACTGTGGCAAGAACATCAGCTTCAGCGTGGCCCCGTCCACTGGAACGGACAGAAGACTGGCAAAGCTGCGGGCCACTTGAGCAGCGATGGCCTACAGAGGCAAATCAACTAGATAGTTGAACGATCCAGGCACAGGATCGACCAGCAGCAACAATGCCAACGACAGCTTCTGCGCACGCCAAGCATAAGGGCCACCCAGCATCAATACCACCCCACTGAAATAAATCCATAGAACACTCCTGCAGGGACAAGGTGTATCGGGGAAAAATGGTGAGCCCACACTGCATTGATCCGCCATCCTGCTTGAAGGCGCGTCTTCACTAGTGCGATCGATAAAACCACGAGAAGCAGCCCCACCAGAATCCTCTCCGCCAGTCTTCGCGTCTAAAATTGCGAATACCAATGCCCCCACGGGCATCAACATCCCTATTGAACGCAAGGCATCGGTGGTCCACAAAGCCCATAAGCTGCCGAGTTCTTGAGCGGAAAGGCATTAGGCCTCCGAAAATAAGAAGATCTGCGATAATTAATTCTCGGCGAGAGGCAATAGTCGTTCCCGCTGACGGGTCCAATCGCAGGGCAGTCGTGTCAGCAGGAGTCGATAGCCCCGGATCGTTCGCCAACGAAGTTGATTGATTGGGGAATGAATTGAATTTTAAGGCACCTGGATTGAGGTGGGCAGAGGATGGCGTATTGATACATTAGGTAGCTTGGTGTTGCCAGCCTCGCTTGAAATACTGGACCTGCGGCCGTGCCCAACGCAGCAATCGGCCCTACTCGCCCCAGACGGTGTGCACGCGAGGACGATAGGACAGCTCAATATTTTTCCGGGTTTACCCGACACACTCCCCTTAAGCTTGACCACTGCGTGTGCGATCCATGCGTAGATCACTTCCTTGTCCGGCAAGCTAGCAGTCTGCCCATATCTCGTCAAAGGCCACGAGCAGGGCAGTTTTTTCCGGATTGAGCGATGCATCGGCCGGCCGCTCGCCCGGCGCTTCCACCCTCGGATCGATTGCCAATCTCAAAACGGGCGCCCGACCCGAAATCAGCCTTCCCGATCGAGAGAGTCCACAGCCGGCAACACAATGCGCAAACGTTCGGCGTAAACCCTGCGCCTTGCGTCTCCGGGCCAGATTGCGAGGGGGAACCCGTTCAGTTCCAGCCACGCATATTCTTCTTCCGGTCCGGAGGTTGCTTTCCCGCGATCGCTGGTTCCGCAAACCCACACCACGGGGATGCCTTGAGAATGAAGCAGTCTATGCGTCGCGATCGACCGGAACATATCGCGCGAGATGCGCAGCCGGGCAACCAGCGGCGCCAGCAGCCTGAGCCCCCAATTCACTCCGCGCACCGGAAAAAATCCGGACCTGCGCGCAGGCAGCGGCGGATCCGCCACCGCCTGCAGCTCCGCTCCCGAATGGACACCATAGGCGCGGGACAACAGCGCAAGCAAGGTGGGCATGACAACGATCACGTCACGCATCGCGGCCGGCAAGCGACGTAGCCGGGAGACGTAGAACGGTAACTCCGATCGTTCCCGCGCAACCACAAGATCATTCCATAGGTAGGGCCACCGTGACCGCCCCAGCTGCAACACTTCCATCTGCGGTTCGCAGGTATGCGAATAGGCAAGCCAGGTGCGGCGCAAACCAAGCTGCCTTGCGCGGGCGAGAATCTCGCAGCTCGACAATCCCAGCCGCTGCTGCAAGTACAGGATGTCCAGATAATCGTGCGCCTTGGGACGCCATCGATCCTGTCCATAACCGCGATTCACCGCCAATCCGATCAAAACGAGATCGGCCGGCGCAAGGCTGCGAAACTCCAGCGAACTGACCTGGACCATCCGCCGGCTTTCGAGAAGCTGTCCGGTGACCGCTTTGTGGCGGGACGACGTGACGTGGCTAGGCCTGAACAAGGACCGATGAAGATCGATCTCGAGCTCATTGCACGGTGAACGCAGGTTGATTGGCCCGTGCGGTGCGTCGAAAAACAGGTTCGGCTTGATCAGCCAACCGGTAGGGAGGGCCATCAATGCACGCGCGGCATCGACAGGCTCCACGTAAACGTCGATGTCGTTGAAGTATCTAAGGGCCGGATGAGGATAAGCCAGGTACGCGACGGCGGCGCCCTTGAAAACGGTCGCATCGATTCCTGCCGCCGCCCACGCGGCCATCAGCTCCGCAAATCTGGACTGAAGGCGCAGGAAGCGCGCCCAGGCATCGGCGAAATCCCCCGCGCACTCCTGGTGCAGGGCGGAACCCGGCACCGCCGTATAGTGAGCCCACGCCGCAAGCCGCCATTCCCTGGCGGTGTGCGGCGTCATGAGCGAGGCACGGCCGGCAAGCAAATCGTGCTCTACCTGCTGCATCGGCGTCATGGTTGCAATTGAAATGCTCGTCGCTGGCGTTGGAGCAGTGGAAGCCGGAAACCATCGTAGCGCCAGCATAGACGCTCGCGGCAGCCGCAATCAAATTCACAGCGTCACGATGGCGCAGCGCTAGCGTCTTGCCGCCGCGGCCTACGCCTTCTCCATGTGCCTAATCGGTGCAATCCGGGGGATCAATCTGAAAGCTGCAATCCGGCAGTTCGCCCTGGATAGCACCTTTATTTCAGGTCGCACCTTGCTGCAGGCGCGCAATCCGCTCATCCAGCGGCGGATGCGTCGCAAACAACTGCGCCACACCACCGGCGATGCCGAACGCCGTCATGTTCTGCGGCAGCGTGGACGGCTCGTGCAGGGACTTCAGACGCTGCAGCGCGGCGATCATCTTGCGCTTGCCGGCGAGGTGCGCGCCGCCGGCATCGGCGTGGAATT
>JAQGNS010000452.1 GCA_028291705.1 Nevskia sp.
GAGTTCGAAGTCGAGCAGTTCTACGTCGACCACCAGTTGGCTCCCTGGGTCTCGGTCAAGGGCGGCCTGTTCCTGATGCCCTTCGGCCTGCTCAACGAACACCACGAGCCGACCAATTACTACGGCGTGCAGCGCAACTTCGTCGAAACCGTGATCATCCCCAGCACCTGGCGCGAGGGCGGCTTCGCCTTCCACGGCGACACCGATATCGGCCTGACCTGGGACACAGGCCTGACCACCGGCGTCAACCTGGCCAACTGGAGCCCGAACCCGGAAGACCCGCTGTACCGCACCGCGCTGCAGCTGGAAAACAGCGGCGCCGCGCCGCTGCAGGCCAGCCACCAGGAACTGCAGCTGGCCAACGCCCAGCACCTGTTCGAGTACGGCTCGCTCAACTACAAGGGCGTGCCCGGCCTGCTGGTCGGCGCCGCCATCTCCACCGGCACTTCCAAGGCCTCTACCCAGACGCCGGACCAGCGCGTCACCCTGTGGGAGACGCATGCGCGCTGGACCCCGGGCGCGGCCGACCTGTCGGCGGTCTACGCCCGCGGCTCCATCACCGGCACCGCCCCCTACAACAACCTCAATGCCGGCGGTTCCAACCCGATGCCGTCGAAGTTCTACGGCTACTACCTGCAGGGCGCCTACACGGTCTGGCACCACAACGGCTACCGCCTGGCCCCGTTCGTGCGCTGGGAGCGGTACGATATGGGGGCGGGTTACGAGGGCATCGCGCCCGGATTCTCGCCGGTGCCCGGCGGCTTGGCCTCCGACGGCCGGCCCTGGCCGCAACCGCATGATCGCGTCTGGACCTATGGCGCGAACTTCTATCTCAACCCGCACGTCGTGCTGAAAGCGGACTACCAGTCGTACCAGACCAACAGTGATTTCACCCGCTTCGATCTCGGCCTGGGGCTCAATTTCTGACCCCGAAGGGCAAATGGGCCTGAGTGACATCCTCACTCAGGCTTCGGTTCGGCTTGCGCCGCTGCCGTGGGCCGGCGCATGAGCTACTCCAGCCGCCTGGTCT
This sequence comes from Nevskia sp., assembly GCA_028291705.1. Classification (GTDB taxonomy): domain Bacteria; phylum Pseudomonadota; class Gammaproteobacteria; order Nevskiales; family Nevskiaceae; genus Nevskia. The sequence goes on from JAQGNS010000452.1 coordinate 1,031, forward strand.
ACCTGCCGGTCGCCGCCCTCAGCGTCTGCGCTCCGGCGCAGGCCCTGGTCTACATGAGCGTGGAGGATGCGCAGAAGCTGACGTTCGGCGAGGAGGCGCTGACGCCGCTGGCCCTGCTGCTGAGCCCGGAGCAGAGCGCGGCCATCGAGAAGGATGCCGGCGTCAAGGTGTTCGCCGGCTCGCTGCGCGCCTGGAAGGCCAATGATGGTTACTTCTTCGTCGATGCCGTCATCGGCAAGCACGATCTCATCACCTATGCCGTGGCGCTCGGCGCCGACGGCAAGGTGCGCCGGATCGAAGTCCTCGAATACCGCGAGGCCTACGGTGGCGATGTGCGCAACCCGCGCTGGCTGGCCCAGTTCAAGGGCAAGCAGCACGGCGACGAAGTGCAGATCGGCGAAGGTATCCAGAACGTCAGCGGCGCCACCCTCTCCTGCGAGCACCTCACCGACGGCATCCGCCGGCTGCTGGCCACCTATGCCATCGCCATCGCCCAGCACTGAGATCCGCCGCGCGCGGCCGTTGCTCGGCACGCTGGTGGAGATCCGCGTCGATGCCGCGGGGCCGCAGGCGCCGCTGCATGCGGCCGTCGATGCCGCATTCGCCGCGGTGGAACATGTGCACCGGCTGATGAGTTTTCACGAGGCGGGCAGCGACGTCTCCGCGCTGAACCGCGAGGCGCTGTACCGGCCGGTGCGTGTCGATGCGCAGACCTGGAAGGTACTCGCCGCCGCGCGGCACCTGTCACAGCTCAGCGAAGGCGCGTTCGATATCGCCATCGGCGCCCGGTTGCAGGACTGGGGCTACCTGCCGCCCGGCCCCGGCCTGATTCCATCCGAAGGCAATTGGACCGATATCGAGCTTCTGCAAGATTCACGCGTGCGCTTCCACCGCCCGCTGCGGATCGACCTCGGCGGCATCGCCAAGGGCTACGCCGTGGATTGCGCCATTGCGGTTCTGCGCGAAGCGGGTATTGAAGCGGCCCTGGTCAATGCCGGCGGCGACCTGCGCGTCCTCGGCTCGCCGCAACAGGTGCAACTGCGCCATCCGCAGAATCCCGCCTTCTCCGCGCACGCGCTGTCCCTGTGCGACGAGGCGCTGGCCACTTCCGCCAACTACTACTCGCGCCGCGCTTGCGCTTCGGGTGAGGTCTCGCCGCTGCTCGATCCGCGCAGCCGCCAGCCCTGGCTGGGCGCCGCCAGCGTCAGCGTGCGCGCCGCCGACTGCATGCGCGCGGACGCCTTGACCAAGGTGGTCCTGTTCGCCGCGCCGGAAGTGGCGGATCGGGTTCTGGAAGCCTGTGATGCGCAGGCCTATGTGCAGAATCCGCTCGAAGCAGCGGCGTAACAGGCCACCGATCCTCCATGCTCAGCCTGATCCACCGCCGCTGCGCCTATGCCGTGTTGCTCCTGCTGTTCCTCAGCGGCCTGGCGCATTACATCCTGCACGGCTGGTTCATGAAACAGGGTGAATTCGGCCCCGCGCCCAATGCGCTGGAGCCGTGGATGCTGAAGCTGCACGGCGCCGCCGCCATGCTCGGCCTGCTGGTGCTGGGCAGCCTGCTCTCCATCCACATCGACCGCTTCTGGCGGCTGCGCCGCAACCGCCGCGCCGGCGGCGTGTTCCTGGCCTGCGCCCTGCTGCTGATCGGCAGCGGTTACGGCCTTTACTATTTCGGCGGCGAGCAGGCACGGGCCCTGAGCCGGCAGATACATATCGTCATCGGCTTGCTGGCCCTGCCGGCATTCGCCGTGCACCTGTGGCGCGGCCGCGCCCTGCGCCGTCATCCGCGCGCCAACGGCCTGCGCGCCTGAGCGCTGCGGCGTCTAAAATTAGCGTATGGAAAAAGTCACTCATCGTGGCGGTTGCCACTGCGGCGCCGTGCGCTTCGAAGTGCGTGCCCCGGCGCGCATCATCGTGCAGCACTGCAACTGCTCGGTGTGCAGCAAGACCGGCTTCGTGCACTTGGTCGTGCCGGCGGAAGACTTCACCCTGCTGGCCGGCTCGGCGCGGCTGCAGACCTACACCTTCAATACCGGCGTGGCCAGGCACCTGTTCTGCGAAGTCTGCGGCATCAAGTCGTTCTACGTGCCGCGCTCCCATCCCGACGGCTACTCGGTCAACCTGCGCTGCCTCGACGAGGGCACGGTGGAGGCGGTGACGGTAGCGGACTTCGACGGCCGCAACTGGGAACAGCACAGCGCCGCATTGGCGCGGGCGGGCGGCACATGAAGCCGCTCCGGCTGCTGCTCCTGTTGTTTCCGCTCTGGAGCGGATCCGCGTTCGCCATCAAGGCCGACAAGCCGGCGCCGCCGTTGCAGGCGAAACAGCTCGATGGCGCGACCTACATCCTGGCCGCGCACAAGGGCGAAGTGGTGATCGTGAACTTCTGGGCCACCTGGTGCGTGCCCTGCCGCGCCGAGTTGCCGGCCTTCTCCGAGTTCTACCGCAAGCACCAGGCGGAAGGGCTGAGCGTGCTGGCGGTGAGCATGGACGACCCTGAGGATCTGGCCAAGGTGCGCAAGGTGGCCAGCGACCTGCCATTCCCGGCCGCCATGTACGGCGATGCGCAGGCCGAAGGCTACGGCCGCATCTGGCGCCTGCCCATCACCTTCATCATCGGCCGCGACGGCGTGCTGCGCTACGACGGCGGCGTCGGCGAGCGCGGCAGCTTCGACCTGCCCGGGCTGGAACGCACGGTTGGGCCCCTGCTCGGCGCGAAGTAGCAGGCGCGATCTTTCGGCGGGAGCGGCCGGGACCCGCCGCATCCCCGGCATTGAGGATGCGGCGGTCAGCTCACCGGCACTCAGAAGCTGTAGCTCAAGCCCGCCGTGACGCTGTAGCGCGGCGCCAGTTCCAGCCCCTTGTAGAACTGGTATACCGGCAACTGCACGAAGCCATAGGCATGCACCTGCTGCAGCACCCGCGCCGTCAGGCCGGGGCTGATGAACACGGCGCGATCGCCGCTGTTGGCGTAATCGCCGTTTTCGCCGATCTCGTGCCCTTCCCAGCGCAGGTTCACCTGCAGCTGCGGCACGATGGCCGGATTGGCGACGTAGCGCACCCCTATATTGCCGGTGAGCTGCGTCGCCGGGCGGAAGCCGGCGTCGGAATTGAGCGCCTGCTTGAACTGGAGCTGTTCGAAGCGATCCCAGTTGCGGCTGATCGGCTCGAAGTTGTAGACGCCGAGCAGCAGGTCGGTGGTGCCGCTGCCGGGCTGCAGCCCGCGATCCACCTGTTCGCCCGCCGCTGGCCCCGCGGTGAAATTGCCCTGGGTCGGGCCGCTCGGCAACTTGAGGCCGAACTGCACGCCCCAGGTACGGTCCTCGAAGAACCCCTGGTAGCGGCCGAGGATGCGGACGTCGCCGATGCCGTACAGATGCGAGGTCGAAAGCGGGTTGCCCGAGGTATCGATGGTCTCGTGTTCGCGGTCGATATAGGGGACCTGCACGTCGACGCCCCAGTCGCGGTTGATGCTGTAGTCCACGCTCAGCGTATAGAAGCGCGTCAGTGTGCCCTGCTGGATCTCCTGGTCCGGATCGTCGGGAACGTAGCTGTGTTTGTCGACGGCGTTGGAGCCGAGGCGCAACTGGCTCTGGTCGACATAGTCGTAGCGCAGGTCCACACGCCAGCCGGTGCCGGTGGAATAGCCCGACCCGGCCCACTCGGTGCCGACAGTGCAGCCGCAGGCCGCACAGGCCAGGGTGGGAAGCGGAATAGCGGAAACAGCGGCGGCCGCGAGCAGGCCCAGCCCGGCGCGATAAGACAGATGCATGGTGTTCTCCCAATCATTCTGATGATGCGGCGCTCGATGCGCCGGCGCCACGCACCCCAGGTGCGCGGCTTCATGGCTTCACAGCATCAGGAGAACAGCGGGGGTCCCCGCGCTGGCGGGAGCGCCAGTTGCAGTGTGGGCGCCGCGGGAAGTGCGCCGGAAATCACGGGAGGGGAAGCGGCCGCGAACCGCGGTGCGTCCGGAACCGCCGGAGGCGCCGCTGCGGCGGCGGCAAAGCCGCACTCGGTATAGGCGTGCAGGCCGGCCTTGCCCGGCGCCTGCGGTTCCGCCGTCTGCAGCAGCCCGCCGGAGCACAGCACCAGCACCGCGCCCGCGCGCACCTGTGCCGCGCTGGCCGGCATGAAGCCCACCGGGATCAGCGCGCGATAGAACACCGCCGCCAGCGCCAGCCAGAGGGCGAACTGCTGCCTGCGGTTGCGGAAAGTGGTCAAGGGCGGCATGCCGGGGAGTGAGCGCCGATTTTAGGCGCCGGTGGGTGCGTCCCGCCATATGGACCGCCGCGGCAGCCGGAAAAGACTAAGCATGTTCCGGATTCGTGGCTGTTTCGTGCCGCGTGGACAGTCTCAGAAGGCGGTGGATGAAACCATCCGCTGCCGTCACTATTCCGTTATCGCGAGCCCGGCCTGAAAAGGGCGTACCGCGCCGATTTTGACCGCACCCGGCCCCCATGCTACAAACCCGGCCATCCAATCATTTGCTGGGCAGGGAGTTGCGCATGCGCATTTTGGCCGCGGAC
>JAQGNS010000497.1 GCA_028291705.1 Nevskia sp.
CTGAACATGGAGCAGGCGCTGCAGGATGCCGGTCACGGCAATGCCGGCAATAGCGTGATCCCGGTGTTGCAGGAATGCGCGCGCGCGGTGGAGCGCGTCACCCGCCTGTCCAACCAGTTGCTATTGCTGGCCCGCTCCGAACCCGACGCCATTGCCACCACGCCGTTCGAGCGCGTCGACCTGTCGAGGCTGGCGCGCGAGGTGGGTGCGGAGTGGGTGCCGCGGGCGCTGCGCCGGAACATCGACATCAGCCTGGCCGTGCCGCAACAGGTGGTGGCGGTGAGCGGCAACGGCCTGCTGCTGGCGGAGGCGCTCAACAACCTGATCGACAATGCCATCAAGTACCACCCCGGCGGCGGCCACCTGTCGATCGAGGTGGCGGCGCAGCCGCAACCCTGCGTGCGCGTCGTCGACGACGGCGCCGGCATTCCGGCGCCGCTGCGCGAACAGGCGCTGAAGCGCTTCTACCGGGTGGATCGCAGCGGCAGTGACGGCAGCGGCCTGGGCCTGGCCATCGTGCAGGAGATCGTGCGCTCGCACGGCGCCACGCTGACCCTGGGCGACGGGCTGGACGGGCGCGGGCTGAGTGCCAGTATCGTCTTCCCGGAGCAGCTTCCGGCAGGAACGGCCGCGCGGTAGCAAATCCGCGCGGGGCCGCCGGGCGGCCCTGCTCAGGTCACGGCCAGCCGCTCCTCGATGAATTTGCTCCACACCGCGTCCGGCTGCCACACCGCGAGCAGGTCGCGTGCCGCGACCTCGTGCGCCACGCCCAGTCGCAGCACGCGATACAAGAAGACGAAGGCCGAAGCACGCTTGTTGACGGCGCAGTGCACGAAGATGCGGCGGTCGCTCTCGGCCTGCATCAGGGCGCAGAAGCGGGCGAAATCCTCGGCCGTCGGTGCCTCCCACACCACCGGCAGATGGTGGTAGCGCAGGCCCTGCTCTTCCACCGCGTCCTGTTCTCCCGCCACGGCCGATATCGAATCGGCCGGCAGCAGGTTGATCACGCTCTGGTAACCGCCGCTGCGTACCGCGCGGAACTGTTCGGCGCTGGGCTGGCCGGCGGTGGCAAGCCGGTCGTCGATGACGCGCAGATTGGGAATCTGCCGGATCGGCTCGTTCTCGAACGGCAGCGGAGTGAGGCCGCGGCGGATCATCCAGTCGCGCAGGGCCAGGCCGGTCGCAGCCGGCCAGGGACGCAGCTGGTCCGGGGCGACTTTCTTGTATTCGACCAGTTCCTCACCGAGCACGATCTCGCCAGCCGCGACGACGTGGTAAGCGATGATGATCTGGTTCATGCGCTGGAACGGATAGTGGCCGATGAACTCCGTGACCCGACCCTTCAGGCCCAGTTCCTCGTCCACCTCGCGCAGCACGCCGGAAGCCGGATCGGGATCGTCCTTTTCCAGGAAGCCGGTGATCAGGGCGAACATCTTCGGCGGCCACATGCGGTTGCGCGCCAGGATCACTTCACCCTCGTGCTCGACGATGGCGGCTACCACCGGCACCGGATTGTCCCAGTGCACGAAGCCGCAACTCGCGTCCGGGCAGCGCAGACGCGGCGGGCCCTCGTCCACCGCGCCGATTGCCAGCGGCTTGGTGCAGCGCGGACAGAATCTGTATGTCTGGTTTTTTGGCTGGCTCATGCCTGGTCTCCGCCGAGGGCGACAAAAGTACCGCTATGTTGCACCACTTCACGGCCGGCGCTGCGCAGCGTGCTGTGCACCGTGATGCGGGCGCGCCCGCGCTTGCGCAGGGTGGCGAGGAAGCGCGTCCACTCGTCCGCCGGCAGCCGGCTTTCCGAGAAGAACGCGTCGGCAGCCGGTTCGAGGAATTCGCACTCGCTTTTCTGCACCACGATGCGCGCCTCCACCCCTTCCTGCCGCAGGCCTTGCTGCAGCAGGGCCCAGCCGGTGACGATGCCGAGGGTGGCAAGGCTACCGCCGAAGGCGGTATCGCGGTGGTTGCGGTTGGGCGCCAGCGGCGCCGTCAGCTCGATATGGCCGTCACCGTTTTGCAACACGCGCAGCTGCATCGCGGCGGTCAAGGGAATATGACGGTGCAGGTATTCGGTGAACGCTTCGGGTGACATCGGTGATTCCGGGCCGCTCCGGGGGCGAAAGCTGCGCGCACCTTACCGCAGTGCGCCGGGTGCGGCCAGCGTCCGCCCACCCGGCCCTGCTCCGAACGCAGGAGGTCATGACCCCGTTCGCCTGCGATGATGCCGCCAACCGGATTTCAGGCTGGAATCGATCAGGGGATGCGACATGCCGCAGAAGAACTGGACGCTTGCCGAGATGCCGCGGCTGGATGACAAGATAGCCGTCGTCACCGGGGCCAACCGCGGCCTGGGACTGGAAATAAGCGCGGGGCTGGCGGGAGCCGGCGCTACCGTGGTGATGGCCTGCCGCGATCCGCGGAAGGCGCAGGCGGGAGCCGTCGAAGTGCGGCGGCGCGTGCCGCAGGCGAAGCTGGAAATCATGCCGCTGGACCTCGCCGACCTCGCCTCGGTGCGGCAATTCGCCCAGGATTTCAAGGCGCGCTTCAGCCGGCTCGACATCCTGTGCAACAACGGCAGCGCCATCATGGTGCCGCTGGGCAAGACCCGCGACGGTTTCGAGACGCACATCGGCACCAACCATCTCGGCCATTTCGTGCTGACCGGCCTGCTGCTGGACCTCTTGCAGGCCACGCCGGGTTCGCGCGTGGTCAACACTGCCAGCATGGCGCACCGTCTGACCAAGGGCTTGAAGCTCGACGACCTGCATTTCGAGCGCCGCCCTTACAAGGAAATGGACGCCTACGGCCAGAGCAAGCTGGCCAGCCTGTTGTACACCTTCGAGCTGGACCGGCGCCTGCGCCAGTCCGGCTCGGCCGTTACCGCCGTCGCCGCCCACCCGGGCTGGTCCAACACCAACCCAGACCAGGGCAGCGCCCTGATGCGCTGGGCCAATTCGTTCATGGCGCAGCCGGCGGCAATGGGCGCCCTGCCGTCGCTCTATGCTTCCGCGGCGCCCGGGGTACAGGGCGGCGAGTACTTCGGCCCGGGTGGCTTCAAGGAGTTGCGCGGCTATCCGGCCAAGGTCGGCAGCAGTGATGAATCGCGGGATCCGCAGCTTGCCGCTGCCCTGTGGACGCGTTCGGAACAGCTGACCGGCTCGAACTACCTGTAGGGCGCCGCCGGCTCTGCTTTTGCATGGTGTGACCGGGATAGCTGACGCCGCTGCGTCCTTGGCCCATGATGGGGGCATAGCCAGGGAGGAGCCCCCCGCTTGCCGACCTGCCACAACTGCGGCACCGCCAACCCGGACGGCGCCCGCTTCTGCAACCAGTGCGGTACCCGCCTGGGCAATGACGCCGCGCCCGAGGCGGCGCGCCGCGTCTACACGCCGCGTCACCTGGTGGAGCGGGTACTCAACAGCCGTGCCGCGCTGATCGGCGAACGCAAGCGGGTCACCGTGCTGTTCGTCGACATCAAGGGTTCGACCCGGCTGGCGGAGCAGGCCGGCGCCGAGGCCTGGCACCTGATTCTGGACCGCTATTTCACCCTGCTCAGCGGCGCGGTGCATCGCTACGAAGGCACCGTCAACCAGTACACCGGCGACGGCATCATGGCCTTGTTCGGGGCGCCGCTGGCGCACGAGGACCACGCGGTGCGCGCCTGCTTCGCGGCGCTGGAGATGCAGCGCCAGGTGCGCCTGTACGCCGACGAGCTGCGCCTGGCTTCCGGCCTGAACCTCTCCATCCGGGTCGGCCTCAACACCGGTGAAGTCATCGTCGGCGCCATCGGCGACGACCTGCGCATGGACTACACGGCGCAGGGTCTGACGGTGAACCTGGCGGCGCGCATGGAGCAGATCTGCGAGCCCGGCCGCATCTACGCCACCCGCAACACCGCGGTGCTGGCCGAAGGTTATTTCCGCCTGCGCGACCTCGGCAAGATGGCGGTGGCCGGCATGGATGCGCCGCTGCGCGTTTACGAGGTCGAAGCCGAAGGTACGCTGAAGACCCGGCTGGAGCGCGGCCTGGCCCGCGGCGCGGCGCGCTTCGTCGGCCGCGAGGCGGAACGGGGGCAGTTGCAGGCGGCGCTGGAGGAAGCGCAGGCCGGCCGCGGCCAGGTGGTGGCGGTGGTCGGCGATGCCGGCATGGGCAAGAGCCGCCTGTGCCACGAGTTCGCGCAGGACTGCGAGCGCGGCGGCATGACGGTGCATCGTGCCACCGGCGTGCCCTATGCGGCGGCGATGCCGTTCCACCCGGTGACCACGCTGACGCGCCGCCGTCTGTGCCTGCCGGAGGACGGCCATCCGGCCGAGTTGAAGCGTCTCGCCGCCGGCGCATTGCTGCTGTTCGAGCCCGCTTCGGTGGCGTTGCTACCGCGGCTGCTGGAGTTCCTCGGCGCGGGCGATGTGGCAGCGGGTGCAGCGGGTGCCGGCGCCACCGCGGATCGCCGCCAGTTGTTCGAGTTGCTGGCGCGGCTGCTGCCGCGCGCCGACGCGCCGCAGATCCTGCTGGTGGAAGATCTGCACTTCGCCGATGCCGGCAGCGAGGCCTTCCTGGAGATGCTGAGCGCGCAAGTGGCCGGCACTTCCACGCTGCTGCTGCTCAACTTCCGGCCCGACTACGCGGCGCCCTGGCTGGACGCGCACCCGCGCATCCACATCGGCGCGCTGGACGGCGCCCAGATCGAGGCGGTGGCCTCCGACCTGCTCGGCGCTCATCCCAGCGTGGCGGCGTTGCCGCAGCAGCTGAGCCGGCGCGCCGGCGGCAATCCCTTCTATGTCGAGGAGGCGGTGCAGGCGCTGGGCGAGACCGGATATCTGCAAGGCTCGAATGGCGCCTATTCCCTGGTGCGCACCATCGAGCAGTGGCCGATCCCCGACACGGTGCACGCCCTGGTGGCGGCGCGCGTCGATCGCCTCGGCGAGGCCGACAAGACTCTGCTGCAGTCCGCCGCCATCATCGGCCTGGAATTCTCGCAGCAGGTATTGGCGCGCCTGGCCGCGCTGCCGCCGGCGCAGTGCGCGGATGGCCTGAAGACCCTGCAGAGCCGCGGCTTCGTACAGCCCAAGGCGGACGCGGTCGGGATTTATGCCTTCAGCCATCCGCTGAGCCAGGACGTGGTCTACCGCACGCAACTGGAAACGCAGCGCAGCGCGGCGCATCGCCGCCTGGCGGAGCTGCTGGAAGAAGAACATCCGCTGAGCGCTCCGCCGGACGACGATGCGGCGGCCATCGCCCATCACTGGCGCCGCGCCGGCGAATGGGCGCGCGCGGCGGAATGGAATCTGCGCGCGGCCAGCTTTTCCTCGGCCCATGGCGCCAATGCTTCGCTGGCGCAGTTCCGGCTGGCACAGAAGAACCTGCTGCAGGCGCCGCGCAATGCCGCCACCGACCGCCTGCGCATCCAGTCGCTGGCCGGATTGGTGCGCATGGCACAGTTCACCGAGACGACGGAAGAAGAGATCGAAGCGGCCTATACCGAAGCCCGCACCCTGGCCGAGGCCAACCAGGACACCGCGGCCCTGGCCGAGTTGCTGATTTCCTACAGCGCCGAACAGCTGCATCGGGGCGATGCGCGCGAGGCGATCCGCTACGCCGGTGAGGCGGTGCGCCTGGCAGTGGATAGCGGTGCGCGCGGACTGATCAACCGCTTCCGACTGCAGCTGCTACTGGTGCACAGCACCGCCGGTTATCCGCGTGAAGGCGCCGAACTGGTCAGCGCGGCCGGCGGCGACGGCTGGCTGACCGAGCCGGTCGGGCCGGAGAATTTCATGTCGCGCGCTTTCCATGCGCTGACGCTGGGCTGGCTGGGAAAACTCGACCGGGCGCATGCGCAGCTGCGCGAAACGCTGGCCTACGCCGAACCCGAAGGCCGCGACACCAGTTGGATGCACACCAACTGGATCGACCTCGCCGCCTTCACCGGCGATCCGGCCGGGGTGTTGCAACACGGCCAGTTGGCCATGCAGCGCGCCGAAACCTGGGGCAGCTCCTACTTCCGCGCCATCGCCCTGCGCGGCCTGGGCCTGGCCCACGTGCTGCTGGGCGACGGCGCGGCAGCGGTACGCGTGCTGGAGCCGGCCCTGCCGCTGGTGGCGTGCGGCGCCACCGCCCACCAGTTCCAGGCGCAGACCCTGGCCACGCTGGCCAAGGCCTACATCCTGCTCGGCGCCAACGATCGCGCCTACGCCGTCGCCCGCACCGCCATCGCCGCGGCGCAGGGTTCGCACTCGCGGGTGTGGGAATTGATCTGCTGGGCCTCCTTTTTCGAACTGCCAGAGAAAGGACCCTGGAGCAGCCGCGTACCGGAAGGCCTCGCACGCATGGCGGAGCTGATCGAAACCACCGGCGCCGAAGTGGCGCGCCCCTGGTGGTGGCTGGCGCAGGCACGCTGGGCGGCGAATGCCGGCGAGGCTGCGAGCCACCGGGCGCGGGCCCTGGAATGCTTTGCCGCTGTCGGTGCGCATGGGCATCTGCGCCGGCTGGCGGCGCAGGCGGCTTAACCTCGGCCGGATTCTTGGGACAGGGAGCCTTTCGGGGCAAACGGTGGGTCAGGAAAACGGTTGTGCCTCATTTCCGGAATCATTCTCCTGCGCAGCTTCCAAAGCCTTTTCACGCGCCGCGTGGTGTGCCGACTTGAGTTCGGTGCGCTCAAAAAAATGACCATCGGGCCAAATCAGACGCGCCACTACCGCCGCGCGCTTCAGCTCGGCAATGTTATCAACGCGCTGGTAAGCCCATAGCCGCCACCGAGGTACCGACCAAGACCACCACAGCCAGGCGGCGATAAATCCACCTGTTATCGACGCCCATCCCAGTATCGCTGAATGCGGAAACAGCCATATCACCAGCGCCGCCGGTCCGATCAGCAGCAACAGGACGGGACCATTGACGAAATTCATGCCTCGGTTGATCGCCTCTATCACCGAAATCCGCTGCACCCGTTTCGCCTCGGTGTTCACGCCGATGTCTCCCCCTGTGGTTCAAGCACACCCGCTGTGATTCTCAGTAATCGCAGAGCGGCCCATGGTCACCGCCTGCACTATCCTATCCGCGCGGTACACGGCGAGCACGACCTATCCGACAAAAGCACAATTGATGCCTGAATTTTGGAATGGGACAAGTAAATTCTCACGGTACCGCCAGGTCCAGTGCCACCAGCGGCGGCAGCAGGAACATCAGGGCGATGAAGAAAGCGAACCACATCATTTGCTGGCGCATGGCGGTGTCCTCGGCCGGGCTTGGCGAGGAACAGTTTCGGCGCGGTGCTTGCCGCCGGATTGACGGTGCCATGCAAACGGCGAGGAACCGTGTGCAGAATCCGTGCAGCGCGGTTTTCGCCGCCCGGCTGCTGCTAATCTGCTCGCCATTAGGGTAACGATGAGTGCGATGGAAAAGATCCTGGTGGTGGACGACGACCCGCATATCCGCGAGGTGGTGTGCTTCGCCCTGCAAAAGGCGGGCTACGCCACGGTCAGCGCGGAGAACGGCAAGCAGGCGCTGGATTGTTTCGCCCGCGAGAAGCCGGCGCTGGTGGTGCTCGACATCCTGATGCCGGAGATGGACGGCACCGAAGTCTGCCGGCGCCTGCGTGCGGCGCCGGCCACCGCGCACACGCCGATCCTGTTCGTCTCCAGCAAGGACGACGAGGTCGACCGCATCGTCGGCCTGGAGCTGGGCGGCGACGACTACGTCGCCAAGCCGTTCTCGCCGCGCGAGCTGGTGGCGCGGGTGCGCGCCATCCTGCGCCGCGCCACCCACGTTCCGGCACAGGCGCAGCAGGCGCTCAGCCACGGCCGCCTGCGGCTGGACCTGGACCGTTACGAGACGTACTGGGACGGCAAGCTGGTGGTGCTGACCCTGACTGAATTCGGCATTCTGCGCACGCTGATCGAGCGGCCGGGCAAGGTATGCAGCCGCGATCACCTGATGAACACCGCTTACGAGCTGCACAAGATCGTCAGCGACCGCACCATCGACAGCCATGTGCGCCGGGTGCGCGCCAAGTTCAGCGCGCTCGGCGCCGACCCGGTGGAAACGCTGCACGGCGTCGGCTATCGGCTGGGGCCTTGCGAATAGACACCATGAAGCGCCCGTAGGGCGGCCTGTGGCCGCCGCTGCGCCGCCGCCGGGAGCCATCGGCGGCCACAGGCCGCCCTACAAAAGCAATATCTTTGTATTTGAATCGGAAATGAAATAGAGCGATGGCTGCGACCGAGATGAGTCCGCGCAAGCAGGGTGGCGGCTGGTTTCGCCTGCGCCTGCGCACCATCCTGCTGCTGATCAACCTGGTAGTGCTGGTGCTGCCGCTGGGCAGCATCTTCGTGCTGCGCATCTACGAGAGCGCGCTGATCCGCCAGACCGAATCGGAGCTGATCGCGCAGGGCGCGGTGATCGCGGCGGCGTACCAGACCGATTACGCGCGGCTTGCCGGCCATCATGATTCGCACGCGCATGGCGATGTGCAATCGCTGGACTACGGCAATCCCCTGCTCTGGCATCCGCCGCAGAATCCCGGCGGCAGTCCGTGGCGGCCGCGCAGCGCGCAGCTCGACCTGGCCGATGACAAGGTCCGCCCGCCGGTGCCGGACCCGGCGGTGGCCGACACCTCTGCCGATCCCCTGGCCCAGACCCTTGGGCACGAGCTGACGCCGGTGCTGCGCGGCGCGCAGATCTATACCCTCGCCGGCATTCGCGTGGTCGACTACAACGGCATCGTCGTCGCCAGCACCAGCGAGGATCTCGGCGCTTCGCTGATCACGCGCGAGGAAGTGACGCGCGCCTTGCAGGGCGAGCCGGTAAGCCTGCTGCGCTGGCGCGGCACCGAGCCGCCCACTCCGCTGGAATCGATCAGCCGCGGCGCGCATGTGTCGGTGCTGGTGGCGCAACCCATCGTGCACGATGGACGTGTGCTCGGCGCGGTGCTGCTGGTGCGCACGCCGGCCAACATCAAGCAGGCCATCCTGGGCAAGCGCACCGCGCTGCTGCGCGGTGCATTGGTGTTGCTGCTGGTGGTGCTGGCGCTATCGCTGTTCACCTCGCTCACCATCAGCCGGCCGGTGCATGCGCTGATCGAGCAGGCGCGCCGCGCCGCCCGCGGCGAGCGCGGCGCGGTGACGCCGCTGCGCCATGCCGGCACGCGCGAGATTCACGAGCTGTCCGAAACCATCGCCGCCATGGCCGGCACGCTGGAAAGCCGTGCCGCCTACATCCGCGACTTCGCCGCGCACGTCTCGCACGAGTTCAAGACGCCGCTGACCTCGATGCAGGGCGCGGTGGAACTGCTGCGCGAGCACGGCGCCGGCATGTCCGGCGAGGAGCGCGAGCGCTTCCTCGGCATGGTCGCCGCCGATGCCACCCGGCTGGAACGCCTGGTGCGCCGCCTGCTCGAACTGGCCCGCGCCGACGTGCTGCAGCCCAGGCAGGAGCAGGCCGCCATCGTCGACATCGTCAACGCGGTGGCGACGCGGCAGCGCGAGCTCGGACTGGAAGTGGTGGTCGACGGCCAGGCCGCCGGCGCCCGCGTGGCGATCGCCGCCGAGGTGCTCGACTCGATTCTCGGCACGCTATGCGACAACGCCCGCCAGCATGCGGGCGCCGGCGCGCGCGTCACCATCCGTTATGTTGCGGATGCGGCGACACGGCAGCTGCTGATCGATTTCAGCGACAACGGCCCCGGCATTTCGCCCGGCAACGCCGCCAAGGTGTTCGAGCCATTCTTTACCACGGCCCGGGAACGCGGCGGCACCGGATTGGGCTTGTCCATCACGCGTTCGCTGCTGGCGGCGCATGGGGGCGGCATCGTGCTGCTGCCTGCGGAGCGCGGGGCGGCATTCCGCCTGAATTTGCCGCTGGTGCTGGAACCGACGATTTAGCCGGGGCTGGCCGGTGCGGTAAAAGTCCGCGCCTAGGCGTTGAAGTTCACGGTGCGGCGGATCAGCAAAGCGAATTGATCGCCTTCATCACGTCCGAGCGCGAAATCTGCCCCACCAGCTTGCCGTTCTCCAGCACCGGATAGCGCCGGAACGACTGGTTGACGAACATGGTGGCGAGCTGCGTCAGGTTCATCTCCGGATCGACGGTGATGACCTTGGTGCTCATGAACTGGCTGACCGGCCCGGCGATGCAGGTGTCCTGCGACGCCACCAGGGCGACGCTGAGGCAGTCCTTCTCCGAGAACATGCCCACCACCTGGCCGTCCTTGTTCACCACCGGCGCGCCGGCGATGCCGTGCTGCACCAGGGTATTGACCGCCCGCATCACTTCCATATCCGGCGTGAACGTAATGAGCTTGGTGCTCATGTAGTCCCTTACCCGTACCGAGTCCAGCGTGGCCATCACATGCTCCTCCGCAAGTGTGCGCAGGAGGACATTACCGGCCCCGGGCGCCGGATACAACCTCCACCTTGGGAGGGGGCCCCGGCTGGTTCGCCATGGATACAGAGTGGGTCGGTGCGGAACCGCCCGGCGCACCATTCCGGAGCGGTTCCCGCGCCATCCGCGCGGGCTTCAGCGGCGCGGCAGGACGGTATGGAGGGAGGCGCCTTCCTGGCGCAGCCAGGCGCGCCAGGCGCTGCTTTCCGGCATCTGGCGCATCACCAGCGTCCAGAACTGGCGCGAATGGTCCAGGCGGATGCGGTGACACAGCTCATGCACAACCACGTAGCGGAACACTTCCGGCGGCGCCAGCACCAGGCGCCAGTTGAGGCTGATGTCGCCTCTGGGGGTGCAACTGCCCCACAGGGATTTCTGGTCGGCGATGCGCAGCCCGTGGTAATCCACGCCCAGGCGCGCGGCTTCCTCGTCCAGCAAGCGCCGCGCCTGGTGCCGCGCCAGTTCGCCGAGGGCGGTGCGCAGCGCCTTGGTCAGCACGGCCGGATAGCTGCGCGCGGTTT
>JAQGNS010000186.1 GCA_028291705.1 Nevskia sp.
CGCGGTTGTCGAGGTCCACGCCCCAGGTGTTGAGCTGCGCCGCGGTGATGAACTGCGTCGGGTCCACCGTGGTGGCGTTGGCCGCGCTCAAGGCGGCGGTGGGCCAGCCGGACAGCGCCTCGCAGGCAGTGGCGCCCGAGGTATTGTTGTCCGAGGAATTGCTGCACGCACCCAGCGCGGCCGCGGCGGCCAGCGCCATGCCGCAAACCAGAACCACCGGCGCCTTGCGCCTGCTCACCAGCGCCAACCAGCCGCTCAACTGTCTAGCCACGGAGTTCTCCTCATGCACGGCGGGTTTATGGGGGCTGACCCGCTTCGTTCCCGCATCTTAGAGGGGCGCGGCCCCGGTCCTCCACCGTTTAATTGCCGATGATGTTGGTGAAAACGCCGAGGACATTGCCGCGACCGCAACCGGCGCCGCTGCGGCACGGCTCCGATACCGGACCGTACCGCACTGGATCCGGCCGCCTGACCTGGTGCCGGGGACGGCAGCCAGGCGGCAGCCGATGCCGTCTCAGGGCAGCAGCGGCTGGCCGATCTTCGGCGTCACCACCGGCGTGGCCAGGCCGATGAACTCGGTGACGCTGTTGTTGCCCGAGTTGGCGACCCAGACGTTGCCGGAGGCGTCGATGGCAATGCCGTAAGGCTGCGCCAGACCCGGCCCGGTGTACCCGGAGGGCGCGGTGGAGGGGCTGAGCGGAGCTGGCGACAGAGCCACGCCGGCGGGCGACAGCTCGCTGATGCTGGCGCCCTTGTAGTTGCTGACAAAGACGTGCCCGGCACCGTCGATGGCGATGCCGAGCGGGCCGGCCAGGCCGCCGCCGGTGTAGCCGCCGGTCTTGCCGTTGGCGGCGATCGGGGAGATGGAGCATCCGGTATCGCCGGCCACAGGCGCGACGGGACAGCTGGTCGGCGGCGTATTGCCGCCGAACACCTCGACCACGCTGGCGATGGACTGGCTGGGCGACCAGACGTTGCCGTTGTCGTCGATGGCGAGCGCATAAGGCTGCTTGAGGCCGGCATTGGCGTAGACGCCGATCGGCACGCCGGTGGCGCTGAACTCGCTGAAGCTGTCACCGCTGGTGTTGGCCACCCAGACGTTGCCGGCGCTATCCAGCGCGATGCCGGTAGGGAAGTTGAGACCGTTGCCGCTGAGCGGACCGGTGAGCACGGCGCCCGCGGCGCTGAGCTTGGTCACGGTGCCATTGCCGTAGTTGACCACCCACACCTCGCCCGCCGGATTGATGGCGAAGTCGATGGCGCCGGAGATGCCGGTCTTGAAGGGCGAGCCGGTGGCGGCGCTGCCGTCGGCGTTGAACTTGGAAACCCGGGTGCCGCCGCCGCCGAACCAGTCGGCGACCCAGACATGGCCGCTCGGATCGATGGCCACGCCCAGGGAACCGGCCAGGCCGTTGCCGGTGTAGCCGGTCGACGGCGACAGTGCGGCGCCGGTGGGGCTAAGCTTGCTCAGGGCGCCGACCTGCTGGTTGTCCGCCACCCAGACGTTGCCGGCGGCGTCGATGGCCACACCCGAAGGCGCGCTGAGACCGCCGCCGCTGAAGTTCAGCGCCAGGGTCCAGTCGTTGGGCGCCGCGCTCACGCCGGGCGTGTAGACCTGCGGGATAGAGACCAGGCCGAAGATGCCGCTGCCGTCGTTGCGCGCGGTGGACGTGGTGGCGATGTTGTACAGCGCACCCAGCGTATCCGTCGCGCCGCCGGTGTGCGCGGCCAGGCCGCCGCAGGCGGTGGAGCCCGGCCCGCTCGAATTGATGCAGGAAGCGATGACGCTGGCCAGGGTGTTGAGCTTCTTCAGCGTGGCGCAGTTCGGCGGCAGCGAGCCGGTGCCGGTGCAACTGGCAAGGTTGAGCGAGGCCGCGGCCTGGCCGCTGACGATGTCGACCAGGTTGGCGACGGTGGCCGCGGCATTGCCCAGGCCCGGCGAAGGACCGGAAAGGTTGACGGCGCCGCCGCCGAAGCCGGTATAGCCGGCCATGCTGTAGACGGAAGCGACGGTGCTGAATTCGTCAATGTTGATCCGCGCCGGGAAGGTACAGCCGGCGCCGCTGCAATACGGGCCGACGACGCTCATCAGGCGCACCGCGCTGTTGTCGCCGCCGCCGGCGTCACCGCCCTGCACCACCACGTAGATCAGGTCACCATTGGTGGGCACCGGATTGAAGCTGGCGACATTGAAGTTGCCGTGGCTGTCGGTGGTGGCGGTGCCAATGACCGTGGCGGCGCCGCCGCTGACGGTGCCGCCCTCGTAGACCGTGACCGCGGAGCCGACGATGGGCTGGCGCCCGCCGGTCACCAGGCCGGTCAGCACCCCGGACGTGGCGGCGCCGGAAGACGAGCCCGAGGACGAACCGGAACTCGAGGAGCTGGAGGACGAGGAGCCGCCCGACGAGCTGGAAGAGCTGGAAGAACTCGACGAGCTGGACGAACCCGAAGAAGAACTGGAAGAACTCGACGAACCGGACGAGCCGCCGCCGCAGGCAGCCAACGCGACCGTCGTCAGCAGCAGAACGGTGACGGCGCCACGATGGGCAAGTACGCTGGCCGCGCGCGCCGGAAATTTGTTCTGCATAGAGTCCCCCGAGAGTGTGCCGCCTTGATGCTTGCCTGCGGCGCGATCCCTCAAGCCAGAACAAGCCTAATTGCACACCGATTACGTGTCCCCGGTGCCTTGGGCCAGTGTCGTGCCCGCCGTCCGGGCCTGTCAAGCCGCTGACGTGCGCCCGTCCGCGTCGTGAATCCGCGTCGTGCGAATGCCGCAATCCCGTCCGTGGAAGCAGGCCATGCCGGCCCCGCTCCCTGTCCGTTTTTCTCCATTGCAGCAACTCCGATTCAGGGGCCGATGGCAATGCCGATGGGCGCCGTGCCCGCCGCATACGGCGAGGCGCCGCTGAGCGCGCTCAGGGCGCCGCTGCCGCCGTCGATGGTGTAGCCCTGAACCGTGCCGTCGAGCTGGTTGACGACGTAGGTGTAGCGGCCGCTGGGATCCACCGTGATGGCAAACGGACTGTTGCCGGCGGGGAAGCAATTATTGCTAGAGGGGAAATTCACGCAGGCACTCCCGCCCACCGGGACCAGCGAGCCATCGGCGGCATTGATGGTGAAGGCCGAGATGTCGGTGCCGTCTCCGCTGCCGTTGCCGCCGCCGTTGGCGACGTAGACGAATTTCCCGCTCGGATCGACCGTCACCGCGGTCGACTGGGCGCCGGCCAGGGCGCAGTTGCCGGGATCGGTGGTGTTCAGCGTGCAATCGACTCCGGCGCTCCAGATCACCGGCGTCAGCTTGCCGGCATTGCCGCCGCTCTGGGTGATGGCGTCGACCGAAACCTCGCCGACGCTGAGGGAGGCGGTATAGACGAACTTGCCGCTCGGATCGACCGCCACGCCGTCCGGGACGAACTGCAGCGGCGCGCTGTCGATCGGCGTCAGCGCGCCGGTGGACGCATTGATGGCGTAGGCCAGAATGCCGCCGCCACCGCCGCCATGCAGATTGACGGCGTAGACGAAGCGGCTGCTCGGATCCACCACCAGGGAAGCCGGTCCCGAGGCCGGGGCGGCGGCGAAGCAGTTGTTGGTGGTGTTGGGCCCCATGAAGCAGGGCGACCCGGCTACCGGGTTGAGCAGGCCGGCGCCGGCGCCGCCCTGGGTGATGGTATAGGCGGAGATGTCGCCGCCGTTGAGGTTGGCAACGTAGGCGAACCTGCCGTCCGGCGAAACCGTCACCGCGGTGGGGCCGTAGCCGGCGATGGCGCAGTTGCCGCTGCTAGCCAGGCTGCTGCAATCGACGCCACCGGACAGCGGTTCGAGTGCACCGCTGCCGGGGTCGATGCGGTACATGGAGACGCTGGAGACGTTCTGGTTGGCGACGTAGGCGAAGCCGCCGCCGGGCGTCACCGTCACCGAGTAGGCGTTGGTGCCGGCCGCGACATCCGCGCCGGCGGACAGCAGCGCGCCGGTGACGGCATCGAGGCGGTAGGACGAGACACTGTTGCCGTCGAAGTTGGCGGTGTAGGCGAACTTGCCGCTGGGGTCGACTACCACGGAGCGCGGCGTGGTGCCGGTGGCGGTGAGCGAGGAAACGCTCAGCGGTGTGAGGGCGCCGCTGACGCTGTCGATGGCGTAGGCGGAGATGTTGCTGTCGGAGCCGTTGGCGACATAGGCGTAGCGGCTGCCCGGCTCCACCGCCACCGCGTCCGGCGAATTGCCGGTGGCGTAGCAATTGGCGGGATCGGGGGTGACCGGGGAAGAAACCGAACTGCAACTCCCCGCCCCGCCGACGGTGACCGGCGTCAGCGCGCCGCTGGCGATGTCGACGGTGTAGGCCGAAACGTCGGTGCCTCCGCTGTTGGTGGCGTAGGCGAAGCGGCCGTCGGACGACAGGGTCAGCGCATTGGGGCGGTTGCCGGAGGGGAAGCAGTTGAGTGGATCGGGCGTCAGCGAGGGCGGCGTGGTGTCGCAGCTCACCGCGCCGAAGCTGAGCAGCGTCAGCGCGCCGCTGCTGTCGATGCTGTAACCGGAGATGTTGTTGCCGCCGGAGTTGCCGGCATAGAGGTGGCGGCCATCGGGCGACACCACCAGCGCGGCGGGATTGGCCCCGGCGGGCGCCGCTGTGCCGACCGCGGCGAGGGAGCCGTCGCTGCCGATGCTGTAGGCGGAGATGTTGTTGCCGTAGAAATTGGCGACGAAGACATGGCTGCCGGCGGGATCGGCCGCCACCGCGAAGGGCGCGACGCCTGCGGCGAAGCAGTTGGCCGGATCGCCGGACGGCGGCGGTGCGCCGTAGCAGTTGGCGGCGCCGCCGCTGGTGACCGGTGTCAGCGCGCCGCTGGCCGCATTGATGGTAAAGGCCGAGAGGTTCTCGCCGGTGCCGGAGTTGGCGACATAGGCGAACTTGCTGCCCGACGGCACCGTGACCGAGGCCGGGGTGAGGCCGGTGATGTAGCTGCCGACCGGCGTCAGCGTGCCCGTGCCGGGGTCGATGGTGTAGGCGGAGACGCTGTTGTCGTTCATGTTAGCGACGTAGGCGAAGCGGCCGCTCGGGTCCACCGTGATGGCACGCGGGCTGTTGCCGGCGGCGAACGGCGAGCCGGGAACGGCCTTGAGCACACCGCCCGCGGTATCGACCAGGTAAGCGGAAACATCGTTGCTGTTGGCGTTGGCGACATAGGAGAAACGCTGGCCGCCCACCGTCCAGTTGTCCGGTGCGCCGCTGACCGGCGGGCCATAGACCAGGGGGATGCCGAGCAGGCTGTACAGCGCCGCGCCCCTGGCATTGACCACCGGGCTGCTGGCGATCTGGAACGCCGCCACCAGGGTATCGGTCGCCGGCCCGGTGGCGTCGAACAGCTTGCCGCAGGTGCTGCCGTCACCGGGCACCCCGCCCAGGGAGTTGACGCAGGACGCAAGCAGATCGGCCAGCGTATTCAACTTGCGCAGGGTCAGGTTGAGCGGCGTGCCGTTGGCGGCGGCGCCGAGGAAGGCAGCGGGCTGGCCGTTGACCACGTTGACCAGGTTGGCGAGCGTGGCGCCGCGCGGGCCCAGGCCGGCATCGCCGCCGATGGCGACACAATGGTCGGTCGGCGCGCCGGTATTGCCGGCAAGGGTGGAACAGGCCGGGAACGAGATCTGCTGCTGCAGCACCGCGGTGGCGGCGACGGTGGTCAGCTCGTCGATATTGACGGTGGCGGGGAAGCTCGCGGCGCCGTAAGCGCCAGCCACGGTCATCAGCCCGATGGCGTCGTTGCTGCCGCCACCGCCGGCATCGCCGCCCTGCACCACCACGTAGATCAGCTGGCCATCGGCCGGCGTGGAAGTAAAGGTGGTGACGTTGAAGGTGCCGCCGGCGTTGGTGGTGGTCCTGGCGATTTCGGTGGCACCGTCGCCGGCATTAAGGCCGGCTGCGTAGAGAATGACGGCGGAGCCGGCGATGGGCTGGCGGCCGCCATAGACGGTGCCGCCCAACGACGTCACATGCGCCGGCGTGGCATGGCCCTCCTCGGCACCGGAGCCGGAACCGCCGCAGGCGGCCAGCCCCAGCAACGCCACGCCCAGCACGAGAACCCATCCGAAACACACGCCCTGCCGATCCAGCTTCGCCCCGATACGCATGACCGTCTTCCCCAAGACCGCTTGCTGCACGATTGTTGTATGCCACGATTGCCGCTGCACCGCTACACCTCATCCAGGCGGGCTCATCCGGGTGGGCTCATCCAGGCAGGACGGGAGCTTTCAGTCCACGCCGCGACGCAGCCGCCGCGACAGGCGTGCGCGCAGCCACAGCAGGCCGGCGGCGGCACCGCCCAGCAGGCCCAGGATCCAGCTCGGGTTCTCGGGGGAATCGACGCAGCCACCCAGGTCGGCGAATGCCGGCGCCGCAGTGAGCAGGAGTGACAAGGAAGCCAGGGTGACTATGTGGATCATGCGCATTGCAGCCCTCTTCATTCGTTGTCGATGAGTCCCCAGGGGCGGCCGACGATCCATGTGAGCCTTCGCGCTCTATGTATGTTTATGTGCGCAAAAGAACTGTAGGGGGCCCCTGTATAAAGGTCAATCGGCGCCGCGCCCCCTGTGTGCGGAGCGTCACAAGCCGCCGCCATCGCCTTATGGCGATATCTGGGCGAGACTAGGGCTTCAAGGACCACGACCAGCCAGGGAATGCCGCGCGATGACCCCAGCCCGCCACCGCAGCCAGTTGCTGATGATGCTCAGCGAAGCCGCCGAAATCGAGCACTGTTTGATGTGCTGCTATCTGTATGCCGCGTTCACGATCAAGCAATCGGAGGCGGAGGGGCTGACGGCGGCGGAGGTGGAGGCGGTGCGCCGCTGGCGGCTCGAGGTGGTGCGCATCGCTACCGACGAGATGCTGCACCTGGCGCTGGCCAACAATCTGTCCATCGCCCTCGGCGGACGGCCGCACCTGCGCCGCTTCAACTTCCCCATCTCGCCCGGCCTGTTTCCGGCGGACGTGGTGGTGGAGCTGTCGCCCTTCGACGAGGGTACGCTGGATCACTTCATCTACCTGGAGCGCCCGCGCGACGCGGCCGAGCATGACGCCACCCATTTCGAGAAGCTGAGCTATCGCCGCCAGGGCGCGGATGGACGGCTGATGCCCTTCGCCGACGACTACGCCACGGTGGGCGAGCTGTATGTCTCCATCGCGCAGAGCGTGCGCGTGCTGGTGGAGACGCTGGGCGAGAAGGCGGTATTCGTGGGCTGCCGCGACTCGCAACTGGCGCCGCAGGATTTCAGCCTGCCCGGCCTGCGCACCATCCGCACCCTGGACGAGGCGCTGGAAGCGGTGGACTTCATCGTGCAACAGGGCGAGGGCTCGCCGCAGAGCAAGGCCGGCTCGCACTTCTCGCGCTTCTGCCAGATCCGCCAGGAATGGCTGGCGCTGAAGGCGGCGCGGCCGGAGTTCATGCCGCACCGCCCGGTGGCGCGCAACCCGGTGATGCGCTCGCCGATCCTGGAGGGGCGCATCCAGATCGTCGAGGAGCCAGCCATTTCCCTGCTCGATGCCGGCAACGTCTGCTATGAGCTGATGCTGCATGTGCTCGCCGCGCTGGCCGAAGTCGGCTCGTCGTCGGAACAGGCGCAACTGCGCCGCGGCATCGGCGAGCAGACGTTGTGCCTGATGCACGCCGTGGCCGACATCGGCGGACTGCTGACGCGCCTGCCGGCCAACCCGAAGCACCCGGGCGTGCATGCCGGCCTGACCTTCACCGTATCGCGCACCGAGCTGACCTTCCTCACGCCCGCCACCGACAGCTTCGCGCTGGGCGAGCGCTACCAGGCGCTGGGCGAACGACTGGAACACCTGGCCAAATCCAATCCGGAACTGACGAGGCATGTGGCGCAGATGTACCGTTATGCCCGCTTCTGGTCGCAGCGGCATGCGTCGCTGATCGGAGGCGAGGCGGACGATGTGGCGCCGCCCTCGCCCGCCATTCCGCTCGCCACCCTCAGCGCCACGCGTGGCCCGGCCACGCCGGCCGCCGCCGCGGGCTTCAAGGCCGCCGAGATCGTCGCCGGCCGCGAGGCGGTACTGGTGTTCGACTCGAAGCGCTGCATCCACTCGCGCCACTGCGTGCTGGACGAACCGGAAGTGTTCATCGCCAACAAGCCTGGCGACTGGCTCTACCCGGATGCCGCCACGCCGGAGCGGCTGGCGCGGGTGGCATTCAACTGCCCTTCCGGCGCGGTGTCGGTACGCGACCGCAAGGACGGCGTGGCCGAAACCGCGCCAGAGGTGAACGTGGCGCGCGTGCGCGAGAACGGCCCGCTGGCTTTCCACGCCGAGATCGACATGCCGGCCTATCCGCCGGGCGATGCCTCGCCCTTCCGCGCCACGCTGTGCCGCTGCGGCCAGTCACGCAACAAGCCGTTCTGCGACGGCTCGCATGGCCCGGCGAAATTCACCGCCAGCGGCGAACCGGAGACGCGCGAGTCGGCGCCGCTGACGGTGCGCAACGGCGCGCTACGAGTGGAGCCGCTGCGCAACGGTCCGCTGGAAGTGACGGGCAACCTGGAACTGTGCGCCGGCACCGGCCGCACCGTCGATCGACTCAACACCGTGCGCTTCTGCCGCTGCGGGCAGTCGCACAACAAGCCGTTCTGCGACAACACACACACGGTGGTGGATTTCCAGGCGGATGGGGCGTAAGTAGCAGAGGCATTCGCCGGACGCCCCGCCGGGATTGACGAACCGACAGTCCCGGCCCTTGGGCCTTGGGCTGTTTTTACCCATGCCGTGGCATGAACTGTCAAAGCGGCTGGCAGGCATCCTGTTTAAATGACCCCAAACCGTCCGGATTGGGGAATTGGCCTTGGCATATCGCATCATCCGCAGCACTGTCCCCTACTGCGGTATCGGTTTGTGGATGCTCCTGCTTACGGGCTGCGGCAGTTCTTCCCCGGTTGCGGGTGGGACAACACAGGGACAGCTGCCACCCAAAGCCTATTGCGTGCTGAAAAACCCCTTGCTCCAGGTCGGCACCACTTCCGACCTGACCATCGACGGCGTCACCTATACCAAAACGCATCAACCGGACGCGCCCAGCCCGATCGAATTGCCGATCGCCAATCCCGGCCCGCAACCGGCCGGCGCCTGCCATGGCAACGGGCAATACCGTTTCGGCAGCGGTCTCTACGACACCGCCGGCCCGCTCGGCGGCGATCCGACCGGCCATGCCGATTTCTTCGGCGAGGTGCTGCCGCCGCAGGTGCCGAACGGCATCCATACGCGTCCGTTCGCGCGTGCCTTCGATATCGAGTCGCCTTGCAACGGCAAGCGGGCGGTGTTCGTCTCGATCGACCTGATGGGCATGTCGGCGCTGATCCACCAGGAAGTGCTGAAGAAGATCGCGGCGGACCCGGTGTTGAGCCAGTACTACGGCATCGACAACGTGATGCTGTCGGGCACGCACAGCCACGAAGTCGGCGGCGGCTTCGGCCTGGTGGTGCTGCCGGACCTGTCCTCCAGCGTGCCGGCCCTGGTCAACGACATCCTGGTCTATGTCGAGAGCCTGATCATCAGCAACGCGGATTACGACGACGATAATTTCAACGCCATCGTCGGCGGCATCGTGCAGGCCATCCGCCGCGCCCACGTCAACCTGGAGACGCATCCGGACAGCAGCGGCATCGGCCTTTCCATCGGCCAGCTGCTCAACGCCAACGTCAACCGCGATCCCCCCGGCTACCAGCAGGACTCGCCTTCCGAGCGCGCGCAGTACATCGACCAGAACGGCCACGAGGTGAATGTTGACAAGCGCTTCCTCCAGCTCAATCTGGTGCGCGGCAACGGCACTGCCGTCGGCGTGCTCAATTGGTTCGGCGTGCATCCCACCTCGATGGGCAACCACGATCTGCTGCTGTCCAGCGACAACAAGGGCTATGCCTCGCTCGGCTTCGAGAAGCTGATGGGCACGCAGTACGCGCCGGACGCCAATGGGCAGGCTACCGGCGCGGACAACTTCGTCGCCGCCTTCGCCCAGACCGATGAGGGCGATGCGGTGCCCGATCTGTACGTGTTCGATAAAGATCTGGCCGGCGGCAACGGGCCGGGGCAGGGCCTGCCCTACCAGTTCCGCGGCGGCACCGATGATCCCTACAACTTCAACCAGCCAGGCTACGAGCGCGGCGAGCCCAAGGCCACCGCCGTCAGCGGCACCAAGCAACTGGCGCAGGCGCTGACGCAATTCACCCAGGGCAGCGCGCTCAGCGGCCCGGTGGATTACCGCTTTTTCTACGCTGACCTGAGCGCCGACGAGATCACCGATCCGGCGGTGCTCGCCGGCCTCAGCTACGCCGACGAGCCGGCCGCACTGTATACCCCGGCCAAGACCACCTGCGCCGCGGCCTATGGCGTCAGCCAGTTCGCGGGCGGCGTCAACGCGCCGGACTTCGGCGCAGCCGGCTATGCCTGCGTGGCCGATGCGCCTTCGCCATATTTCAACCAGGTGCGCACCGGTTACAACGGCCTCTACAATGGCACCGGCTACATCGCGCTCGAGAAGAACGATAAGCCCTTGCAGGTTCCCTTCGACGGCCCCGCCGTCTATAGCGTGCTGACGCCGCTGCTCTGCGCCGCCACCAAGCTGCAGACGCAGTACAGCTGCCAGAACGAGAAGCCCGCCACCCTGGGCGCGAGCAAGAACCCGGTGCCGATCCAGATCTTCCGCGTCGGCAACCTGGCAATCCTCGGCGTGCCGCTGGAGGTGACGACCATGTCGGCGCGCCGCCTGCGCAAGACCGTGCTCGATGCGCTCAGCCCGGTGGGCGTGGATACGGTGGTGATCGCCGGCCTGTCCAACGACTACCACGAGTACATGGCGACGCGCGAGGAATACTCCGCGCAGATGTACGAAGGCGCTTCCACCATCTTCGGGCCGTGGCAGCTCGCCGCCATCCAGCAGGAATCGCGCAAGCTGGCGCTGACCATGGCGCAGGGGCAGCCGGCACCGACGGGCCTTGCCGCCGCGGTGCTGGGCACCGGGCCGGCCTCGCCGGTCACGGTGGATCCGCCGTCCACTTTCGGCAATGTGGTGACCGATGCGCAAAGCAGCTATGCGCAGGGCGGCAGCGTGGATGTGAGCTTCGTCGCCGGCTATCCCGGCAACGATCTCAAGACCATGGGCTCCTATCTCTACGCCGAGCGCCAGAATGCACAGGGCGGTTGGGATGTGGTGGCCGCCGATCGCGATCCGGAGCTGACCTTCATCTGGCACTCCAGTCCCAGCCTGGCCAACACCGAACTGAACCTGGCCGGTCCCTCGACCGCCGAAGCGATCTGGAAAATTCCGCTGGATACGCCGCCGGGGACTTACCGCATCCGCCATGAAGGCGTGAGTCGTCTGTCGGCGTCGAAGCCG
>JAQGNS010000596.1 GCA_028291705.1 Nevskia sp.
GCGCGACAGCAGCAGCTTCTGCAGGAAGGTCGGCCGGAACGATTCCGGGAACAAGCCGCCGTTGAGCAGGCAGACGGAATCGAGCTTCAAACCGGAACGGGAACCGCGCGGCCGCTCTTCCTGCCGCGCCAGCAATTCCTGCGCCACCGTGTCGCCATAGCCATGACCGATGACATGGCAGCGCTTCACGCCCAGCGAGGCGAGCAGGCCCTGCTGCAGGTCGGCCTGGTCGGCGATGGTGTAGTCGTAGTCGCGCGGCTTGGCCGAGTAGCCGAAACCGATCATGTCGGCGGCGACCACCTGCGAGAAGTGCCGGCACAGCGCCGGCCACTGGTGGTGCCAGTCCCAGGAAGACGTCGGCGAGCCGTGCAGCAGCAACAGCACCGGGCCGTCGCCGCCGGTGCCGCCGGTCTGGTAGAACACGGTGTGGCCGCGATGCGCATAGTGCTGGCCGCGCTCGTACCAACGCCTGAAAGTAACCGGTTCTTCGACGGGCTGGACGCTCATGCGCCCAGTGTACGCAAAGCGCTCCGCCGCATCAGCCCCCGCCGCATCAAGTGGTCTTTGCCAGGCGCCGGTGGAAAGCCAGGAAGGCGCGCAGCGTGCCCTGCGGATCTTCCACCTGCGGATAGTGGCCGATGCCCGGCAGCAGCACCGTGTCCGGGTTCGGCACCAGTTCGCGGTAGCGCTCCACCATGTGGGCGCCGGAGATCGGATCCACCGGCCCGTCGATGACCCGCAGCGGCACCGCCGTCTTTTGCAGCGCCCCGACCCAGCGCTCGCGGTTGGCGCGCCGCTCCGGGATGTAACGGATCAGCTTGTGGGTGATGCGGTTGCCGCCCCGGTGCGCCAGCAATTGCCAGAACTGGTGCAGCTCGGCCGCATCCGGCCGCGTTTCCTTGCCGAATACCGCGGCGAAGCTGCGGGCGAAACTGCGCTCGTTCATCAGCAGACCGAGCAGCGGCCCCAGCGGCGTCAGCAGCAGCTTCTGCACCCGTGCCGCGCGATGCGTTTCTGGAAATAGCCCGCCGTTGAGCAGGCACACCGATTGCACCACCAGGCTGTCGTCCCCTGCGGCACGCCGCTCCTCGTGCCGCGCCAGCAACTCCTGCGCCACCGTGTCGCCGTAGTCGTGGGCCAGAATGTGAAAACGGCGCACGCCCTCGGCGCGCAGCAAGGCCTCGTGCAGGTCGGCCTGATCGAAAATCGAGTAGCGGTAAAAGCGCGGCTTGTCCGACCAACCGAAACCGATCATGTCCGACGCGATGACCCGGCTGAAGTTGCGACACAGCTGCGGCCACAGCGGCTGCCAGTCCCAGGAGGCGGTGGGAAACCCGTGGATGCAGACCAGCGTGCGCTCGCCCTCGCCGCTGCCGCCGGCCTGCCAGAAAATGGAATGGCCGCGATGCATGAAGCGCCGGCCACCCGCGCGCCAGGACTCGAATGTCGTTGTCATGACCGGCCCCTTCCCCGTGGTTGTAAGCTAGCGCACCGCAATCCGTCTTGGGGATTTCGCATGGCGCAGCAGAACACTGTCTACTTTACACCGGCCAGCTTCAAATTCATGCGCGGGCTGGCGCGCAACAATAACCGCGAGTGGTTCGCCGCGCACAAGCAGGACTACGAGGACCACCTGCGCCAGCCCTTCCTGCGCCTGATCGGCGACCTGGCCGAGCCGCTGCGCCAGCTCAACCCGCACTACGTCGCCAGCCCCAAGCCGGTCGGCGGCTCGCTGTTCCGCATCTACCGGGATACGCGCTTCTCCGGCGACAAGGCGCCCTACAAACCCTGGAGCGGCGCCAGCTTCTACCACGAGGCAACCAAGGCCCTGGCGCGCGGCACCGACGGCAACACCGGCATGATGGGCCGGCTCGATGCCCCGGTGTTCTACCTGCACGTGCAGCCGGGCGAATGCTTCCTCGGCGGCGGCCTGTGGCACCCGATGCCGGAGACACTGAAGCGGGTGCGCAACTACATGACCAACAATCCGGCGAGCTGGAAGAAGGCGACGCGCTCGCCCGCCTTCAAGCGGGTCTATGGCGAACTCGGTGGCGACTCGCTGAGCCGTCCGCCGCGCGGTTACGATCCCGAGCATGAACTGATCGAGGATCTGAAGCGCAAGGATTACGTGTGCAGCGCGCAACTCGATGACGCGGTGCTGTGTGCGCCCGGCCTGGTCAAGGTGCTGATCCGCCACTACACCACGGCCCTGCCGGTGATCGACTGGCTGTGCGGGGCGCTGGACCTGGACTTCTGAAAATCCCGGGCGGCGCGGCCGCAGGTCCGCGCTGCCCGGGCCAATCGGATGCCTAATTGGTGCCGAGGTAATCGGCCTTGCCCAGCTCCACGCCGTTATGGCGCAGGATGCCGTAGGCGGTGGTGACGTGGAACAGGAAGTTGGGCAGCAGGAACTGCGTCAGGTAAGGCAGCCCGTTCAGCGTCAGCGGACCGTTGGCAGTCTTGAGGTTGATCGGGCGCTGCTCCGAGCCGTCGATCTGCTCGATCTTGAAGCTCTTGAGATGCGCCACGGTCTTGTCGATGCGCTCCAGCAGCTGGGGAAAGGTCGACTCCGTATCCTCGAACTTCGGCGGCTCCACGCCGGCGAGCCGCGAGGGCGCGCTCTTGGCCATGTCCGAAGCGAGCTGGATCTGGCGCGACAGCGGCGCCATGTCCGGATACAGCCGGGAGCCGACCAAGGTCGCCGGGTCGATCTTCTTCGCCTCGGCGTGGCTCGCCGCCTTTTCCAGGATCGCCCTGAGATTGCCGAGGTAACGGATGAAAACGGGCACGGATGCCTGGTACATCGAGATGTTCATGAATCCTCCGGGATTGCGTTGGTTGCTTTTTTTACTTGCTTATTGCAAGTGATTCTATCAGTTCACTTGCGATTTGCAAGTTGAATCATTAGGCTCGCTAAGGGCCTGTTAACGCTAATTTGATCGCTGCGACGACCTCTGGTCTGGAGGCGTCCAGCGCAAGGAGAGAGGAGCGTGATGTACTCGAAGTACATGAGCGACGAACGACGCCGCGATGGGCGCCTCCAGAGGCCGTCCCGGAGGGTTGCGCCCAAAATCGAGCCATGCGGTGTTGTCGCCCTCGGCCATGGAATCACCATGGCCAGCGGGCTCCGCCTTGCCTGGCTGGATTTTGGACTGCAACGCAGCGATCAAATTAGCGTTCACAGGCCCTAGTGAACAAAGATCTGCCCACCAGACGGTCCGACTGCTCCGTCAGCTACGCGCTCGACTACATCGGCGACAAATGGACCCTGCTGGTGCTGCGGGATCTCTTGTTCAACGGCAAGCGTCATTTCCGCGACTTCCTGGCCTCGGACGAGAACATTGCCTCGAACATCCTGACGCAGCGGCTGAAACAGCTGGTGGCCGCGGAACTGGTGCTGCGCCGGCCCGATCCGGACAGCCGCCGCAGCGTCATCTACGAGCCCACCGCCAAGTCCGTGGACCTGATCCCGGCGCTGCTGGAACTGATGCGCTGGAGCGGAAAGTACGATCCGCAGACCCGGATGACGGCCAAGCTGGCCCGCCGCATCGAGGAGGACCGCGACGCGGTGGTCGCGGAAGTGGTGGCGCGCCTGAGCGCGAAGGGCTGAAGCGGCATCGCTCCACTTCCGGTGCCGTTGACGGCAGGACTCCGGCAATAAAAAGGCCCGCCGGGCAGGCGGGCCAAGTGAAGCCTCGGAGGAGTAATACGACCTCAAATTAACCCCGCGCCGCCTTGCCCGGAAGCCCTTTTCGCTTCTTTCACTAGATCGAATTGATCCAGTCGGGCAGCGTGCTCGAAACAGGCTAGGCCAGCTTCACCGCGAACAGCTGCTTGGAGCGGCGCCAGACATAGAACACGGTCAGCAAAGTCATGGTGCCGCCGAAGATCACTGAAGGCACCGTACCCATCAGGCGCGCGGCCAAGCCCGACTCGAACGCGCCCAGCTCGTTGGAGGCGGCGAGGAAGATGCCGTTGACCGAGACCACGCGGCCGCGCAGATGGTCCGGCGGCATGATCTGCAGGATGGTGCCGCGGATCACCACGCTGACGCTGTCGAAGGCACCGGTGAAGAATAGCGCCGCCACCGACAGCCAGAAGCTGCGCGACAGGCCAAACAACAGGATGGTCAGGCCGAAGCCGGCCACCACCACCAGCAGGTTGCGCCAGGCATGACGCGTGGGCGGGTAGCGGGTGCAGAGCAGCAGGGTGAACATGGCGCCGATGGCGGGCGCCGCGCGCAGGACGCCCAGGCCTTCGGGACCGACCGACAGGATGTCGGTGGCAAAGATCGGCAAGATCGCCATGGCGCCGCCGAACAGCACCGAGAACAGGTCCAGCGAAATCGAGTAGAGAATGATCGGCGTCTTGAAGACGAAGTCGATGCCCTCGCGCAGGCTCTCCCAGATATTGGCCTCGGCCACGCCGTCCTGGCGCGGCTGCGGCGGCCGCGGCTTGAGGCCGGTGAACAGCAGTAGCGCCCCCAGGATCAGGGCGATGACCACCGCCAGGGTTCCGGTAAGGCCCAGTACGGCAAACAGGAAGCCGGCGCACATCGGGCCGATGATGGAGCCGCCCTGCCAGCCGCTGCTGCGCCAGGCGGCGGCATTGGCATAAATCTCCCGCGGCACGATGAAGGCGGTGAGCGAACTCGCCGCCGGCGAGAAGAAGCCGCGCGCCAGCCCCAGCGCGGCGATGACGCCGTAGATGGTGATGAGCAGGGTGTTCTGCGAAATGTGCGCCAGCGTCGATGGCAGGGTCACCCACAGCAGCACCGCCGAACCCAGCGCGACAAAGGCCACCGCCGCCAGCATGATGCGGCGCCGGTCGCCGCGATCGGCCAGGTGCCCGCCGAACAGGGCCAGGGCGATGAACGGCACCGCCTCCGCCAGGCCGGTGAAACCCAGCACCAGTGGATCGTGCGTCATGGTGTAGAGCTGGTAGCCCAGCACCACTTCCTGCGCCAGGATAGCGACGGTGAAGAGGAACACGCCCAGGGTCAGGTTGCGGAACTCGGGGTAGCGCAACGCCGCGAGTGCATCGTGCGGCGCCGGCTCGGGCGCGGTGGCGGCCGCGAGTTCTTCAGGCGGCGGGGTCAGCGGTTCGGTCATGCGAGAGGGCGCTGCGCGACTCAGTCGGGGTCGCCATTGTCCTTGTTTTCACCGTTTTCGCCAGCGATCCGCAAGGCCACCGCATACAGCGCCTTGCGCGGCGCGCCGGTGATTTCGGCCGCCAGCCGCGCCGCGCCGGATGGCGGCAGTTCGCGCAGCAGCAGGCGCAGCACCCGTTCGCCCTCGGCCAGGTCCGCCGCCTGCCCGGCGCTGCCGATCAGCAGCACGAACTCGCCGCGGCCACGGTTGGCGTCCGCCGCCTGCCAGGCCTGCAGGCCGGCGGCGGTGCCGCTGTAACTCTCCTCGAAGCGCTTGCTCAGTTCGCGCGACAGCGCCACCGGCCGTTGCGGCCCGAGCACGGCGGCGACATCGACCAGGGTCTCGGCGATGCGATGCGAGGATTCGTAGACGATGACGGTGCGTGGCTCGCGCCCCAGTTGCTCCAGCTTCGCCCGCCGCGCCGCCTGCTTGGACGGCAGGAAGCCGGCGAAGAGGAAGGCATCGCTGGGCAAGCCGGAGACCGACAACGCCGCCACCGCGGCACAGGGGCCGGGTACGGCAAAAGCCGGCACACCGGCGGCGCGGGCGGCGCGCACCAGGGCGAAGCCGGGGTCGGAGATCAGCGGGGTGCCGGCGTCAGAGATCAGGGCCAGGGACTGCCCGGCCTGCAACTGCCGCACCAGCTCGCCGGCGATGCGATCCTCGTTGTGCTCATGTAACGCCACCAGCGGCCGCTGGATGCCGAAATGCGCCAGCAGCAAGCCGCTAGTGCGGGTGTCTTCAGCGGCGATGCGGTCCACCCCGGCCAGGATGCGGCAGGCGCGCGGCGACAGGTCGCCGAGATTGCCGATGGGGGTGGCGACGACGTACAGAGCACCCGCCACGACAGTGTGATCTGCGTCTTCCAACGGGGCCGGCGCGGCAGCGGATTGTT
>JAQGNS010000189.1 GCA_028291705.1 Nevskia sp.
GTGCGGAACATCCGCATGAAGCGCAGCAGCCCAAGACCATCTCTCTCTAAGGTTCGAACATGGCTACGCTCAAGCAACCCGCTAATCAGCAATACGGCACCGGCCGCCGCAAGACCGCCGCTGCCCGTGTTTTCATGCGCCCCGGCAAGGGCGTCATCAGCATCAACGGCAAGACAGTTGAAGCCTACTTCGGTCGCGAGACCTCCCGCATGCTGGTCCGCCAGCCGCTGGAAATCGCCGACTCGCTGGAGCGCTTCGACATCAAGATCACCGTCTCCGGCGGTGGTCCGAACGGTCAGGCTGGCGCCATCCGCCACGGCATCACCCGCGCCCTGCTGAAGTACGACGAAGCCCTGCGTCCGTCCCTGCGCGCCGCCGGTCTCGTTACCCGCGACGCCCGTGAGGTCGAGCGTAAGAAGGTCGGTCTGCACAAGGCCCGCCGCGCTCCGCAGTACTCGAAGCGTTAAGAAGTTTTCCCGGTCGCGCCCGCTTCACGGCGGGCGCGGTCAGAACTTCACCGAGGTACCGCTGGTCTCAAGTATCACGATCTCTACTGGGGGATCGTCTAATGGTAGGACAACAGTCTCTGACACTGTTTATCTAGGTTCGAGCCCTAGTCCCCCAGCCAAATACAAATCCGGCCAAGTCCGAATACGGCCGGAACTCTTTGAAAAGCCTGCATTTATGCGGGCTTTTTTGTTCCTAACGCATCCGAGCGTGTCCGGTTGCAGCCAGCTAGGGGTGTGGGGTAAAACGTGGGGTACTGATCTGCCTCGAATGGTTTTACCCCACATGAAATTCCTCCCCCCATACGTTGTACCCCACAATGGCGGCCCGGCTCACTGACGTTGCGGTCCGCAACGCACGGCCGCGCGCCAAGAAGTACCGGCTGTCCGCCGGGGGCGGGCTCAATCTGCTCGTCATGCCGGATGGCGCGAAGTATTGGCGTTTCCGCTATCGGTCCGGCAAGAAGCAAAAAGAACTGTCGGTCGGCGAGCCCTATCCGCAAACCTCGCTGCGCCAGGCTGAAGCCGAGGCCGGACGCCTTCGAACCGAGCTGCTGCAAGGCACCGATCCGGCCGAGGGGCGACTTGTTGCTCGCCTAGCTGGCCGCGAGAAGATTGCCGGCGATTTTGGTGAAGCGGCGGAGTCGTGGTTTGCGTTTCGGTCCAGAGCCTGGAGCGCGAAATCATCCGGCCAAGTGCGCGACTACCTGGACAAGGACATCCTCCCGAAATTGGCGCGCCGGCCGCTGGACAGGATCAACGCGCCGGAGTTGGGAGCCATCGTCAGCGACATCGAGGATCGCGAGGCCTTCGATGTGGCCAAGAAGGCCCGGCAATGGCTGAAGAGCATTTACAGCTACTCCCGGGCCAAGGGCTGGACTACGACAGACCCGGCGAAAGACCTGGACGCAGTCGCCGTGAAAGGCCCCGGGGTTCAGAACTATCCCCATGTGCCTATCGAAGAACTCGGACCCTTGATGCGCGGCATCGATACCTATTCGGGGTCTTTCCTGGTTAGGAGTTGCGCCTGGATGACCCTATGGACCGCGAACCGGCCAGGGGTCACGCGCATGCTGCGCTGGAAGGAGTTGGACCTGGACGATGCCCTTTGGACCATCCAAAGAGATCGCGAGGGGATGAAACGGGGATACTTCCACATGACGCCATTGCCGAAACAGGCCGTGGCGTTGTTGCGGGAAGTGCACAAGCGGACCGGGTCCTACGAATACGTGTTCATCGGGCGAAACGATCCATCTAAGTCTCTGAGTGATGGTGCCGTCAACGGCATGCTCCTCGCCCTGGGTTACCGCGGGAAGCAGACCGGCGCCGGGTTCCGGCATGTCGTCAGCACCGCGCTGAACGAGTTGGGCTATGAAACGGATTGGGTCGAGCGGCAGCTGGCGCATGGCGATCCCGACAAGATCCGCGGCACCTACAATAAGGCGATGTATCTCAAGCCGCGGCGTAAGATGGTGCAGGATTGGGCTGACTACCTCGATGCCTTGAAGCGGGGTGAGGACCCGAAAGATGTCCTGGACAAGGTCGGGCCCGAGGGAGCGTGAAGTTGGGCGAAGTGGTTTGTGCGGCGGTTAGTTACCTTTCACACTCTAGCGAGCAAATCGGAGAGTCGATCTTCAGTGATCGGCCCGCAGCTCACGTTGCCTTGGGTGCGAGTGGATCGATCAGTTAGGGCTGAGCAAGTGGGCTGGAGGCGCTGGCCTCCGTGGAGCTCAAAGGCGTTGCGGCGACGACAGTGGCGGAAAAAATCGACGAGATACGTTCGATATTCGTAGCCGGAGACCATACGCCCGCAGTGTTGCTATGAGATACACTTGCTACTAAAGCCGGGGCTCATAAAGCCGTGCTCAAATGCCAGTTCGCGGTCGGCCAGACCATGAACAACCGGCTGGCACGGCAACAAGGGGGAATCACGTGATGGGGCGTGATCGCACATGACGACCGCCGCTACAGTGGCGCCGGACGCGATTCCGGCACAAGGCGATCCGGGGGATGAAACTGCTCGGCGGTTCCGCTACCAGTGGACCCTAGCGGCCATCGCCTGCTGCATGCTCCTTGACGACATCGAGGAAGTGGCCGAGGTCTTCTGCGAACACCATGAAGACGTGCTGTTGAAGCACACCGACGGCCGGTTCACCGGGCAGCAGATCAAAACCCGCGGCTCGGACCAGCCTGTCTGGAAGACCGGTGACGAAGCGGTAAAGGATTCCTGCGCGCGGTTTGCGAGACTGCAAGCGGTGTTTGGTGATCAGTTCAGGGGCTTCCAGTTCTTGACGAACCATCCCATGTACGCTGCGGAGAATGGTGCTGACCTCGGGTTCGTCCTGCAGCAGTGTCGCGATGCCGCTTCGCTGGCCGCGGTCCCCATGGTGGCGATGGCTTTCGTCAAGAAGGTGGCCAAGACGGCCGGATGCACCCACGATATCGCCTTCGCCGCATTGTCCAAGACTGTGGCCAGTGATGATTTCCCTAAGCTCACGGATGCAAGAATCCGTCTGGTGGACACACTCCTGCCCCTGTGGCCTCCTGCCCAGCAATGCACAAGCGCCGTCGTCCGTCAGGTAGCGGAGCGGCTGATCGAAGCGTGCGGACAGGCGTCGGCACTAGCGCACGAAGATCTCCTCCCTGCCTATCTGCCGATGAGTAAGGATCCGGTCGAGGCTGAAGTACAGGCGCTGATCGAGGGAAAGCGGATCACCAAGGAGCGGCTTCTGCAGATGCTTGATCAGGGCCTGAATCCTGCCGCTCCCCTGGTTGGTGATCCTGCTGATGTGGTTCCGCCCGGGAGCGGAACGGTGGACATGCTGCAGGCCAAGCTCGACGCAGGTGGCTTTTCACTGCCGTCGATCCATGCCGCCGAAGACCTGCGCAACAAGGCCGACTATCTCGGCCTGAGTTGGACCCAGAAATACGGGAACAGCAGCGGTCTACAACGTTACGATCACGTCCGGTCGATGGTCCTGGTCGAAGGAGCCGGGGCCTTTGAGGCTGCTAAGACGGACGGCAAATTCGGCCTGGTTATGCAATCGCAACTGCGCGGCCGCCTACAGCAGCGCCGCAAGGAAGGAGCCAATTTCTACGATTGCAGCAATGAGCATCTGGAGGGGTTCGCCTACGCCCTGACGGCGCAATGCAAGCTCCAGTGGAGCCACGACCGGCCCTGGGAGAAGAAGGAATGATCGACGTCGTCCGTGCGATCGCCAGCTTGGACGGGCAGCCAGACCTCCACTCCGCACGGTTGTTGCTGCTGTTAGCCGAATTCGAGGAAGGCGAGAAGGGCCATCCGATCGAGGGGCTGACTAAGCTCGCTAAGCTGGACTTCTTGCTGCGCTATCCAATCCTTTTGGAGCGCGCCCTGCAAGCCAAGCAACGCTCGACTGCCGAGCTCAAGCTGGAAGATCACGAGCGAACGAGTGTCGAATCCAAGATGGTGCGGTATCGCTTCGGTCCTTGGGATCACCGGTATCGGGAGTTCCTCAATATTCTGGTTGGCAAAGGGCTGGTCACGATCCATGAGGAGGGGCGCACCTTCGTGATCTCGATCACCGCGGAAGGGAGGGCCTGTGCCGAGCGGCTCGCCGCCGATGGTGCCTTCGAGCCGTATGTCCGCCGCGCCAAGCTCCTCCGGCGGCATTTTGACCTGCAAGCAACGACTCTGATGCGCTTCATTTACGAGACCTTCCCCGAAGTGGTATCGCTTCGGTCCAACGAGCCCATCATTGTATGAGCATGCGCATTCGCCTCCGACGGTTGCTGGTCAGGACACGCCAAACGATCGAAACCGTGGAGTTCACGGCGGTCACCTTTCTTCACGGTCCGGTCGGCACCGGTAAGTCGACTGTCGCGCGGCTCATTGATTACTGCTTCGGCGGCGAACTCGAGCGCACGCCCGCGATTCAGAAGGAGTTCGTCGCCGCCGAGCTGGTAGTCGAGCTCGGCGGGCGTGAATGCATCATCGAGCGCGCCGCGAATGATACCCAGTCTGTTCGCGTGACCTGGCAGGTCAAGGATGGCAGTGAGTCGATGAATGCGCCTCTGGACGCACAATCAGCTCCAATCTTCGGCGATGATGTGTTCGGTTTGAGCGACCTGCTGTTTCACCTGTGCGGCATCACGCCGATCAAGGTGCGGAAGAACCGCCGGGATCCAGATGCGAAGCTGGTACGGTTGAGCTTCCGTGATATCTGGGTGTACTGCTACCTGGATCAAACCCACCTCGACTCGTCGTTCTTCCGGCTGCGGGAGCCGTTCCGGGAACGCAAAAGCCAGGATGCAATGCGGTTCTTCACCGGGCTACACTCCGATCGTTACAACATGCTGGAGCAGGAACTTGCTCAGGTCACCGATGAGCAGCGCGTCAAGCGTGAGTCGGTGGGGCAAATTCGCACGTTCATGGCGCGCTTCGAGCTCGGCTCCGAGATCGAAATGTCCGGCCAGGTGTCGGACGCGCGGCGCGAACTGAACGCAGCCAGACAGCGCAAGGATGTGCTTGAGCAGAGACGCGAAGTGGACACGCATCCGACTGACGATTTGCGCCAGCGGTTGCGGCAGATGGGTTCCGAGCTGGAAGGCATGGAGGAGGCCATCGCCGATGCCAAAGTGGGGCTGGAGCAGCAGCGTGCGCTGCGGGCGGAGTTGATCACCGCCAAAACAAAGGCTCAGCGGGCCGAGCATGCCGGTCAGGTGTTGCAGGGCGTCAACTATAAGCGTTGCCCGCAGTGCGGCACGGATATTTCGATACGTCCCCACGACGATGCGCATTGCCATTTGTGCGGTAGCGATCAGCAGCCGGGCAGCATGGATCCAATGGACACAGAAGCACTGCGGCGGGACTTGAATGAACGTATCGACCAGATCGGTGACGCCCTCAACAGGCGCGGCGCCGAAATTCTCCGGATGGAGCGCTATCTGGAGCGCGAGAAGAGCCGGAAGCTGGAGTTGGACCGACAGCTACAGGAGGAACTCGCGCGCTACGACTCGAGCTTCGTGGAGAGCATTCGCGACGTCGAGCGAGCAATTGCGACCCTCGTCGAACGGATACGATCCCTTGAGCACCTGCGGCAGATGCCAGCGGCCATCACCGCGTTAGAGGAGGAGGCTGGGTCCCTGCAGGGCAAGATTGACGGTCTGCGCTCGTCGTTGCAGGCAGAGCGCGGCCGCTTGGAGGCCGCGGACGCCAATGTCGCCGCGCTCAAGGATGCGTTCAAGCGGATGCTGCTGGCCGTCAGATTCCCCGGCGTTGTCGACAGTGACGAGGTGGTCATCGACACCCGCAACTGGGAGCCGTACGTCCAGCATGGCGACCAGATTTGGGGCTTTTGGGATACCGGCAGTGGCGGCAAGAAAACCCTCTTCAACGTGTGCTATGCGCTCGCTTTGCACATGATCGCGGTTTCGCGTGGTCTTCCTGTTCCTACCGTGCTGGTAATCGACAGCCCTACCAAGAATATCAGCGAACTAGAGAATCCGGCGCTGATTCGGGATCTTTACGTCCAGGCGTATCAGCTGGCCGGCCTGGCTGATGGCGCCGTGCAACTCTTGCTCATCGATTCGAATATGGTCCTGCCGACCGAAGAACTCGACGGGTTCACCGAACGGCGCATGGCCGGTGAAGAGAGTGCGCCGGCATTGATTCCGTACTATAACGGCCCATAAAACGGCTATCCCACCCGCTCGACCGCACAGCTTAGCCCGTTCCCGCGCCCGACCGAGCCTCGTGCTGCGTCGATTCTGGTCCCGGATTCGTCCTCGATCGACACGAACACCACGTCTGAGGCGGTGCCCGGACACTGGCGGTGGGACGTCGAGTTCATTTACTCCGGGGGCTTTGAAATCAACGCGGAGAGTCGTACGTGATACTGCGCTAAGCAAAGCGGTGCCGAAAGGCTCCGGTCACGCCGCCTAGTGCCGTTCATGACCAAATCGGCGCCATCTGTGGCGCCGATTGCTGAATCAAGCGACTTGAACAGCAAACCTCTATTTGAGGAGATCCAGCACGACATGGTTCTTTAGCACCACCAAGCTCGCCTTGATCTCGTCAGCCGATTCTTCACGTCCTGCGCCGTGGCTGTTCAAGCGCCTGCAGGATGGCTCTACCGTTGACGATCAGCGCGCCAACCAGCGAGGCTGCCGCAGCTGCCAAAGCGCCCCATTGGCTCACCGCCAGAGCGCAAATCAATACGGCAGCCAGCGCGCCAGATTCCACCGCCACCCGGATGCGCCGTGCATCCCAATCGGCCACGGCGTGCCGCACCGCCGGTCGGCCGACGCTGTTGGCCCATTGCATGCCCAGCAGCAGCGCGTACACGGTGAACTGCTTGTCGTACGGCGGCCCATATAGCGCCAGCGTCGCTGGAGCAGCTAACAGGAGCGCCGCCACAAAGGCGGTGCTGTACAGCACCGCTCTGCCCAGTTGTGCCAGCAGCAGCGGCCGGGGCGCTTGCTCCGGAAGACGCGAGCGCCGCAGGATCGAGCGACCGGTGGTCAGATTCAGCGCAGGCAGGAAGTAGTCCACGATTAACGCCGTGCGTGCCGCTACGGCATAGCGCGCCATTTCCAGCGCCGGCGCCCATACCGCCAGGATGCACAGCGGTCCCCATAGCAGCAGACCGCGGCCTAGGCCAATGACCTCCAGGTCGTCGGCTGCCTCCTGTACCTCGCCTGGAATTGGCCGGAAGCCCTCCGCCCAGCCGCAAGGGAACGCTCGCCAGGCCAGGAATACCGCCAGCGCTGCCGCCACCAGAGTGCCGCCGAAGTAGGCCCAGGTGTAAAGGGGCAGTGGGGCGTCCGCTGGCGCCAACACCACTGCCAGAATCATGGCGAAGTTCAGCGCATACGAGGCCACCACGGTGCCGAGCATTGTTCGATTGGCGGCACGCAGGGCTTCGCCGATGAATGTAGACAGGCTCACGCAAGGGATCGCGAGCACGAACGGCAGATAGGTTTCCAGCATTGGTTGCAGATGCGGCTGCTGGATGTCCAGGTCGGCCGTTACCACCAGCAGCACGCCGCACACCAGGCTGGAGCGCAGCAGCACGCGCCGGCCCAACTGCACCAGGAGCACGCCATCCGGGATACCGATAATTGCGGCGCGGCGGCCAATGATGTGCTGTGCCATGTAGATCTCGTATTTGGCACGCAGCAGCGCTGGCAGACCCAGCGAGATGATGGCACCACGGAAATAGACCCCGGCCGCATCCGGATCGAGGGCGTGCACAATGGCCCAGGTGGCCAGTATTTGCAGCGCCGCACCGACCAGCCGCAACAGCAGCTCGTCGAAACCCGCGTAGCCTGCTGCCCCCGCCGCGTTAGGTCCTGGCGCTGGCATCTGTACCATGTCCTTTTCCTCCCGGCTCGGGGCAGGGGACTGCCTGCCCGTAGCGCTCGTCGTCCGGATTTCCGGCCATGTTCAGCTCCCGCCGCCGGCTGCGGCCGACGGCGGCGCCGAATACTCGGCCAATCCGCCACCGAGGGCTTTGTACAAGGTCACCAGGTTCTGCAGCCGCGTCAGACGCAGCTCCTGCAGCGATTGCTGCGCGCTATACAGGCTGCGCTGGGCATCGAGGGCGCTGAGGTAGTTGTCGACGCCGCCCTTGAAGCGTATGTCGGCCAGGCGGTAGGCGTCGGCTGAGGCCTCCACCAGCGCCTGCTGCGCGGCAAGCTGCTGGTTCAGGGTGCCGCGCGCCACCAGCGCGTCCTGCACCTCGCGGAAGGCGGTCTGGATCGCCTTCTCGTACTGCGCCACGTTGGTGTCGCGCTGCAGCTTGGACAAGTCGAGGTTGGCGAGATTGGAGCCAGCCGTGAAGATCGGCACGGTGATCGCAGGGTTGAAGGTCCAGGCCTCGGAGCCGCCCTTGAACAGGCCGGACAACTGGCTGCTGGCGGTACCGTAGCTGCCGGTGAGTGTGACGCTGGGGAAGAAGGCGGCGCGCGCCGCGCCGATATTGGCGTTGGCCGACAGCAGCTGGTGCTCGGCGGCGAGCACGTCCGGCCGCCGCACCAGGACGTCGGAAGGGATCCCTTCTTCCAGTTCGGCGACCACGGCGCCACGGTCGAGGCCGCCAGAGAAGTCGATGCCGTTGGGGATCGGCGCGCCCAGCAGCAGCTGCAGCGCATCACGGTCCTGCGCCAGCTGGCGCGTGTACTGCGCCAGGTTGGCCTGAGCGGTATCCACCGTGGTCTCGGCCTGGCGCAGCGCCAGCTGCGTGGTGGCGCCATGATCGAACAGCTTCTGCGTCAGGTCGAGCGAATCGCTCTGGCTCTTCAGCGTCTGCGCGGTGAGGTCGAGCAGGGTCTGGTCGGTCAGCACCGCGAGGTAGGCTGCCGCCACCTCCGCCACCAGGCTCAGCTGGGTGCTGCGTTGCGTTTCCTGGTACCTAAAGTAGGTTTGCAGCGCGGCGTGGTCGAGGCTGCGGATGCGGCCGAACAGGTCCAGCTCGTAGCTGGTGAAGCCGATGCCGACGTCATAGGTGCGCACGATCGCGCCGCCCGGCGTGGCACCGGCCGCGCCGCCGCTTTGCGCGGCGAGGACGCTGCCGGGATAGCGCTGCACGTCCTCGCTGCCGGTGGCGGAGATTGTGGGGAACAGGTCGGCGCGCTGGATGCGGTACTGCGCCTGCGCCGACTGCACGTTCAGCGCCGCCACGCGCAGGTCGCGGTTGTCGGCCAGCGCAATGACGATCAGCTGCTGCAACTGCGGGTCGGGGAAGAATTCACGCCAGCCGATGTCGGCGGCGGCGCTGCTGCCGGTGCCGCCGTCGAGCGCCGGCACCGGCGGGGCGGGGCGCTGGTAGTCCGGTTCCATCGTGCAGGCCGCGAGCGCGGTGGCGGCGAGAGCGGCTGCGAGGGCACCGGTGAGGCTGAGGGGGATCTTGCGGATCATGGCTCAGCCCTCCTGCCTTGCCGCGGCCGGCGCCGGTTCTTTTCGGCGCGGCTTGAACACCGACAGCACCTGGACGAAGAACACCGGTACCAGGAACACCGCCAGCACCGTGGCGGTGATCATGCCGCCGATCACCCCGGTGCCGATGGCGATGCGCCCGCCGGCGCCGGCGCCGGTGGCGATGGCCAGCGGCAGCACGCCGAGGACGAAGGCCAGTGAGGTCATCAGGATCGGCCGCAGGCGCTGGCGCGCCGCCGCCACCGTGGCCTCCACCAGGCCCATGCCGTGCTCGTGGTTCTCCTTGGCGAACTCCACGATCAGGATCGCGTTCTTGGCCGACAAGCCCACCGTGGTCAGCAGGCCCACCTGGAAGAACACATCGTTGCCCAGGCCGCGCAGCAGCGTCGCGCTGACGGTGCCGATGATGCCCAGCGGCACCACCAGCATCACCGCGAACGGAATCGACCAGCTCTCGTACAGCGCCGCCAGGCACAGGAACACGATGGTCAGCGAGATCGCATACAGCGCCGGCGCCTGCGAGCCGGACAGCTTTTCCTCGTACGACAGCGCGGTCCACTCATAGCCGATGCCCTTGGGCAGCTTGGTCACTGCGTTCTCCATCGCCTTGAGCGCGTCGCCGGTGCTCTTGCCCGGCGCCGGCGCGCCGAGGAACTCCAGCGAGGGGTTGCCGTTGTAGCGCTCCAGCTTGGGCGAGCCGGTA
Source organism: Nevskia sp. (assembly GCA_028291705.1). Classification (GTDB taxonomy): domain Bacteria; phylum Pseudomonadota; class Gammaproteobacteria; order Nevskiales; family Nevskiaceae; genus Nevskia. The sequence goes on from JAQGNS010000189.1 coordinate 10,127, forward strand.
ATCCAGTGCGCGCTGGAGAAGGCCGAGAACGGCACCATCTGCGCGGCGGCGTTGCGCACGTACCACTTGTCCATGTCCTGCGGCAGCATGCGCGACTGGTCGCTGCCCTGGATGAACACGCGCTTGACGCGGCCGCGGTCGACGAACTGGTTGACGTAGGACGAGCCCCAGCCGGCGCCGAGGGTGCTGTTGATGTCGACGATCGACAAGCCCAGTGCGCTGGCCTTTTCCCAGTCGATGTCCAGGCTGTACTGCGGCTCGTCGGACAGGCCGTTGGGGCGCAGCATGCCGATCGCCGGGTCCTTGCTGGCGATGCCCAGCAGCTGGCCGCGCGCATCCATCAGCGCCTGGTGGCCGACGTTGCCCAGGTCCTCCAGCTCGAAGTCGAAGCCGGTGGCGTTGCCCAGCTCCAGCGCCGCCGGCGGTGCGAACGCCACCACGATGGCGCCGCGGATCTGGTGGAAGCGCTGGTTGGCGCGCGCCGCCAGGGCGAACACCGAGTCCCGCGCCGCCGGCCGCTCGCGCCAGTCCTTCAGGCGCACGAAGCCCAGGCCGGAATTCTGGCCGCGGCCGCCGAAGCTGAAGCCGTTGACGGTGAACACCGCGCTGACGATGTGCGCCTCGTCCTTGAGGAAATAGTCGCGTACCTGGTCCAGCGTCTGCTGGGTCAGCTCGCTGGGCGTACCGGGCGGCTCCACCACCTGCAGGAACATGACGCCCTGGTCCTCGTCCGGCAGGAACGACTTGGGCACGCGCACGAACAGCAGGCCCATCCCCACCACGATCACCAGATACACCAGCAGGTAGCGCCCGGTGCGCCCGGTAACGTGGCCGACGCTGCGCTCGTAGGCGCCGTTCATGCGCTCGAAGCCGCGATTGAAAGCGCCGAAGAAGCCGCGCTGGCGCTCGTGCGCGCCCGGTTCCGCCGGCCGCAGCAGGGTGGCGCACAGCGAGGGTGTGAACACCAGCGCCACCAGCACCGACAGCGCCATGGCCGAGATGATGGTGATGGAGAACTGGCGATAGATCACGCCGGTGGAGCCGGCGAAGAAAGCCATCGGCAGGAATACCGCCGACAGCACCAGCGCGATGCCGACCAGGGCGCCGGTGATCTGGCCCATGGACTTGCGCACCGCCTCCTTGGGCGGCAGGCCTTCCTCGCTCATCACGCGCTCGACGTTCTCCACCACCACGATGGCGTCGTCCACCAGCAGGCCGATCGCCAGCACCATGCCGAACATGGTCAGCGTGTTGATGGAGTAGCCGGCCGCGGAAAGGATGCCGAAGGTGCCCAGCAGCACCACTGGCACCGCGATGGTGGGGATCAGCGTGGCGCGGAAGTTCTGCAGGAACAGGTACATCACCAGGAACACCAGCACGATCGCCTCGAACAGCGTCTTGACCACCTCCTCGATCGAGACGCGCACGAACGGCGTGGTGTCATAGGGATAGACCATCTCCAGCCCGGGCGGGAAGAACGGCGCCAGCCGGTCCATCGTTGCGTGCACCGCTTTGGCGGTGTCCAGCGCATTGGCGCCGGTGGCCAGCTTGACCGCCAGGCCGGCCGCGGGGTGGCCGTTGTACTCGGTATAGGTCGAGTAGTTCTCGCCGCCGAGCGCGATCTCGGCCACGTCCTTCAGCAGCACCCGCGAGCCGTCGGTATTCACCTTCAGCAGGATGCGGCCGAACTCCTCCGCAGTGGTCAGGCGCTGCGGGCCGATCATGGTGGCGTTGAGACGCTGGCCCTTGACCGAGGGCAGGCCGCCCAGCTCGCCCGCCGGCACCTGCACGTTCTGCGCCTGCAGCGCGTTGCCCACATCCACCGGCGTCAGGCCGTAGTTGGTGAGCTTGGCCGGGTCCATCCAGATGCGCATGCCGTACTGCGCGCCGAACAGCTGGTAATCGCCTACGCCGCGGGTGCGGCTGACGGGGTCCTGCACGTGCGAGGCGATGTAGTCGCTGACGTCGATGCTGTTCATCGAGCCGTCGGCCGAGTAGAAGCCGATCACCAGCAGGAAGTTGCGGGTGGCCTTGGCCACGCGGATGCCCTGTGCCTGCACCTCCGTCGGCAGCAGCGGTGTGGCCAGCTGCAGCTGGTTCTGCACCTGCACCTGGGCGATGTTGGGATCGGTGCCCTGCTCGAAGTACAGGGTGATCACCATGGTCCCGTCCTTGTCGCTCTCGGAACCGAAGTACAGCAGGTGGTCGATGCTGCTGAGCTGCTGCTCGATCACCTGCGTCACCGTGCTCTGTACCGTTTCGGCCGAGGCGCCGGGATAGTTCACGGTGATCGAGACGGCCGGCGGCGCGATGCTTGGATACTGCGCCACCGGCAGACTGGTGACGGCCAGCGCGCCGACCAGCATCACCACGACCGCCAGCACCCAGGCGAAGATCGGCCGGTCGATGAAGAAATTGACCATGGCCGGCTCCTATTGCGGGGCTGCGGCGGGTGCTGCCTGTGCTGCGGCCGGTCCGGCCGGGGCGGGCGGCCCAGTTGGCCCGGCCGGCTGGTATTCCTCCGGCTGCACCTTGATGCCAGGCTTGACCAGCTGCACGCCTTCCACGATCACCCGGTCTCCCGGCTTGAGGCCGCTGCTCACCAGCCACTGGTCGCCGATGGCGCGCTCCGCCTGCAGCGTGCGCAGCTCCACCGTATCGTCCTGGCCCACCACCAGCGCCGCCGGCTGGCCCTTGGTGTCATGGGTCACGCCCTGCTGCGGCGCCAGCACCGCGTCCGGACGCACGCCTTCCTCGATCCGCTCGCGCACGAACATGCCCGGCAGCAGCAGCCGCTCCGGATTGGGGAAGATCGCGCGCAGCGTCACCGAGCCGGTGCCCTGGTCCACCGTCACCTCGGAGAACTGCAGGGTGCCGGCCTGGGCGTAGTCGCTGCCGTCCTCCAGCTGCAGGTGCACCGGGGTCTGCCCGGCCGCGCTCTGCTGCAACAGGCCCGCCGCCGCCTCGCGCTTGAAGCGCAGCAGCGTGCCGCTGGGCTGGCTCACATCCACGTACACCGGGTCCAGCTGGTCCACCGTGGCCAGCGCGGTGGTCTGGTTGGCTGTCACCAGCGCGCCCTCCGTCACGGCGGAGCGGCTGATGCGCCCGGTGATCGGAGACAGCACCCGGGTGTAGACCAGGTTGATATGCGCGGTCTCCACTGCGGCGCGCGCCTGCAGGTCGGAGGCGACGGCGTTGTCGTAGTCCTGCTTGCTCACCGCGTTGGCCTCGGCCAGCGGCTTGTAGCGCTCAGCCTGGGCACGGGCCGAGGCGGCGGCAGCCACCGCGCTGTCGTAGGCCGCCTGGTAGGGCGCCGGGTCGATCTGGTACAGCTGCTGCCCGGCCTTGACCTCGCCGCCCTCGGTGAACAGGCGCTTGAGCAGGACGCCGTTCACCTGCGGCCGCACCTCCGCCTCCCGGAATGAAGTGACGCGGCCAGGCAGCTCGGTGCTGATCGGCACCGGCTGTGCCTTGAGGGTCACTACCGAGACCTTCGGGGGCGGCGCGGATTGGGGTGGGGCCTTGTGGCTGCATCCACTCATCGCCACCACCGCAATGACGGACAGCCGGCGCCCCATGCTGAATGCGATTTTTCTCATTTCCCAATCCTTGCACCAAGCGTGAGACGCACATTCCGACTGCTTCTATTCGTACTCCAGGAATGTAGTGTTCGACCTTGATGGGTTTGCAGCAGACTTAGAATAAAAAGGCCGGAACTCTGGTGCGCGAGCTCCGGCAGTACGCGGCCAGTGCGGCCGGAGGAGTAATTGCGGCCCGCAGCGTTAGCCAGTAGCTTTGATCAATTCCGCAGCGCGACCGCCGATCATGTAGGCCGGAGCGTTGGTTGCGCCGGAGATGATTGTTGGCATTACGGATGCGTCGGCCACGCGCAGACCTCGAACGCCGTGCACGCGAAGCTCGCTATCCACTACGGCATCCTTGTCGGTGCCGATCTTCGCAGTGCCGACCGGATGACCATAGCTAGCAGATCCTGTCCGGGCGAGGTCGATACTATGCTGACGACTCGTGGCTTTAGGGCCCGGAACGATCTCTGCATCACGGATGTCGTCGAAAGCAGTCTGGTGGCCTAGCTCACGAGCTGCCTCGATCGCGCGCACAATCGCGGCAAGATCGCGGTCGGTGCCCAAAAGGTTGGCATCGATGATGGCGGCATCCTGCCAATTCGCGCTGGCGAGCCGCACAACGCCGCGGCTGGTCGGCTGAACAAGAGCCGGCGCGATGGTGAAGCCTTCCTTCGGGGGAGCACCGAAACGAGCCGCCGCTTCCGGTGTTACGATTGGGAGCTGTTCGAGTACAAGCTGGATATCGTTCGTGTGACCATCGACGCCGCTGGACAAGTACGCTTCGGCTTCGACCGCATTGCTGTCGGCGGGGCGGTCCGGCATCTTTCCCTTGTATTGGTAGACGACGCCGGACAGGAGGACGTGGTCCTGGAGGTTGCGACCGACGCCTCGCAGATTGGCAACCGTCTTGATCCCAAGCTGCTTCAGGTGCATTGCGTCTCCGACCCCGGACAGCATAAGAAGCTTGGCGCTATGGATCGCGCCGGCAGCCAGAATCACTTCTCGATTCGCCTTGATGGATTTGGGCGCGCCGCCGGTGACGAGGCTTACGCTACTCGCGCGGTCGCCTTCGAAGTCGATTTTGGTGACGTCGGTATTCAGCAGTAGGGTGAGGTTCGGACGGCCCAGGTTGGGCCGCAGGAAGGCGCGTGCTGCGCTCACACGCGTGCCGTCGACCGCGATGTTCATGTTGATATAACCCGCTCCGGCCTTCATCGGGCCGTTCACGTCGTCGAGGATAGGCATGCCCATCTGACGCGCAGCCTCGATGAAGGCGGGGGCTGTGGGGTGGGGGTCCCCCGGTTTGCGAATGTGGACCGGACCGCCAACGCCGCGCCAATTGTTGGCGCCACCTTCCCAGTCTTCCTGAGCCTTGAAGGTTGGCAAGACGTCCTTGATGCCCCAACCCTTCGCACCGCCCTTTTCCCAGGCGTCATAGTCGCGATCCATGCCCCGCGACCAGACCATTGCGTTGATCGATGCTCCGCCGCCCAGAACATGTCCGAGCGCCATGTTGAATTTGCGGTTGTTGAGTTGAGGAACAGAGGTGATTGGCAGATGCCAATCCAGGGGGCCGCCGATGTTATAAAACCAGATGCTCGGATTGCTGATCGTAGGAGCTGTGTCCGCACCGCCCGATTCCACCACCAGGACGTCGGCACCCGACTTCGACAGCTCACCGGCTATAACCGAGCCTGAAGCACCAGCACCGACCACGATGTAGTCGTAGGCATCCTTGAGCTGTGCCTGGTTGGCACTCTGATTCTCCCCTGCCGCAAATGCCTGCTCTATCATCGCGCCCCAAAATGCGGCGGTAAGTCCAGCCGTCCCGACAGCGGCCAGGAAGCGCCGCCGGCTCATCTGCCCGGACGCCACTTGGTCCAGAAGAATCTCCGTTATTTCATTGGGTTTGTTCATTTGAGATATCTCCTTTTGCTGGCGGTGGGGCCCTCTGACGGCACATCCATATGTGTCATTGAGGACTTGCGGTCCGAACGGAGCACGATGACGCGAGCAAAGACTTCAGTACCTCGCGGTGATCGGCTATGTCCCTGCCATGGCTTTTCAGTAGGGACACGGCTGCATACAAGGCAATTACCGAACCATCTGCAAGTCAATGATTAATATATAAATTTTTTCTATCGGTGCTGGCGATATTTCACCAATGGCGAACTCCTGTACAACAACCAGACGACCAATTCCTCACTGGTCGGTGCCGAGAGCAGAGGTCTCCTCACGCTTGGGTGATCATTGGGAATCTCTAGCCGTGGACGCGATCCAGATCCGGATGTACCCAGGGCAATTGCGCAGCGCAATGCCCTTTGTTGTGCACTCCCGCAAGAAGCCGATGGCTTGACGATCGACTTGGACCAAGTCTTTGAGATCCAGTGCGACTGCTTGGTCGGGCGGTTGCTCGGCGAGCAGCGAGGACAATACTCCAACGTTGTCGGCCCGAAGATGACCGATCACGAGTAACACGACGTCGCCGTTGGCGATGCGTTGTATTTTGAGCATTGATCGTCGCCTTGTGCCACGGTACTGATCGTCGCCTGACGTGGGCACAGCAATTGCCGCTCCAACGGCAAGTACAGGAATCCAAAGATGTTTGACTGGCCAACCATTGGCGACATATCACCAATGGCGATATTCTGAGCAACAGTGCGCCGTCTTGGACGGCGGAAGCCAAATCATCGGAATTGACTCGCAAGGGCAAGATGGCGAGTGCTTGAACAAGGGTTATTCTTTTCACCGAACGTCGAGCGGACGGATACCTTATGAACGAAACACTGCAAGCCAATCTGAACCTGATTCCAGTGCACGCGTGGTACGCAGACCCGTCAGGCGCCGTCACATTTCTCAACGAACGATGCGCAAACTACGTGGGTCTCGCGAACGACCATCCCCTGAGATCCGGGATTAGGCTGGACTCGGCGTGGGATTCCCACGTCGCGCTTCTGCATCCAGACGATCATGGCGAGACGCGCAGAATCTGGTCGCGTTGCATCAATTCCAGCTGTGCTGGTGAAGTGCCCTTTCGAGTGCGCAGTGCGGAGGGCGGATATCGGTGGTTCCTAAGTCGCGCCGAACCGCGCTGGACAAATGCCGGAAGGCTACTAGGGTGGGTTGGCCTTAATCTCGAAATCGAAGAGCAAAAGCTGTCCGAGTTCTACCTGGCGGAGAGCGAACGGCTTACACACTTTGGCACCTGGACATTTAACGCTTCTGGTTTCGAATACTGGTCGTCCGGCCTATTTCACATCTACGGCCTAGAGCCAACAGCTAAGGCGCCGAGCGTTTCGGAGTACATGGCGATGGTGCACCCAGAGGATAGGGACTCCGTCGCGCGCCATATTAAAAAAATGCTCTCTGAGCACAATTCCTTTGACTTCACCAAGCGAATTGTTCGGCCCGATCGATCAATTCGTCATGTCCGTTGCGTCGGTACGCCGTTACGGCATGACCGGATGTTCAACGGATACATGGGGGCAGGGATAGATGTTACGGAGCAGGCGCAACTTACAGAAGCCCTGCGCGAAAGCGAGGCGGAACTCCGGCAGATCACGGATCTCTCGCCACAGCACATAGGCGTGGTGGGCCCAAACGGCGAGCACGTTTACGCCAACCGCACTGCACTTGCGTACGTTGGCGCCAGTTTGGACGAATGGAAGGGCGGTGCCGTCGGGGGTTATGTTCATCCCGACGACCGGGAAGGGTTTAGAAGTCGGCTGTCGGACGTCATCGCCGGCCAAATGGAAGTGCGGTTACGCAAAAGTGACGGGAGCTATCGGTGGTTCCTGGCGCGTTTTAACTCGGTGTGCAACAGCCACGGACTGCTGGTTCGTCGGTATGTTACATGTACGGATATCGAGGAACGCAAAGTATCTGAGGAAAGAGTCCAGCAAGAGAACGTTGCCCTTCGCGAGGAAATCGACAAAACGTCGATGTTTGAAGAGATTGTTGGGACGTCGCCGTCGCTTGCTGCAATGCTTTCGCGCGTAAGCAAGGTTGCGGCCAGCGAATCGACAGTTCTGATCACGGGCGAAACCGGAACGGGAAAGGAGCTTGTTGCCCGTGCGATTCACCGACGGTCATGTCGTTCCTCGCGGCCATTCGTGGCGGTGAACTGCGCCGCCATTCCCCGTGAGTTAATGGCCTCTGAGCTGTTTGGGCATGAAAAAGGAGCCTTCACTGGCGCCACACAGCGGAGGCTCGGTCGCTTCGAGCTTGCCGAGGGTGGAACGATCTTTCTGGATGAAGTCGGTGAACTTTTGCCGGACACGCAGGCCGCATTGCTGAGGGCGCTGCAGGAACGAGAATTCGAGCGCGTCGGTGGAAGAGAGGCTGTCAGGGTCAACGTTCGTGTGATTGCTGCCACGAATCGCGATTTGGAAGAAGCCGTCTCAGGTGGGATCTTTCGCCAGGATCTTTATTATCGTCTCAACGTGTTTCCCGTAGAGATGCCCCCTTTGCGGGAAAGGGGAGACGACATCCCATTGTTGGTTGAGTACTTCATTGACCGTTACGCTCGGAAGATGGGAAAGTCGTTTCGACACGTCAACATGCGGACGCTCGACCGCCTGAAGTCATATCCGTGGCCAGGGAATGTTCGCGAACTTCAGAACGTCATCGAACGGTCCATAATCGTCTGCGATTCCGACGAATTCACGATCGATGACAGTTGGCTGTCAGCGGCATCGACGGCCGAAAGCCGTGTCGCTCTCTCTAGCACGCTCGCGTCTCACGAGAAGACGATCATCGAGGAAGCGTTGCACGCCTGCAGCGGGCGAGTCTTTGGGTCCGCGGGGGCAGCTGCGAGGCTCGGAATTCCCCGCTCGACACTTGAATCAAAGATCCGTGCGCTGGGAATCAACAAGCGGCGCTTCCGGCAATAATCGGCGCGAGATAGGCGCGTGGTTGTTGTACAGAAGATCGCCAATGGCGAAATATCGCCAGCACTGATCGCCTCAAAGATCATAAAAATCAAAGTATTGCCGCTGGAGCGGTAATTGCTCGTGCATAGCGATGATCTCTGCTGAAACCCGGCGGGGACATAGCCGATGACCGTGAGGCACTCAAAAGTTGGTTGCTCGCGTCATCGTGCTCCATCCCGACCGCAGGTGCTCAAGGAGACACCATGAAAGCCATCACGACGCCCAACATCGACGGTGCGCTCCCGTGAGTGCGCACGCCACGATTTCCCCAAATGAGGCCGCAGATCTTTGCGGAGCGCCGACTTTACGTCGATCGGATGGAAGAGCGTCTGAAGGCATGTTGGCGTTATACTTGACGATTGGCAAGTATACTGATATTTAACTCGCTACTTTCCGATCAGAACACGATCCCATCAGGATCGAGCGTCACACAGGACGATGAACATGAGCAAGGACAAGATCGACACCCACCATCACATCTTCCCGAAGGTCTACGTGGACGCGGTCGGGATGGAAATGCTGGCTTCCGTGATGCCTGGCGGGAAAGCGCCTACCTGGTCGGCAGAGGCTGCCATCTCGATGATGGACAGCAACGGCATTCGCGAGGGGATCGCATCCGTGTCGTCCGGCCCGCCATTGACCGATGCCGCGACCTTGCTGCGAAAGTGCAACGACGCCGCCGCAGACTTGAGAGCGCGATATCCGGGGCGGTTCGGCTCGTTCGCCAGCTTGCCTCTGCCGGATGTGGATGCTTCGCTGAGAGAGATCGAGTACAGCCTCGATACACTGAAGGCGGACGGGTTCATCCTGTTCACCAGCTATGAGGGTCGGTACCTCGGAGATCCGCTCTTTCAACCGGTGTTGCAGGAACTTGATCGTCGGGGCTCCGTCGCCTTCATCCACCCGAACCAGCCGCCCTACGAGACGCCGCGCGTCGCGCCCGCGTCCGTGCTGGAGTTCCCGTTCGATACCACCCGTACTGCGGCGAGCCTAATTATCTCGGGTGCCATCCATCGTTACCGCAAGCTGCGATTCATCCTCTCGCATGCCGGTGGCACCCTGCCGTTTCTTGCGCCTCGGCTGTCGTTGTCCATTTCGATGATGCCCGGTTTGGTGGAGCAATATGGCGATCCGATGGCTGCAATCCGCTCGTTCTATTTCGACACGGCGCTCTCCGCCGCTCCCTCCACCCTCGCAGCGCTGGCGCACGTCACCGACCCCGACCACATCCTGTTCGGCACGGATTTCCCATTTGCCCCGCTTGCCGCAATTCAAAACTTTGGGAAGGTGCTCGATCAAATAGAGATTCCCGGCATTGATATGAATGCCGTGTATCGCAACAACGCCGCGCGCCTGCTCGGCCGTAAATGACCCATGTCCGGCGCCGCCGGAAGAAAGCGAAAGGAGCCTGTTATGTCGAAAGTCCTGGTGCTGTACTACTCCTCTTATGGCCACGTCGAGACACTGGCCAATGCTATCGCTGATGGCGCCCGCTCCGCCGGTGCCACGGTTGATGTCAAGCGAGTGCCGGAAACTGCGCCACCGGAAGTCGCGAAGGCTGCTTATTTCAAGCTCGATCAAAAGGCGCCCGTGGCGACCGTCGCCGAGCTCGCCAACTATGACGCCATCGTTGTAGGCACGCCGACGCGCTTCGGACGCTTGTCCTCGCAGATGGCGACGTTTCTGGATCAGGCGGGCGGCTTGTGGATGAGCGGCGCCTTGAATGGCAAAGTCGGTGGGGCCTTTACCTCTACCGCCAGCCAGCACGGCGGCCAGGAGGCAACGTTGTTCTCGATCATCACCAACCTGCTGCACTTCGGCATGACCATCGTTGGTCTTCCCTACAGCCATCAAGGTCAGATGACTCTCGACGAGATCGTCGGTGGCGCGCCGTACGGCGCCACAACGATCGCTGGCGGCCAGGGTCAGCGCCAACCGAGCGCAATTGAACTCGCCGGCGCGCGCCATCAGGGCGAGCTGATTGCAAAGACCGCGAACAAGCTGTTCGGCTAACAGCGGCAGATACTCGCGCTCAGACGTGTCTTAAGGCACGCCGATTATTGGCAGACAAATGGCCATTTTCGGCGATGCCATGCGCGCTAAGTTACAGGAGCCGACCATGCAATCTTCAACTTTAGACGGCATACCGAAGGGGAGTGTCACAACGCACCCCCTCGATTCTGAAGATGCGGTCGTCGTCAGCGCCATGCGATCCGCGGTAATTGCCAGGAAAGGGCTGCTGCGGGGTATCGAAACCCGTGAACCGTTTAATGCCCTCATGGAAAGTGTGTTGCCGCACGGCGACGTGACTTTCGAAGCCGGCACGGTTGGTGGAATTCACGGGTTTTGGATCCATCCGAAGTCGTCCCGATCAACTGAGGCGGTGCTGCATTTGCACGCCGGCTGGTTCAGCCTGGGGACCGCCAAGGCGTTCCGCCATCTTGTCGGGCATATTGCGGCGAGGGTAGGCGCGAGTGCCTTTATCCCGGAATACCGACTTGCTCCCGAGCATCCTTTTCCCGCAGCCGTGGATGATGTGTTGGCGTGTTACCGCGGGCTCGGCGAAATAGGCATTCGCCGGATTGCGGTCACAGGGGATTCTGCCGGTGGCAACCTTGCATTGGTCCTGGCTTCTCGCGTCGCCACAGAAACTGTCTCCACCAAATCAACGCTGGTTGCAGTGGCAGTATTGTCGCCGGTTACCGATTTGACCCTCTCCGGCGCGACTTACGAGACGCGTGCGGAATCCGAACCGTATTTTACTCGTTCGCAGGTGGCAGAGCTGGTTGAATCCTACCTGGGAAGTACCGATGCGAAGCATCCACTGGCCTCGCCGCTCAACGGGCGGCTCACTGGCCTGCCCCCGGTCCGCATCCACGTCGGAGATGCGGAGGTGCTGCTGGATGATTCCCGTCGCTATGTCGAGCACGCGATTTCCGCCGGCGTCGACGTCGCGCTCGACGTGTGGATGGGGATGCCGCATGGATTTGCTGGCAGCGTCGGAACGCTCAGGGCGTCCGCACAAGCCCTGGACGCCATCGGTTCCTTTCTGACCGAGAGGCTGCGGGCAGGCGTTGGCGTGCAATCCACGATGTGAAAGCAGAATGAAGGTGCCTGGTCATGCCATCCGTGAGATCGGGGAAGGTACGGCCGGTGATTGTGAGAATCTGAAATATCCCCCAAGGAGAAGCAATGTCCGAGTCGAATGGCGTGAAGGAAGTGAACGGAATCAAGGAATATCAGTATTTCGCCGGCGGCGAATGGCGTCCGGCCGAGGGCAACAAGCTCTTTGATGTCTATCGGCCCTACGATCGCGGCCTGTTTGCGCGCGTCGCCGCGGGTGGCAGGGCGGAAGCTACCGTTGCGGTCAAGGCGGCTGCTGCGGCTTTTCCGGCCTGGGCCGAGACCACGCCTGTCGAACGCGCCAAGCTCTTCTTCAAGGCGGCCGAGATCGTAAAGCGCCGCCGCGCGGAGATCGCCCAGATCCTCGCCCTCGAGACGGGCAGCACGATTTCATTCGCGACTTTTCAGCAGGATCTTGTTGCTGCCACTATCGAGCAGGCTGTCGGCTGGATGTACCTGCCGAAAGGCGAGGTCCTCGAATCCAATGCGGCCGGAACCCATTCCATCGGAGTGCGCCGACCACTCGGCGTCGTCGCAAGCTTTACGCCCTGGAATGGCGCCAATGTGTTGGCCTGGCGCGCCGTTCTGTCGCCGGTCGCTGCCGGTAATACGGTGGTGGTGAAGCCGTCGGAGCTGGCCCCTATCTCGGCGGGCCTTATCCTTGCACAGATCGCCGAGGAAGCCGGCTTTCCCAAAGGCGTCATCAACGTGGTCACGCACGCACCCGGCGAAGCGGGCCCCATAGCCGATGTCTTCTTCGAAAGCCAGGACGTGCGCGTGATCAACCTGATCGGCGGGGTCAAGACTGCCAAGATGCTGGCCAAGCGGGCCGGCGAAACGCTCAAGCGCACGACGATGGAACTCGGTGGCTACAACCCGATGATCATCCTCGACGACGTCGACATCGACTACGCGGTGCGCACCGCGACGTTCGGCTCCTTCTTCCACCAGGGGCAGATCTGCCTCAATACACGCCGCATCATCGTACAGCGCAAGATCGCCGACGAATTCCTGGCAAGGTTCACCGCGCGGACCAAGACCCTGCCTTCCGGCGATCCCCAGGACCCCAAGACCATCATCGGGCCGCTGATCACACCGACCGCGGTCAAGCTCTGCGATGACCGCGTGAAGGAAGCGGTGGCGAAGGGCGCAAAGCTGCATACCGGTGGCGTCTTCAAAGACCAGATCTACCAGCCGACCATACTCAGCAATGTGTCACTCGACGCGACTGTTGCGAACGAGGAAACCTTCGGGCCGGTGGTGGTAGTGGAAGTGGTTGACACGCCCGAGCAGGCCGTCGAAGCCGCCAATCGCACCCTGTACGGACTCACCTCCTCGATCCTGGCGGGCGATACCTACCGGGCGTTCGAACTGGCGCCGAAGATTCTGGCCGGCATCGTCAACGTCAATTCGGCAACAGTGAACGACGAAATCCACGCGCCAATGGGCGGGGTACGGGACAGCGGCTGGGGCCGCACTGGCCCTGACAGTCTGAAGGAGTTCCAGGACGTTATCTGGATCAACTCGCACAGCCGCCAGCGCCAGTACCCTTTCTGAAGCAGTCCCGTGAGCCCGCCACGTGCGGAGAGTCCGATAGACCCGGCAATCAAGGCCATCCATGCTCATGCGTGACCGTTTTGCGGAGAACGTACGGGTTGAATGGCTTGCCGCAATCGCGCAGATGAGGAGCATGCAGGTGTCTACTATCGACAAAGCCGGAACTTATACCCTGGGCGACCGCAGCGTGAAGCGGCTGGGCTACGGCACTATGCAGCTGGCCGGCCCCGGGGTTATGGGGCCCCCGAAGGACCGCCAGGCCGCTCTCGCAGTGCTGCGCGAGGCCGTAGCCCAGGGTGTGAACCACATCGACACCAGCGACTACTATGGTCCCCATACCACCAACCAGCTGATCCGGGATGCGCTGCATCCCTATAGGGATGATCTGGTGATCGTCACCAAGGTGGGAGCCAGGCGCGGGGAGGATGGGGCATGGATTCCTGCTATGTCCGCCAGCGAGCTGACCAGCGCGGTCCACGACAATCTGCGCAACCTGGGGTTGGACGAACTGTACCTCGTAAACCTGCGCAGCATGTATAGCAATCTGGAGCCGGCAGAGGGTCCGATCGAGGCCCCGCTGACGGTATTGGCTGAGCTGCAGCAAAAGGGCCTGATCCGCCACCTGGGTCTAAGCAACATGACGTCTAGGCAGATTGCGGAAGGTCGCAGGATCGCCAAGATTGCCAGTGTTCAGAACTACTACAACGTGGCGCACCGCGCCGACGACGCCCTGATCGAGAGCCTGGGCCGCGAGGGAATCGCCTATGTGCCGTTCTTCCCGCTGGGCGGCTTCACGCCGCTGCAGTCATCGACGTTGTCGGATGTGGCAGCTCGCGTAGGGCACACGCCGATGCAGGTCGCCCTGGCCTGGCTCCTGCGCCGCGCGTCCAACATCGTGCTGATTCCGGGAACATCCTCCGTCGTGCACTTGCGGGAAAACCTTGCAGCGGCCGAAGTCAAGCTGCCGCAGGAGGCGATGGCGGAGTTGGATCGTATCGGCTCCGGACATTGAATTTTTTTGATGGAACATTACAGCGTCGACGGCTACCAGTCCTACCGAAGCGTGGGGCACCTCGTCAGGCGCGCGCACGTCCGCTGCGTAAACGAGCTGGGACCGGCACTCGCCATCCTCGGACTGACCCATGTCCAACTGGGCATTCTGATATCGCTGCGCGACCGCGTCGCACAAAGCCCGAAAGATCTCAGGTCGCAAATGAGCCACGACAGCGGCGCCCTAAGTCGAGCACTGGATCAGCTGGAGACTAGAGGATGGGTACGGCGCCACCGGCGCGCCACGGATCGCCGCAGCGTGGAGCTGCAGCTGACCGATGCCGGCCAGGCCATGGTGGAGGGCGCGCTGCCGATTCTCGTCGGGAAGCTCAACAGCGCGCTCCGTCGCTTTACCCGGCAGGAGGTGGGAGAATTCGTGCGCCTCTTGCAAAAGTTCATCGAGGCGTGAGCGGGGGAGGGGAATCAATGCAATATGTAGCGGTCGGTGGCGGTCGCATTCCGGCGCTGGGATTTGGCAGTTACGGGATGTCGACCGAAGAAATGCTGCGCATGATCCCGCACGCGCTACGAGCGGGGTTTCGTCACGTCGATACCGCGCAGGTCTACGGCAACGAGGAAGGCGTGGGAGCGGGGATCGAAGCCTCGGGCGTCCCGCGCTCCGAGGTGTTCATCACGACCAAGGTCTGGGTAGCCAACTACGCCAAAAGCCGATTTGCCGCGTCGGTCGATGAGAGCCTGCGCAAGCTGCGCACCGACTACATCGATCTGCTGTTGCTGCATTGGCCCTTCGATGGCGTGCCGCTGGCCGAGCAGATTGGCACCCTCAACGAACTAGTGGATGTGGGAAAGGTCCGCCAGATTGGGGTGAGCAATTTCAACCTGGCGCTGATGCGCCAGTCCGTCAATTTGACGAGGCACCCGCTGGTCACCAACCAAGTCGAGTACCACCCTTACCTAAATCAGTCCACTCTCATTGCCGGCGCGCGTGAGGCCGGCATGACGGTGACCGCGTACTGCGCGATGGCTGTTGGGCGCGTCTTTGCCGAGCCGCTACTACAAGAGATTGCGCGGCGCCACCAAAAGTCGGTTTCGCAGGTCGTGCTGCGCTGGCTGATCCAGCAGGATGGCGTGATCGCCCTATCACGGACGGTCCAGGAATCACGGGTGGCGCAAAACGTGGAAATCTTCAATTTCGAGCTTACGAATGAAGAAATGGCGGCGGTGCACAGCCTGGCAGCGCCGCGCAGCCGCATCGTCAGTCCTCCTGGTCTGGCGCCGGCCTGGGATTGAACCGACTAGTCGTCGAGGCCGGGTTTCAGCAAACCCGCCCGCCGTCACACAGGACCACCGGTTCAGAACGGATACTTAGGCGGCGTATCCTTGACCGTCATCCATTGCCACTGGGTGTATTCCTCCCAATCGGCGGGGCCGCCCACCGCTCCGCCGTTGCCGGAACAACCGCGTCCGCCGAAAGGATTGACGCACTCGTCGTTGACCGTCTGGTCGTTGATGTGAAGCGAGCCGACGTTGAGGCGTTCGCCTAGCGCCATAGCTCGTCCGACCGACGGCGAGATGACCGCAGCCGCCAAGCCATATTCCGTGTGGTTCGCCAGTGCCACGGCTTCGTCGTCGCTGGAGAAGCTCACCACGTTGGCGACAGGTCCAAAGACCTCCTCCTCGAAGGCCCGCATACCGGGCCTGACCCCGGAAAGCACGGTCGGCCGGTAAAACAGCTTTTCATAGATACCCCCGGCCTCTAGGCGCGCGCCTGCCGCTACCGAATCCTGGACGATGTTGTGCACCCGCTGCAGCTGGCGCTGGTTGATGATCGGCCCGAGCGCGACGTGCTGCCGTGCCGGGTCACCCACCGGCAGGACATTGGCTTTCTCGGCGAGCTTGCGGATCAGTGCGGGGGCGATCTTCTCGTGCACCAGGATAAGGCCGCTGGCCATGCAGATTTGGCCCTGGTGCAGCCACGCGCCAAAGGCGGCGTTGCTGGCTGCGAGGTCCAGATCGGCGTCCTCCAGCACGATCAGGGAGTTCTTGCCGCCCAACTCGAGCGAGACCTTCTTCAGGTGCTTGCCGGCCAACTCGCCCACCCGGCGGCCGGCGCCAGTGGAACCGGTGTAGGCGATCATGCGCACGTGCGGATCCGTAACCAGCGCCTCGCCCGCTTCAACCGCGCCGGGCAGCACATGCAGCAGCCCCTCCGGCAGGCCAGCCTGCTCGAAAGCACGGGCGATGATGAAACCGCCGCTGACAGGCGTCTGAGGATCCGGTTTGAGCACCACCGCGTTGCCAGCCGCAAGAGCCGGCGCCACCGCACGCAACGACAGTACAAGCGGGGCGTTGAAGGGCGAGATGACTCCGACCACTCCATGAGGGATGCGCCGTGCGATGCTCATGCGGCCAGGTGCGCTCGGAAGCACCTGGCCATGGCCTTGGAGGGGCATGGCGGCTGCCAGATGCAGCATGGTGATCGCCTCGCTAAGCTCACGCTGTGCCTTGGGCAGGATCGAGCCGGTTTCCCGCACGATGTAGGTGGCCAGCTCGTCGAAGTTGCTCTCCAGGGCCGCGGCCGCCTTGCGAAAGAACAGGGCGCGCTCGCGTGGCGCCGTTGCGGCCCATGCCGGCTGTGCTGCGGCTGCGCTGCGCGCTGCGACCGCTACGTCGGCGGCGTTGGCGAAACCGACCTGCGCCAGTACTGAGCCGGTGGCAGGCTCGATCACTTCGCTGCTGCCGCCATCGCTACTGCGCCAGGTGCCTCCGAACACGCGGCGGTCCCAGCGCGAATCGGCCAGAAATTTGATTTCTCCGTGTGTACCCATCTGACTTCTTCCAAGTCTCACTCAAGCGGATATTATTATATTTGCCATTCGTAAAGTATAGTGTTAGCGTTGGTCCAATGAATCGACACCAGTTCGCTATCGCTGTCCAGCGAAGCGGTCGGTCGACAAAGGCCGGTCCGACGTGGAAGTCTCCAGCCCCGCCGAATTGCCGAAGTTCATCGAATACAGGAGGAGTTGGTCCCTTGTCAGCCCCCATCTTGATTGCCGGCGCCGGCATCGGCGGACTGTCCGCTGCGATTGCTTTGGCAAGAGAGGGCTTCGATGTGAAGGTTTTCGAAAGGGCATCGGAGATCCGCGAGGTCGGAGCTGGCTTGCAGGTTGGCCCCAACGGCATCCGGGCTTTCGAGAAGCTGGGTGTAGCCCAAGAGATCCGTGAGATCGCGTTCCGGCCGGAAGCCATCGTCCTGATGGACAGCCCTTCGGGGACCGAAATCTGCCGGCAAGAGTTGACCCAGTCGTTCCTCGATCGGTTTGGCCATCCATATCAGGTGGCGTTCCGGGCTGATGTGCAAGGCGTGCTGCTGGAGGCCGCACGCGGCTACTCCGACCGGATCGAATTCCATTTGGGCAACGGCGTGCGCAAGCTCGAGCAGGACCAGGAGCGTGTTGTCGTGCAGCTTGATGATGGCTCCAGTGCCACCGGAGCCTCGCTGATCGGCGCCGACGGCCTCTGGTCGGAGGTTCGTTCATTCGTGGTCGGCGATGGGCGCCCGCGGGTATCGGGGCACATCGCTTACCGGGCGGTGCTGGCTGCCGACCAGGTGCCGGTTGACATCTTGACTGACAACGTCCAGGTCTGGGTCGGGCCCCGGCACCACCTGGTCTGCTACAAGCTCCGCGGCGGAGAGTTGTTCAACATCGTCGCCATCTTTCACTCGTCCCGCTACCTGGAAGGCTGGGACAAGGAAGCGGACCTCGCCGAGCTGCGCTCAGGCTTCGCCGACGCCTGCGATCGCGTGCAGCGTCTGCTCGACCACGTGCAGGCCTGGAGGATGTGGGTGTTGTGCGATCGGGATCCGGTTCAGCACTGGACCGAAGGCCGGGTGACGCTGTTGGGCGATGCCGCTCATCCTATGCTGCCTTACCTGGCGCAGGGGGCGTGCATGGCGGTGGAGGATTCGGTGTGCCTAGCGGCGCTGCTGGCCGAGACGCCCGCTGATATCGCGTCGGCGTTCTTTGCATACGAAAATGCCCGCTTCCCACGCACTTCGAGCGTACAGTTGGCGGCGCGCGAGATGGGCGTTGCAAACCACCTTGATGGTGAGGCGCGCGAGAGGCGCAATGTGGCGCTGGCTGCGCGCAATCCTCGTGATCACGAATCCAATGCGTGGCTGTTTGAAACCGATGGACCGCGGCCTGCGCTCTCTGGGCAAGGTTTCTTCGGGCGAGTCCGATAATGGTAGGCTCGACTGAGCCGGAGCAACTTGTCCGTTTGAAGGAGTTGAAGCGGTGTCCGCACGGTTCGACGTTGTTGGACGATCTCCACTGGTTGGGCCACGCTGCCGGCTCAGACGGCCTCGATAAATTCCTTCGTTCAACCGTGAGAGGCTCTGGTGTCCCTGGACAGCGGCCATTGGGACTTATCTGCGGGCCTAAGGGGCGAAAGCTCCTGTCAGCATATATCGGTGACCTCCGTCAAGGTCTATCGATTCCGCTTTGCGACCCTCTTGGAACGACACCGCAAACCCGCGTGGGATTGCAGCTTCGCGGCGGCAAGCTTATCGATACCTGAGTGTGTTCACCTGGTCAGGACCGCCGCGTCACTTTCGCCGTGGCGCTTTAGCCGATATCGAGAACAACATTCCCCATGGCAGAGCCGCTTTCCACCAGCTCATGTGCGTCCACGATGCGATCCAGCGGAAAGCGGGCGGCAATATTGTGCTGCAGGTGACCGGACTTCAGTGCCGCGGTCAGGCCGGTTTCAGCTCTCTCGCGATCCGCTCGGGCTAGCAGGTAGACGGCAAAAAAGTGCATGTTCAGATTTTTGAAGAGGCCCTCCATCACAGGAATGGCAACGTCGCTGTTGCCGGCGCCCACTACGACGATGTCGCCCTCTGCCCTGGCGATACTGAAATCCAGTCTGGCGTTGCTGTACAGATCGATCTCGACAATCCGGTCTATCCCTGCGTTCCGTGTGATTGTCGCGACTCTGTCCGGCACGTTTTCGGAACGGTAGTTGACCACGTCGTCCGCACCAGCGGCTCTGGCCAGACGCTCCTTCTCGGCGGAACTTACGGTGGTCAAAACCTGTCGTGCCCCCAGGAGTTTGGCAAACTGGATGGCGTAGTGGCCGACGGCACCGGCGCCTCCGGCGATTAAAACTGACCGTCCACGCACACCTGAGCCAAGAGCCGTTGCGTGATAGGCCGTCAGGGCCGGTATACCCAGACACGCGCCCGCGGCAAAATCGGTGCTATCGGGCAATGTCACCGCCTGCGCCTCGGGTAAGGTCACAAACTGCGCAGCTGTTCCCATTGGGCGTCCCCAACCGGCATTCCACGTCCATACGCGTTCACCTAGCCGGCCCTGTGGGACCCCTTTCCCGACCTGGTCGATGACGCCTGCGCCATCGCTATGCGGAACAATGATCGGATATGCCAGGGCCGCGCCCGGTAGACCCTGGCGCATTTTTACGTCCGACGGGTTGATCCCCGATGTAATGAGCTTGACGCGGACTTCGCCGGGCCCCGGATGCGGATCAGGCAGATCCCGTAAGCGAAGGACGTCACGGGCGGAACCGTTCTGCTCATAAGCTGCTACTAGCATGGGAATACCTTCTGCCTGAAGTTGGGTAGACAGCTTGCGCATCCGGACTGCGGGCTGCACCGACAATGAAGGCTACGGTATTTGCCATGCGGATGCGCACGTCGCTGTTCGGTCGTAAACAGCGCGACCGCTTGCAAAACTTGCCAGATGTAAAGTATATATATTGCGCCGGAATCAAGCCGAAGCCAAGTCAACAAGGCCCGGCGTCGTTCGATGGTCTGCGCCGGTGCGCGACCAATCGATCGGCTTTAGGAGGACGCTTCAATGGACGCAGCACGCCAGACATCCGATATCGACCTCTACAGCGAGGCGGTGCGCAATGATCCTTACCCCCACTATCGCAAGCTGCGTGACGCCGGCGCCGCGGTGTGGCTCGATCGAACCGGGGTGTGGGCCATCTCACGCTACAAGGATGTCCGTGAGTCTCTGCGCAACGCCGAGGTCTTCTCGTCCGCGCAAGGGGTTGCGGCGTCCGGGCAGGTGAACGAGGTGGTCAGGGGCACCACCTTGTGCAGTGATGATCCACTGCACCGCAAGCTCAGGGCGGTGCTGCAAGCTCCCTTGACGCCTGCGGCCCTGGCGCCGCTGAAAGGGCGTATCGATGCCGCGGCCCAAGCCAAGGTGGAGGAGTTGGTCTCGCGAGGCACGTTCGACGCTGCGACCGACCTGGCCCGCTATCTGCCGTTGACCATCGTCACAGAGTTGGTGGGGCTCTCGGAAGAAGGTCGCGAGCGCATGCTCGAATGGGCCGCGGCAGGATTCGACAGCCTGGGTGCCTTCAATGAGCGGGCTGCCAGAGGCCTGGCCAAGGTCGGAGAGATCATCGAATACGCCGGTCGCTGCGTGGCGGAGCGTGCGGTGAAGCCCGGGAGCTGGGGTGCCAAGGTTCTCGAGGCCGCGGACCGCGGCGAAATCACGCCTCAGGAGGGCGTCGGCATCCTGATCGACTACATCGTGCCGAGCCTCGACACAACCATCTTCGCAACCGCAGCCATGCTTTGGCTGTTCTCCCGCCATCCCGACCAGTGGGAAGCGCTGCGCAGCGATCCCTCGCTTGCGACCGGCGCCCTCAACGAGACCATTCGCCTCGAGTCACCGATCACCGGATTTACCCGCTGTGTGACGCGAGAACACACGATCGAGGATGTCGTGCTTCCGGCAGGCTCCCGCGCTTTGATGCTTTATGCCTCGGCCAATCGCGACGAAAGAAAGTGGCTGGATCCTGAACGGTTCGACATTCGGCGCCCCGCCGGCGATCACTTGGGTTTTGGCAGTGGTACGCACATGTGCGCCGGCCAGCACCTGGCGCGGATTGAGATGCGCGCCTTACTCGGGGCGCTGATCCGAAGGGTCAATCGCTTTGAGCTGGATGGCGAGGTAAGGCGCGCCGAAAACAATGTACTGCGCGGTCTGGCCAGCGTGCCAATCCGTGTTCACTAGGAGCGAGATCCATGCAATTTCTGAAATCGGCTTGGTACGTGGCGGCGTTCGGCGATGAGGTCGGAAAGGGTTTGTTCGAGCGGCGCATCTGTGACGAGTCTATCGTCATGTTCCGGCGAGAGGACGGCAGTGTCGCCGCTCTAACCAACCGCTGTCCGCATCGCTTCGCTCCATTGTCGCGGGGCAAGCTCCTGCCCGGCGGCGTCATCAAGTGCGGCTACCACGGGCTGGAGTTCGATGGCGCCGGTGCCTGCGTCCACAATCCCCACGGCACCGGGGCCATCCCCGCCGCGGCGCGGATTCGCAGTTGGCCGGCCATCGAACGGCACGGCATGATCTGGCTCTGGATGGGGCTTGCAGAAGACGCCGACCCCGACGCAATTCCGGACTTTTCGTTCGCCGCGTCCGCCGAATACAACACCCAGCGCGGGGTGCTGAGCAATCGCGGAAGCCATGAGCTCTACATCGACAACCTGATGGACCTTTCGCATGTGCCGCACCTTCATCCGGGAACGCTCGGCAACGACGAAATGGAAGGCGGCAAGCGCCAGTTCTTGCAGGATGAAACCACGGTCGCATCCAACACACTCTACGAGAACGTGCGCCCGTCGCCGTTCTGGGATATGCAGTTTGGTGGCGCCGGGGAGCCTGTGGACCATTGGCAGGACATTTCGTGGCGCGCGCCCGCCCACATGCTGCTTGATGTCGGCGTCACCAAGCCGGGTCGCGCCAGGTCCGAGGGCGTTGCGATTCTGACACTGCACATCATCACTCCCGAAACCGCCACGTCCACGCACTATTTCTGGAGCGCCTCGCGTCGTTACGCCATGGACAACACTGGCCTGGACAAGGCGATCCACGAAGTGGTCGCCTCGGCCTTTACCGGGGAGGACGAGCCGATGATCGCTGCCGTCCAGGAGTCGATGGGAGGAAAGACCTTCGACGAGCTGCGGCCGGTCTTGCTCGCCCCAGATGCCGCCGCGATGCGAGTCCGCCGCGCGTTGAAGAAGCTCATTGCGGCCGAGAGCGGGCAGCATGCTCCAGTCGCCGAAGTCGCGGACGTGGCCGGTTGAATAACGGCTCCTTGGCCTCGCCTTCTCCTCCCCAGTCTTCTCCCGGGTATGGAGATTCGTGCGCCTTGGTGTCGATCAAGCCAAGGCGTTTGTTTAGGAATCCACCTACTGCCGGCCGGCCTTGCTTTGCTGGGCGCCCGGTATCGCGTCACCCAGTTTCTGCAAAAGAAATTCGGCGAAGACTGCTACCGCAGGCGGCACCGGCGGGCGGCTCGTGTAAACGAGCTGCAGGCCGAGCCCAGTACTCTCGCGGCGATAGGCCGGCAGCACGCGTACCAGCTTCCCCTGCACGATGATTGGCTCAACGATCAATTGCGGCAGCAGCGCAATGCCCAGGCCAGCGATACAAGCTTGCGCCAGCACCCGCATGTCGTTGACCGCGAATCGGCTATTGATCGGCACTTCCTGACTGCCGCGTGGGCCCTGCAGGCGCCAGGAATTGCGACCGTTGCGATTGGAAATCGTCAGGCAATCCTGTTCGGACAGCTCGCGCAGTGTGCGTGGTGCAGGGCGCCTTTCAAGGTAGGCCGGACTCGCCGCGAGAATCATCGCGCTCGGCGCCAGCCGACGGACCTTGAATCCGCTCCCGGTCTCGATGCCCATGCGCAAAGCCAGATCGATACGTTCGGAAATCAGATCAGTCGCTGTATCGTCAAGCAGGAAATCGACGCTGATGGCCGGATAGCGCGTGTAGAACTCTCCCAGCCATTCCATGCGGAAGAATTCGAACAGGCCGGCCATCGCGGTGATGCGAACCGAGCCAGACGGAGCCTGCGCATCTGAATGAAGGCGCTCGATCTCGAGGAGTTGGTCAAGCGCAGGCGCGTAGCGTTCGAACAGCGCGCGGCCTTCTGCACTCGGTGCGAGCTTGCGTGTCGACCGATGCAGCAGACGTGCGCCGAGGCGTCCTTCGAGTTGATCGATGCGCCGGCTCAGCGTGTTCGAGGGCATGCGCAGACGGCGCGCCGCCTCGGAGAAGCTGCCAGCGCGGACCACCTCGACGAACATCGCAAGATCGTTCAGGTCGAGCATGAGATTTATCCAAATATGGATTAATGAAACCCGATTTTGCCATCTAGTGTGTGATGCTTTCAATCCCCACACTTTGTGACGTCATACCTGATACCGCGCACGGGCGCGGCAACCTAACCTTTGAAGGAGATTGAATTGAAGAAGCATCTGATGGCCGCGGCTGGTGCACTCGCCGCCTCATTGTCGTTTTCGGTGTTCGCGGATGTGGCAACGTACCAGCTTGATCCGGAGCATACGTACCCGAGCTTCGAGGCCGACCATATCGGCGGCCTGTCGATCTGGCGTGGCAAGTTCGACAAGTCGCAGGGTACGGTGACGCTTGATCGCGCGGCAAGGACCGGCACTGTCGAAGTGGCGACCGACATCGCGTCGGTCCACACGGGCAGCACGGCGCTCGACCAGAAGCTTCAGACGGATCAGTTCTTCGACTCGACGAAGTTCCCGCAAGCGACTTATAAGGGCACGATCAAGTTCGAGGGCGACAAGCCGGTCTCTGTCGTCGGCAGTTTGACGATGCACGGAGTGACCAAGCCCCTGACGCTGACCATCGACTCGTTCAAGTGCATGCCGCATCCGATGCTCAAGCGCGAAGTGTGCGGCGTCGACGCGATCGGCGAATTCGATCGCAGCGACTTCGGCGTTGACTTTGGCAAGGCGTACGGCTTCAGCATGAAGACCAGGCTGCTCATCTCAGCCGAAGCGCTCAAGCAGTAAGCCCGCCTGGAGACAATCCTCATGAAACTGCTACATGTAGATTCCAGTATCCTTGCCCAGGGCTCGGTCAGCCGTGAACTATCGGCGGATGTGGTCGCGACGTTCCTGAGTCGCGATCCCGGCCTTGCGGTGATCCGCCTCGACCTTGCTGCCACGCCGATCGGCCATCTGACGGGGGCCCACCTTGCAGCCGCGCAAGGCGCTCCGGCTGACGAGGCATTGAAGTCCGACCTTGCGATGGGCCAGGCGGCGCTCGAGGAGTTCCTGGCAGCCGACATCGTGGTCATCGGCGCGCCGATGTACAACCTGGGCGTGCCCTCCCAGCTGAAGGCTTGGATCGACCGCATCTCCGTCGCCGGGAAGACTTTTCGCTATGGCGAGCACGGTCCGGTCGGACTATGCGGCGGCAAGAAGCTGGTGATCGCCTCATCGCGCGGCGGCGTTTACAGCGGAGGCTCGCCCGCCGCCAACTTCGACCACCAGGAAACCTATCTGATAGCGGCTTTCGGCCTGCTGGGCATCACGGATATCACCTTTATTCGCGCCGAGGGCGTGGCGATGGGGCCGGAGGCACGCAGTGTGGCGCTTGCTTCCGCGAAAAGAGAGACCGCCGCGCTCGCTGCGTGAGGCGGCTGCGCCACAACAAAACACTCACTGGAGAACATCATGTCAAACACCGAGAAGCTCATCGCCGTTGTTGGCGCAACCGGTCAGCAAGGCGGCGGTGTCGTGCGCGCGCTGCAAGCAAGCGGTCAATTCAGGGTGCGCGCTTTGACGCGTAATCCGGATAAACATCCGAAGCTAGGTGATGAAGTCGTTCTTGCCGATTTCAATCGGCCGGAAACCCTCAAAGCCGCGTTTGCCGGAGCGCACGGAGTATTCCTGGTGACCAATTCCTGGGAAGCAGGCGCAGACGAGTCCAGGCAGGCGCTAGCCGCCGTCGAAGCGGCGAAGGGCGCAGGAATCCAGCACTTCATTTGGTCGACGCTTCCCAATGTGGAGACGATCAGTGGCGGCAAGTTCAAAGTTTCACATTTCACGGAAAAGGCGAAGTTCGAGCGCGTCGTCAGCGAAGCGGGATTTGTGTACCACACCTTCGTAATTGCGCCGTTCTACTACCAAAACCTGGTCGGCATAATGGCTCCGCAGAAACAAGCCGACGGCACCGCCGGTTGGGCGCTGCCGCTTGATCCAGAGCGGCGCGTCATCCACATGGGTGACGTCTCTGAACTCGGTCGCATCGTGGCAGGTGCTTTCGCTCAGCCGGAAGTGGCGGGGCATGGTGAACATTTGGCCCTGGTTGGCGATTTCCTCAGCTTCAACGAGATCGTCGCTACTCTGGAGAGACAAGGTCACAAGCTATCGTTCAAACGGGTGCCGCGCGATGTTTTTGCAAGCTGGTTCCCGCACGCCGACGGTATCGCAGCGATGCTTGCCTACTTCGAAGCCCACACGTACCTCGGTTCGGAGTCGTCCGAAGCGATCGCGCTGGGCAATAAGGTCGCCGGCCAGAAGCCGACAACGTTTGCCGCTTGGGCCAAAGTGAACGTCCCGGTCCAGGCAACCGCCTGAAGACAAATGTTCCAGGAGAAAAACCCATGAGCCGTATCCCCACTCATACCGTTGATGACGCACCCGAAGCATCGCGGCCGATTCTTCAAAAGATTGCCCAGGCGTCTCCTACGGGGCGGCCCCTGAACCTGCATGCCCAGATGGCGCATTCACCGGCGGTGCTGGCGGCCTACGCTTCGCTGCGCGCCGTGACCGCCGAGCACGGCACCCTGGAGCCGAAGGTGAGTTGGGCGCTCCATCTCGCCACTGCGGCCACGATCGGGAACGACTACATGATTGGTATTGCCAGTCGATTTGCCCGTATGAGCGGTTGGAGCGAACCGCAGATCGCCGCCTTACGAGCAGGTGCAACGACGGATGACGCCAAGATCGATGCGCTGACCCGCGTGGTCAGGGAGGCGGCTGCCAATGCGGGAAAAGTTACCGATGCCACCTGGAAGGCCGCTCAACAAGGTGGCTGGAGCGATGCCCAACTAGCCGAGGCGTTCGCACACCTGGGGCTGACGGTGTTTACCGGTTATTTTCTCAATTTCGCGCAAACCGATACGGATATCTGATCCGGCAGATCATTTATGGCAAGTCAACAACCTGGAGAGCGCACGATGAAGGCCGCCGTACAAACTCCGCCTGGTCCTCCCAGTGGTGTCGGGCGTCACATAATATTCCGCACGCGCGGCCACGCGCACGGGCCGATCGTCCGCATGGTCAGCGCCTCCGACATCGGCAAGATGATTAAGCCGTTCGTGTTTCTCGATCTCGTCGATACGCAGGAGGCGATCGGCAAGCAAGGGTTCGGCTGGCATCCGCATTCGGGTATCGCCACGATGACAGTGGCGATAGAAGGGGAAGGTCGCTATGTTGAATCCATCGGGCCCGAAGGAACGATGGTGGCGGGCGACATCGAATGGTTGAGCGCGGGTCGCGGCGTCTGGCACTCTGGCTCCGCCGCGCCACCCATCAAAGCGTTCCAGCTTTGGATCGCCTTGCCGCCGGAGCGTGAACTGACTCCCGCATTCAGTCAACATCTATCGGCTAGTGAAATCCCGTCGGACGGTCCGGCGCGCGTACTTCTCGGCAGCAGCGGCAAGGCGATCAGCCCGATCGATGCACCGTCGGACGTCAACTGCTTCGTCGTGCAGCTCGAGGCAGGCCAGAGCTGGTTCTACCAACCACCGCGGGATCACAAGACCGGGTGGATCGCGGTGATGGACGGGAGCTTGTGCAGGCCAGGCGCGGTCGACAAAGGTGAACTGGCCATATTCGACCAATCCGATGCGGCAATCGAATTCGAAGCGGTGACTGATACGCGCTTCTTACTTGGTACGGCAATTCCGCATTCCCAGGATCTCCACATTGGCCAGTACTCGGTACACACCAACTCCGCAGCGCTGGTTGAGGGTGAGCTCGAAATCGCCCGAATCGGTCGCGAACTACGTGCTAAGGGCGTGCTGCGTTAATCCGCTCCAATCTCGAATCTACTGCACGGCCAAGAGCTTGCAGCAACTGACAGGATGTAGGTCCATGACGCATAACAGCGACGAACGCAAGCGCTGGCTTGCCCTCATTGTGCTCTGCCTGGGTGTGCTGATGATCGTGCTGGACACAACCATCGTCAACGTTGCACTGCCGTCCATCCGGGCGGACCTGGGCTTCACCGAGACTTCGCTTGTATGGGTGGTCAACGCTTATATGCTGACCTTCGGTGGGTTTCTGCTCCTGGGCGGGCGGCTGGGTGATCTATTTGGGCGTCGCAAGCTATTTCTCCTCGGCATCACGCTGTTCACGCTGGCCTCGGCCGCGTGCGGGCTGGCGAACTCGCAGGGGATGCTGATTATGGCGCGGGCCGCGCAGGGGTTGGGCGGTGCGGTCGTGTCGGCCGTGTCGCTGTCGCTCATCATGAACCTGTTTGTGTCGCCGGCGGACCGCGCGAAAGCAATGGGCATTTACGGGTTCGTGGGAGGGGGCGGCGGCGGTATCGGCGTGCTGTTGGGCGGTTTCCTGACCAGCGCATTGAACTGGCACTGGATATTCCTGGTCAACCTGCCAATCGGCGTGGCTGTGTTTGCTGGGTGTGTGGCGCTCCTGCAGGTGGAGATACCGCCGACCGATCGTGCGAAGCTGGATATAGCGGGTGCAATCACTGTTACCTTATCGCTGATGTTGGCGGTGTACGCCATCGTGCACGGCAACGAAGCCGGCTGGACATCTGCACAAACGCTCACCCAACTGGGTATTTCTATCGCGCTCATGATTGCGTTCCTTGTCATTGAATCACGCGTATCGCATCCGCTAATGCCGCTCCATATGTTTACGCTGCGCAATGTAGCAGTGGCCAACGCGACGGGCGTGTTGTGGGCGGCTGCATTGTTCGCGTGGTCGTTCATCTCGGCGCTTTACATGCAACGCGTGCTTAGCTACAGCGCGATGCAGGTGGGGCTTGCGTTCCTGCCGGCCAACACCATCATGGCGGTGTTCTCGGTAGGGCTGTCGGCCAAGCTCGTGATGCACTTTGGGATTCGCGCGCCGCTGTCAGTGGGTTTTCTGGTGGCGGCAGTTGGGCTGGTACTGCTTTCGCGCGCGCCGGCTGGAGGCAATGTTGTGCTATACCTGCTGCCGAGCATGGCGTTGATGGGTTTGGGGGCGGGAGTTGCATTCAATCCGATGTTGCTGGCCGCGATGAGCGACGTATCGCCGGACGAGTCGGGCCTTGCCTCGGGTATGGTTAATACGTCGTTCATGATGGGCGGCGCGCTGGGTCTGGCCATCCTGGCGAGCCTGGCCGCCGCGCACACTGGCGACCTGGCCGCTGCGGGTGCCGACGCTGTTGCTGCGCTCAATAGCGGCTATCACCTGGCATTCCTGCTGGGTGCCGTAGCAACGACAATGGCCTCCGCGCTGGCTGCGGTTTTCGTGCGAACGCGCACGCACGGTGAAACGCAAGGCGAGGGGGAGTCCGCAGCTTCAATATGAGGCGGGCTGGAGCCCCTTCGTCACCCGGCATGCATATTTTCTCCTTGTGACGCGTGCCAATTGGACTGCACGAACCTCATCGACGACGGCGGTTCGATCGGACCTGTATAAACGCTACATATTGCGCCGGTAGCGGCCGCCGACCTCGAACAGGGTCTGGGTGATCTGGCCGAGGGAGCAGACGCGCACTGCCTCGACCAGCACCTCGAACAGGTTGGCGTTGTCGATCGCCGCCTGGCGCAGGCGCTGCTGCATGGTCTTGGTCGCGGCGCTGTTGCGAGCGTGGAAGTCTTCCAGACGCTTGAGCTGGGACTGCTTCTCGTCATCGGTCGAGCGGGCCAACTCGATCGCTTGCAGATGGGTGTCGCCGTTCGGGTTGCGGAAGGTGTTGACGCCGATCAGCGGCAGCGAGCCGTCGTGCTTCTTGTGCTCGTAGGTGAGGCTCTCTTCCTGGATCTTGCCGCGCTGGTAGCCGGTCTCCATCGCGCCGAGCACGCCGCCGCGGCTGGCGATGGCCTCGAACTCCTTCAGCACCGCCTCTTCCACCAGGTCGGTCAGCTCGTCGACGATGAAGCTGCCCTGCAGCGAGTTCTCGTTCTTGGCCAGGCCGAATTCGCGGTTAATGATCAGCTGGATCGCCATGGCGCGCCGCACGGACTCCTCGGTCGGCGTGGTGATCGCCTCGTCGTAGGCATTGGTGTGCAGGCTGTTGCAGTTGTCGTTGATCGCGATCAGCGCCTGCAGGGTGGTGCGGATGTCGTTGAAATTCATTTCCTGCGCGTGCAGCGAGCGGCCCGAGGTCTGCACGTGGTACTTGAGCTTCTGGCTGCGCTCGTTGGCGCCGTAGCGGTCGCGCATCGCCACCGCCCAGATGCGGCGCGCGACGCGGCCGATGACGGTGTACTCCGGGTCCATGCCGTTGCTGAAGAAGAAGCTCAGGTTTGGCGCGAAGTCGTCGATATGCATGCCGCGCGCGAGGTAGGACTCGACGTAGGTGAAGCCATTGGCGAGGGTGAAGGCGAGTTGGCTGATCGGATTCGCCCCGGCCTCGGCGATGTGGTAGCCGGAGATCGACACCGAGTAGAAGTTCTGCACCTTGTGGTGCACGAAATACTCCTGGATATCGCCCATCATCTTCAGCGCGAACTCAGTGCTGAAGATGCAGGTGTTTTGGCCCTGGTCCTCCTTGAGGATGTCGGCCTGCACCGTGCCGCGCACCACCGATAGGGTCCAGTCCCTGATCTTGTGCTGCTCGTCCCCGGTCGGCTCGCGGGCGTTCTGCTCGCGGAACTTGTTGAGTTGTTGGTCGATGGCGGTGTTGAGGAACATGGCCAGGATCATCGGCGCCGGGCCGTTGATGGTCATGGATACCGAGGTGGTGGGCGCGCACAGGTCGAAGCCTGAGTACAGCACCTTCATGTCGTCCAGCGTAGCGATCGACACGCCGGAGTTGCCGACCTTGCCGTAGATGTCCGGGCGCAGGTCCGGATCCCAGCCGTAGAGCGTGACCGAGTCGAAGGCGGTGGACAGGCGATGCGCCGGCATGCCCTCGGAGACGCGTTTGAAGCGGCGGTTGGTGCGGAAGGCATCGCCTTCGCCGGCGAACATGCGGGTCGGATCCTCGCCCTCGCGCTTGAAGGCGAATACGCCGGCAGTGTAGGGGAAGGAGCCCGGCAGGTTCTCCTTGAGCAGGAAGCGCAGAACCTCGCCGTCGTCCTCGTAGCGCGGCAGGGCCACTTTGCGGATCTTGCTGCCGGAGAGGGATTCGCTGGTGAGCCGGGTGCGGATCTCCTTGTCGCGGATCTTCACTACGTACTCGTCCTGGCCGTACAGCTCTACCGTCTTCGGCCATTGTTCCAGCAGCTTGAGCGCGGCCGGCGTCAACTCACCGGTCTTGGCCGCGATCAATTCATCGAAGCCGGCCGCCGGCAGATTCCGGTCCTCGAACATCGCCTTGGCGGTGCGCAGGGACTGGCGCTCGCGCGCCACGCGCGCCTGCCGCGCCAGTTCCTTGTGGTAGCCGCGCACGCCGCCGGCGATGTCGGCCAGGTAGCGTGCGCGCTCGGCCGGGACGATGGCGCGGCCCAGGGTGGAGTTGCGCACGCTCACCTTCGGCAGCTTGCCTTCGGGCAGCTTAAGGCCCTTCGCTTCTAGGCCCTCGCGCAGCGCCTGGTACAGGGCAGTGACGCCGTCGTCGTTGAAGTGCGAGGCCATGGTGCCGAACACCGGCATGGTGTTCGGCGCCTGTGTGAACAGGCCACGGTTGCGCTGGTACTGCTTGGCCACGTCGCGCAGCGCGTCCTCGGCGCCCTTGCGGTCGAACTTGTTGATGGCGACGTAGTCGGCAAAGTCGAGCATGTCGATCTTCTCCAGCTGCGAGGCGGCGCCGAACTCCGGCGTCATCACGTACAGCGAGAGGTCGACGAAGGGCACGATGGCGGCGTCGCCCTGGCCGATGCCGGAGGTCTCGACTACGATCAGGTCGAAGCCGGAGAGCTTGCAGGCGGCGATCACGTCCGGCAGCGCGGCGGACAGCTCGCTGCCGGTGTCGCGGGTGGCGAGCGAGCGCATGAACACCTGTGGCGTCTCGATCGCGTTCATGCGGATGCGGTCGCCGAGTAGGGCGCCGCCGGTGCGCTTGCGCGAGGGATCGATGGAGATGACGGCGACCCTGAGGCGGTCCTCCTGGTCCAGACGCAGGCGCAGGATCACCTCGTCGGTGAGGGAGGACTTGCCGGCGCCGCCGGTGCCGGTGATGCCCAGCACCGGGGTCTTGATGTCGGCCGCGGCGGCGATGAGGGCCTGGCGCACGTTGGCCGGGTAGGCGCCACTCTCTACCGCAGTGATGACCTGGGCCAGTTTGCGGCGGTCGCCGGAGTGCAGCGCCTCCAGCGCCTCGCTTTCTGGCGGGGCGACGGCGTTGAGATCGTAGTCGCTGGTGCGGATGACGTCGTCGATCATGCCCTGCAGGCCGAGCGTGGCGCCGTCCTCGGGCGAGTACAATCGGGTCACGCCATAGCTCATCAGCTCGCGGATCTCCGCTGGCACGATCACGCCGCCGCCGCCGCCGAAGATCTTGATGTTCTCGCCGCCGTTGGCGCGCAGCAGGTCCACCATGTACTTGAAGAATTCGACATGGCCGCCCTGGTAGGAGGTGATGCAGATGCCCTGTACGTCTTCCTGCAGGGCAGCGTTGACGATCTCGCCGACCGAGCGGTTGTGGCCGAGGTGGATCACTTCCGCGCCGGTGCCCTGCATGATGCGGCGCATGATGTTGATCGAGGCGTCGTGGCCGTCGAACAGCGAGGTGGCAGTAACGAAGCGCACCTTGTGCGTGGCCTTGTATGGAGCGGCGGTCTTCGAAATGGAAAGGTCATTCATGGGGACTTTCCTGGCAGGGTGAGTGGCTCTTGCATTAAAAACTTGACGAGTGTAAAGTATAACGCAAATAGGCAGCGAGTGGATCATTCACTCGCAATTAATCCAAGAGCTTTGGTCAGGGCTTGTTGGCCACGACCGCGAGGAGGAGCACGCAGCGGCCGCAAACGTGGGATCGGGCCCGCCCAGACAGGCTCCCGATTCCAGTGCGATGCCGCGGTTGCATACAGCATGACAACTTCGAATCAGACGTTCGGCGGGCAAAGCCCGGAAGCTCAAGCGCCATCGGGTGAAGGCACGTCGCGCCGCGAATTCCTTGGAGGCATGGCGGCTCTCGCGATTGGTGCCACGGTAGCCGCGCCTGCAATGGCCGCAGCCTCGGAATCCGCGACCGGGGGCGATGTCGTTGCCGACGTCCTGGTCGTCGGCACGGGTGCTGCCGGATTGTCGGCCGCTATCGCGGCGGTGCGTGCCGGCGCAAAAGTCCTGATCCTCGAAAAGGCCGCGGCGGCCGGTGGAACGACCATCAAATCGGATGGCGCGTACTGGATTCCCAATAACCACCAGATGCGTACCAAGGGTGTCGATGACCCCAAAGATGCGGCCATTGGCTACATGGCCCGGGGTTCGTATCCCTTCATTTATCGCAAGTCGCAGCCGCGCTTTGGTCTGGGAGAAGCAGAGTACCGGCTGATCGAGGCCTACTACGATAACGCCAGCCAAGTTATCGAGGACCTGGAAACGGCGGGAATCCTGAAGTCCGGAATCGTGATGCTCCCGGACTACCAAGATCACTGGGACGAAAGCAAAGTGCTGCGAGGACGGATCCTGCTACCGCTGACACCGGCCGGAGATCTTGGGCGAGGCCGCGATCTCGTCAAGATCCTGCTAGGCTGGCTGACGGCGCACCAAGTCCCGATTCTCTACAAGCAGCATGTCGTCGGCATCGTCCGCAACCGGGCGGGGCGGGTCGATGGCCTGAAGGTCGAAGCTGGCGGAAAAGAACGCATCATCCACGCTCGCCGCGGGGTCGTATTTGCCAGCGGCGGCTATACCCACAATCCCGAGTTGATGCTCAACTTCCAGGCCGGCCCGGTCTGGGGTGGGTGCGCCGTTCCCACCAACCAGGGTGACTTCGTCAAAGCCGGCATCGAGCAGGGCGCCAAGATCGGCAATATGGCCAATGCCTGGCGTGCCGAGCTGATTCTGGAGCAGGCTCTCGAGTTCCCGAGCGTGCCCAAGGATGTGTGGCAACCCTCCGGCGACAGCATGATCGTGGTCAACAAGTACGGCGAGCGCGTCTACGACGAGAAGCGCAACTACCACGATCGCGCTCGCGCGCATTTCACCTGGGATGTTCTCAATTCGGAGTACCGGAACAAGCTGTTGTTCATGGTCTACGATCAGCGCACGGCCGAACTTTTCGCCGGCAGTTTTCCCCTGCCTGCCACCGGCGACAGCGCCAGCTATGTGATCTCGGCGCCGACCTTGGCGGCGCTGGGCGCGGCCATTCAGCAGCGCCTGGATTCGTTCGCCGACCGCATCGGTGACGAGAAGCTCGATGCCAACTTCGCCAGCTCCCTGGAAAAGCAGATCGACCGCTTCAATGCCGACGCCAAGGACGGGACTGATCAGCAGTTCGGGCGCGGCAAATACCCCTATGACGGCGAATGGCACACGGCGATCGAATCGATCCCCGTGAAGGGCACGAAGTGGCCCGAGAACCCGGGAGCGAACAAGACCGTCTATCCCGTCGACAAGGGCAGCGCGTTTTTCGCCATCATCCTCGGCGCGGGCACTCTCGATACCAATGGAGGGCCGGTGATCAACGACAAGGCGCAAGTCGTCGATATCCAGGGACATGTCATTCCGGGCCTGTTCGGCGCCGGCAACTGCGTGGCCTCGCCGGCCGCTGCCGCTTACTGGGGCGCCGGCGGCACCATTGGGCCGGCCTTGACCTTCGGCACCCTGGCCGGGCAGGCCGCGGCGGCCGTGTCATGATCGCCCGGCGGTTGCTGCCTGTTCCCCTGGTCTGGGCGGCCTTATCTGCGGCCCCCTGCATGGCGGACACGCAGGTCCCGAGCTTCGAGCGGGACATACAGCCACTCTTCGACGAGAACTGCGTGGCCTGCCATCAGACAGGATCGGCGCAGCGCGGCCTCACCCTGGAGCAGGGTGCCTCGTACGGGGCGCTCGTCGGGAAGGCCAGCCAGGAATCGAAGCTGGTGCTGGTCAAGCCCGGGGACACCGAGGGCAGCTACCTGTTGCACAAAATCTCGGGAACACAATTGCAGGCTGGAGGCTCAGGCGCGCGCATGCCGCTCGGAAGCCAGCTCGATCCTGCATCTGTGGAACTCATTCGCGCCTGGATCAAGGCCGGCGCTCCTACTAAGTAGGCTTTTCTCTCAACCCTCTCGCAGGAAGCAATCGCTATGACGAAGACCGTAAACCGCCAAGTTTGGCTGAAGTCCCGCCCAAACGGCATCCCCCAGGCGCGCGATTTCGACATCCGCGAGGCCGGAATTCCCCCGATCGCGGAAGGGGAATTCCTGATTCACAACGAATTCCTGTCCGCCGATCCAGCGATGCGGGGCTGGATTGCCGACAAGAGCAACTACTGGCCCCGGATTGAAGTGGGCGACACCATGCGTGCCTTCTCCGTGGGCGAAGTGATCGAGTCAAAGAACCCCGCTTATGGCGTAGGCGACAAGGTGATGGGTATCTTCGGCTGGCAGGACTATGCCGCGGTGAAGCAGCCGCAGGTGATGCGCAAGGTGCTGGAGAAAGACCTGCCAGTGTCGCTTTCCCTGGGCGTGCTCGGCCTCAATGGCCTGACCGCCTATTTCGGCGTAAACGAAGTGCTGCGACCGAAAGCGGGGGAGACCGTGGTCGTCTCCACGGCGGCAGGCGGTGTCGGATCCGCCGCGGGACAGATCGCCAAGATTCTCGGCTGCCGCGCGGTAGGCGTCACCGGCGGAGCGGAGAAGGTGCGCCAGTGCCGGGAAGAGTTTGGCTACGACGCAGTCATAGACTACAAGGCGACGAAGGATCTCGACGCAGCCTTTGCCGAAGCCAGCCCCAATGGCATCGACGCCTACTTCGACAACACCTCCGGCGCGATCCATGACGCGGTTCTGCGGCGCATCAACCTGCGTGCACGCATCGCGATCTGCGGCACCGCTTCTTACGCCAGCTGGGATCCCTGGAACGAAGGGCCCCGCCCGGAACGCCACCTGCTGGTAAAACGCGCCACGATGCAGGGTTTCCTGACCACCGATTTCGCCGCGCGCTACGAAGAAGCCGCCGCGGCCCTGGCCGGGTGGATCCGTGCCGGAAAGCTGAAATACAGAGAGGACATGCATCAGGGAATCGAGAGCGCTCCCGGGTCGATCGAAAAGCTTTACTCCGGTGAAAACCAGGGAAAGCTGGTGATCCGCTTGTAGCCTCTGCCACGGTTCCTGTAAGCGGCCTCAGCCAGGACAGTCTTGTGGGCATCAACCTGCCCATGTGAAGGAGCTATTCATGGAACCAGAAAGTCATTCTCAAGTTGCATCCGGAAGATCCACGCCGAGTCTTGCCGGGAAGGTTGCGCTCGTTACCGGCGGGACACGCGGTATCGGCGCCGCAATCAGTGAGAGCCTCGCCGCCCAGGGAGCCACTGTCGCCGCGGGATATTCCCGCGATCGCGGCTATGCCGATGCCTTTCAGCTGCGACTGAGCTCGCGCGGCACCAGGTGCACGTTGCACCAGGGTAATGTCGGAGCGCCGGCCGACTGCCGGCGAACCGTGGAGGAGGTGGTGGAGGCGCACGGCCGCCTGGACATTCTGGTCAACAATGCCGGCATCACGATCGACAAAACCGTGAGCAAGATGGCCGATGAGGACTGGTTGAAGGTGATCGAGGTCAACCTGAACGGCGCCTTCTTCATGTCCCGCGCGGCGCTTGCAGGTATGGTCGAGCGTGGCTCGGGGCGCATCGTCAACATCGCCTCCATTGCTGGTCAGATGGGCAACATCGGCCAGGCGAATTACGCAGCCTCGAAGTCCGGTCTGTTCGGTCTGACCAAGACTATGGCTCGCGAGAGCTCTGCAGCGGTGGCAAAAGCGGGAAAGCTTGGCGAGCACTCGGTAGGCGTCACCGTCAACTGTGTATCGCCCGGCATCATCTCCACAGAGATGGTTGCGAATATCCCGGAGAAGCTGTTGGAGAAGATGAAGGGGCTCATACCTGTCGGTCGCGTCGGCCGACCTGAGGAAGTGGCCAGGGTCGTCGCTTTCCTTTGTGCGGATGACTCGGCGTACATCACCGGACAAGTCTGGTCGGTGGACGGCGGATGGGACATGTAGTGGAGCTGCGAGGCCGGCGCGTAGGTGGCCGGGAAGCAATCAACATGAAAACCTCCCCTGAAGGCATCGCCGCGGACAGCGCCGATGCCATGCTCGGCCCCAATCCATTTGTCGGTTTCCGGACCAAGGACGTTTTCCGGGAGGCGGTGCGGGCGATTCGGCTGGCCGCAGTGCAGCCACGCCTGACTGCGCGCGTGGTCGGAGAGCTGGCCACAGAAATGAGCCGGATCTTCAAGGACGAGTCGGAACTACGGCCGCAGCCTCGCGACCGGCGTTTTTCTGATCCGGCGTGGCTCGACAGAGCAGGTTATCGTCGATGGCTGCAGAGCTATCTGGCTGCCGAGAGAGTTCTGGGGGAGTGGATCAAGCAACAGAAGCTTGCCGACCATAGCCGTGCCCGGCTGGCATTCATGACCGGACTCATGATCGACGCCGTGGCCCCTTCCAACTTCCCCTGGCAGCCCGAAGCCGTGCGGCGATTCCAGGAGAGCGGTGGACATAGCGCTCTGGACGGCGTCAAGAATCTGGTTCGAGATCTTCGCGAGAACCGCGGATTGCCCGCGCAGGTGGACAAGACGCAGTTCGAGTTGGGCCGGAATATCGCCAACACGCCAGGGGTCGTGATCTTCCGAAACGAAGTGATTGAGCTGATCCAGTACACCCCGATGACGGCGGAGGTCCGCGAAGTCCCGATTCTGTTCATCCCACCCCAGATCAACAAGTACTACATCTTTGACTTGGCTTCCGAGAAAAGCGTCGTGAGGGCGGCGCTCGAAGCAGGATTCCAGGTATTCATGATCAGCTGGCGCAATCCAGGTCCGGAGCACGCGGACTGGGGCTTGGCGGAATACGCCGCAGCGATCGACATGAGCGTGTCGGCGATCTGCAATCTCACCAGGGCGAACCGGGTGAACCTGTTCGGCGCCTGCGCTGGTGGAATCACGGTGGCGGCCTATGTGGCCGCTCGGTCTGCGGCCAGAGATCCTCGGGTGAACTCCTTGACGCTAGTGGTCAGCGTCCTCGACGTGCGCTCGATAGGCGACACTCCGCTTGGCTTGTTTGCCACTCCAAGGGCCATCAAGACCGCGCGACGAAAGTCACAGACGGCAGGTGTGCTTGACGGTAAGGCGATGGCCTCTGCCTTTGCATGGCTCCGACCCAACGATCTGATCTGGAACTACTGGGTCAACAACGTGCTGCTCGGCAACAAGCCGCCGTCGTTCGACCTGCTGTATTGGAACAACGACAATACGCGCCTGCCGGCTCGCTTGCACGGCGAATTCATGGACATGTTTCTGAATAATTCTATGGCTCACCCCGGACGCTTGCGTCTGCACGGCGTCCCGGTGGATCTTGGCCGGGTGACATGCGACAGCTACTTACTGGGTGGCACCACCGACCACATCACACCGTGGAAGGCTTGTTATCGCAACACTCAACTACTGGGTGGGAAGCGCACTTTTGTGCTCTCCAATGCCGGACACATGCAGAGCATCCTGAACCCGCCCGGCACGAAGAAGGCCGAATTCTGGACCGAAGGCGCCCTCGATCCGGATCCGGAAGCCTGGCGCAAGTCGGCGCAGCACCAATCAGGGAGCTGGTGGCCGCACTGGCATGCGTGGCTGCACGAGCGCTCAGGGAGCCTTCGGCCGGCGCCGGCCCAACTGGGTAGTGCCGACTATCCGGAGCTGGGCAAAGCGCCAGGCAGCTACGTGCTGGTGGTATAAGGACAGCCCTGCCCTCATTTCAACGGCATACTGGATTGGTGGGTTGCTCCGGGACCTGCGGTGCCCTGGGTCCTGATCCCTCGGCTTCGCCGCCGGCTGCGACGCAGGCGGGTTCAACAAAGGGCAAGAGCAGTGAAACTGAACCGCCTGCTGAATAATGCGCGTCCCTGGGGATCCGGGCTGGAACGCCAGCGCGAGGCTCTGGCTGCGTCCGGCGTAGATGTCGGCTATGTCGTCGTGGAAGGTGTCCGGCTGCGCTACGCGCAGAGCAGGGGAGAGTCCGCCCCATTGCTGTTCTGCAACGGTATCGGCGCCAACCTCGAATTGGCGCTGCCACTGTTCAAGGCGCTGCCGCATATCCGAATGGTGACGTTCGACATTCCGGGCTGCGGTGGGTCGGAGGCGGCCTGGTTCTGGCCGCGGTTTTCCGCCTTTGCCCGGTTTGCGGTGGGACTTCTCGACCACTTGGGGTACAAAGACGGCTTCGACGTGGCAGGGGTTTCCTGGGGCGGTTGCTTGGCCCAGACCATCGCCCGGGAGTATGCCGAACGAGTTGGGCGATTGATTCTGATGGCAACGGCAGCAGGTTTTCCGATGATTCCTGGTCGGTTGCGGGCCAGCCTTCGCATGTTCACGCCGATGCGCTACCTCTCCCGGACCTACATGGCCCAAAATGCGTCGATCATTTACGGTGGCGAGTTGCGAAACCGACCGGACCGAGCCATCGACTATGCCAGGTACACACGGGCGCCAACAACTCGGGCGTATTTGCAGCAGCTCGCAGCGATATCGCACTTCTCCAGTTGGCCGTGGCTGCATCGGATCCATTGCCCGACGTTGGTGCTGACTGGCGATGATGATCCCCTAGTTCGACCTATCAATGCGCGTCTGCTGGCCGCGTTGCTGCCAAACGGCCGCCTGGAGGTGGTCAAGGGCGGGGGACACCTGTTCATGGTCTTCAGTGCCGAGGACACAGCTCAGCGGATTGAGTCCTTCCTGAGGGGATCTGCTGAGCGAGGGCGGCGCACGCCCGAGGCATTCCGGCTGTCCTAGCAGCCGGGCCTAGACTGCGGCATCGGCTGGGCAAGATAATGGGCAAATCACCACTTCTGCGGACGTGCCATGCGTAAAGCAGCAAAGAAAGCTCCGCCGGTTCGAAAGCGCCGTGAACAGCAGCGCTCCATGGACACGCGCGACACGATCCTTAAGGCCGCTTTGGCGGAGTTTGCCGATAAGGGGTTCGATGGAGCTAGCATTCGCGTCATTGCCGAGCGTATAGGGCTGATGCACCAGCTGATCACCCATCACTTCAAGAACAAAGAAATCCTCTGGCAGGCTGTCGCCGATCATATCTTCGATCGTATTCGTGCTCGGTGGGACGAGCGGGTGCCTGAAGGATCGAGCCTGTCGCCGATCGAGCGTGTCCGCGAGGAATATCGCACGGTCTTCAATGTGACGTTGGAGTTTCCAGAATTTCATCACTTCATGCTCCGCGAAAGTCGCCCGGGCAGTCCGCGAATGCCTTGGCTGGCGGAAAAGTACCTCAAACCGCTGATGGGACGTCTGCTACCGCAAATCACCGATGCTCAGGAGCAGGGTGACCTGCCTCCCGGTGATCCGGTACTCATTCACTATATGCTGATTGGCATGACTACGGCCCTGTCTTCGCTTGGCGCCGATATGGCCGCGACATCCGGTCGTACGCCAGAGAACCCGGCGGTGGTGGCCAACTACTGGACGTTACTCGAAGTGGTGATTCTCAATAAAAAACTTTACAAGCGGAAAGTTTAATAGTAGAGTTTTCTTCGGCTCCCGTGCCTGCGCGCCGGGATCGTTGTGCCGCCCCATGCAGCAGCAGGCTTCAATCGTGATGCCAGCGCAGCCGGCTATGCCGGCTCGTTTCGAGGCCGAGTCTGAATGGTTGAGGGCGCCCGCAGCTTTCAGTAGGGGAGCCAGGACAGGCTGACGCAGGCTCAACCCAGGCCCCCCTACAGAGCTGTATGAACGCTGTCATCAAACGCAAAACCCCGGCTAGGCGCCGAGAGCAGCAGCGCGCCGTAGAGACCCGCCTGACAATCCTCAAGGCGGCGTTGTCCGAATTCGCGGACAAAGGGTTCGACGCTGCCAGCATCCGTACCATCGCCGAACGGACCGGCTTGCGGCACCAGCTGATCACCTACCACTATCGCACCAAGGACGCTCTGTGGAAGGCCGTTGCCGAGCACGTTTTCACTCGAGTGCGCGAGTTGTGGGACGAGCGCGTTCCGGAAAACGGTCGGATGACACCGATTGAGCGGGTCCGCGAGGAGTACCGCGCGTTTTTCAACGTCACCCTCGATTATCCCGACCTGCATCACTTCATGCTCAGGGAGAGCCGCCCGGGCAGTTCGCGGATGCCATGGCTGGCGGAAAAATACCTGAAGCCGCTGCTTTCCCGGCTGCTCCCGCAGATTGTCGCAGCGCAGGCGGATGGAGAGCTGCCTCCGGGCGACCCCGCACTGATCCACTACATGTTGGTCGGCATGGCGACCGTGCTGACCTCTCTGGGCGCGGACATGGCCACGACATCTGGTCGGGAACCGAGTGATCCAGCTGTGATTGCCAATTACTGGACGCTGCTTGAAGCGATCATCCTCAATAAAAAACTTTACAACTGGCAAGTTTAATAATATATTCCCTCCAAATGCGGAACCGGTGTTTGTTCGCTTACCGCTCAGCTGGAGGAAAAAATCTTGGACTCGATCCCTGTCTTGGTCGTCGGCGCCGGCCCTGTGGGCCTGGCGACGGCTTATGAACTGCAATCCCGTGGCATTCGCGTGCTGGTCGTCGAACGTAACGCGACAACTACGCGGCATCCCAAAATGGATGTCACGAACGGTCGGAGCATGGAGCACTTCCGCCGTCTCGGGATCGCAGAGAAGGTTCGCGACGCCGGCGTGTCCCGCGAAAACGTCATGGATGTGGCGTGGGTGACCCGCCTCGGCGAGTGGGAGGTGGCCAGGTTCAACTATCCCAACGTGCACGACTGGCGTGCGAAAATCGCGGATAACAACGACGGTACTCAGCCGCTCGAACCGTACATGCGGATGAGCCAGATCGTGCTCGAACCCGTCCTGCGCGATCTGCTGCTGCAGTCTCCGCTCGCGGAGATCCGCTACGGCTGGGCGTTCGAGAGCTTCAAGGAGGACGCCGAGGGCGTTACTGTGACGATCCGCTCCGCCGACGGCAAAGCGGAGCAGGTGCGGTGCCAGCTGCTTGCCGGCTGCGACGGGGGCAACAGCCGGGTGCGCGAGCAGATGGGCATCACCTGCCAGGGTAAATGGTCCATCGTGCAGTTCTACATGATCCACTACCGCACGCCCAACCGCGACCTGATGCAGCGCTTTGGCGTCGCCTGGCATTACCAGTCGCCGGTCGGGGGAACCCTCATCGCCCAGGACGACAAGGAAATCTGGACGCTGCACAACATTATTCCGCCGGACGTCGACCCCAAGAGCATCGATCCGAAGAAGCTGCTGTTCGAATCCCTGGGCTTCGAGTTCGAGGCGGAGATCCTGCAGGCTAACCCCTGGACGCCGCACCTGGTCGTCGCGGACGGCTACGGCCGAGGGCGGGTTTGGCTGGGCGGAGATTCCACGCACCAGTACATTCCCACCGGTGGCTATGGCATGAACACTGGTATTGGCGATGCCGTGGATCTGGGCTGGAAGTTCGCTGCCGTTCTCGAGGGCTGGGGCGGACCAAAGCTGCTCGAAAGCATCGAGGTGGAGCGGCGTCCAGTCGGGCTCGCGAACTGCGAGGCCGCTGGTTACAACATGGACATCCGCATCAAGATCGCTGAAGCCTATTCACCTCTTGTCCATGAGGATTCCGAAGCCGGAGCGACGGCGCGCGAAGCCTGGGGTGCGCGGATTCTGGAACTGCTCAACGAGGAAAATGAATCGCTGGGCCTCGAACTGGACTATCGCTATCGCAATTCGCCAATTATTTGCTCCGAAGGCGACGAGCCGGAGTGGCACCGCTTGAAATTCCAGGCGGGTACTTGGCCTGGGAAACGTGCCCCTCATGTGTTCTTGGAGTCCGGGAAGCCGATCTTCGACCTGTTCGGACAGTGGTTCACGCTCCTGCAATTCGACGAGTCCGTCGATGTTTCGGGGATCGTGTCTGCCGCGGCTAACCGTAAGGTACCGCTGAAGGTCGTACGGGTCGACGACGCTAACGCGCGGCGTATCTATGAACGCGACCTTGTGTTGATCCGGCCCGACCAGCATGTCGCCTGGCGCGGCGACGGCGTGCCGGATGACTGCATCGGCATCATTGACCGCGCCCGGGGGGCTTGAACCATGACGATGAAATTCAATCCCGATGCTCCAACACATTTCGAGCGTCTTGAGCGACCGACTTCGATTGCCAAGGCGGTGGCGATATCGCGACTGATGTTCGAACGGCGCGACGTTGCGGAAATGACGCGCTTCCTGAAGGATTTCGGCTTGGTCCTGGTCGACGCCCCCAGACCGACGCGCTACTTCAGAGGTTACGGTACCGCAGCTTGGCTGGTCTCGGTGACACCAGCGGATCAGGATCGCTTCGTCGGCTTTGCCGTCAGCGTTGGAGCCGCGGCGGATCTGTCAGTCCTGTCCAAGGAGGCTGGGGTTGCGATCGAAAGCGCTGGTGGCCCAGGCGGTGGGCAGCGTGTCCGCCTGACGGATCCAGACGGCCTGATTGTCGATGTCCTGCACGGCGAGGACAGTGTGGCTCACCTGCCGACCCGCCTCAGTCAGATCCCCGCAAATACCCCTGCCAACCGGGGCCGCATCAATCAGGGCGTACGGACACCGATCGAACCGGCGCCGGTGTTCCGAATAGGGCACGTTGTCTTGCAGCGCCCCGATTTCGCTCGCTCGTCCACTTGGTACATGCGGCACCTGGGTCTGATTCCCTCGGACGTCCAGCTCCTGGAAGACGGCAAGCCGGCGATGGGCTTCTTCCGCCTCGATCGCGGCGCTGACCCGACCGACCACCACAGCGTGGCGATCCTCGGAGGTCCGGCAGTCTCGTTGCTCCATGTGTCTTTCGAGACCTTCGACCTAGAATCAATCGGCCAGGGACATCAGTTTCTGCGCGCGCAGGGATGGACGCCATACTGGGGGATCGGCCGCCACAACCTGGGCAGCCAGATCTTCGACTATTGGAAGGATCCGGTCGGTGACGAGTGGGAGCACTACGCCGACGGCGACCTGATGGACGCCTCCAATCCCACCGGATACCACGCACTGACGCGCGGGACCCTGTGGGCCTGGGGCCAGGATCTGCCCGCCTCGATGCGTCCGCCGCTCAAGCTGGAGGAGGTCCCTCACATTCACGCCGCCGGCGGATTCGGAAAGATGGACCTTCAAGCGGTGAGCGGCCTGATGAAGGCTCTTCTGGCCAAGCCCCGCCCCTGGATGGAATAGGCCGCGACCATTTTTTTGGAGATTTGAAGATGGGAATACTCATTGTTCGGTATCTGGATGGAAAGAAGATCAAGTGGGGCAGGCTGGAAGGGCCCGCGCCGTCCTCGAAGACCGAAAATCTGGAAGTGGTCCCCTTCGCGGGCAATCCGCGGACTACATCGGACCTGATCTCTGCCTTCGAGCGCGGCGAACTGCGCGCCGAGAAGAACACGACCATCACCATCGAGGCGAAGCAGCTACGCAGCCCGATCACGAACGACGCGACCCTGCTCTGCCAGGGACTGAACTACCAGGACCACGCCGCCGAGGCGCAGCAACATATTCGCAAGCAAAACCTTTTCTTCGCCAAGGCCAGTTCAAGCATTTCTGGGGCCTACGATCCAATCATTCGGCCGAAGGAAGTCGAGCTGCTCGACTATGAGGTTGAATTCGGCGTTGTGATGCGCAAGACCCTGGATCACGAACTCGAACCTGGGGAGGGGAATTTGGGCACCTACATTGCCGGCGTGGTGCTGGCTAACGACGTGTCCGCGCGAGACGTCATGTTCGGTGCTTCCTTCCTGCAGTGGTTCCAGGGGAAGAGCTACCGAACGTTCTGCCCGCTCGGACCGGTGCTCTACCTGCTCGAGAAGGACGAGGTCGAAACGGTTCTTTCGAATCTGGAGATCAAGCTCTGGGTCAATGGAGAGCTGCGGCAGTCGGCGAAGTCCTCGCAGCTGATTTACGGTCCACTCGAAACACTCGGGCAGCTGTCCGGATTCATGAACCTCAAGGTGGGCGATGTGATTCTGACAGGCACTCCCGGAGGCGTGACATCGCCGGCGTCGCCAAAGCTGGTGGAAATCCTGAAAACGCAGTTGATGGCGGATGCCCAGCGCAAGCTGGAATTGCGTACGGAAATGACCAAGGGGCGGCCTTTCTTGAAGCCTGGCGATGTGGTTCGTTCCACGTTCCACGACCTTCACGCCGACCGAT
The DNA here is from genome assembly GCA_028291705.1 of Nevskia sp. Lineage (GTDB taxonomy): Bacteria > Pseudomonadota > Gammaproteobacteria > Nevskiales > Nevskiaceae > Nevskia. The sequence continues at coordinate 54,629 of JAQGNS010000189.1, forward strand.
TCCTCGGAGGGCAGGAAAGCCGCATCGTTGCTGGCTAGTTCGATCGGGAGGGCGAGATGACAAGTTCGGCTGCGGACCCAGGTACGGCCCCGAGGCGACTGAGCGACACGTTGTATTCGGACATGCTGCTGCCTCCAGAGACGATCGAAATCCGGAATGAGGCGAGGGCGTTTGCCGATCGGGTATTACGGCCGATCGCGCACGAGCTCAATTGCACGCCCGAGCGTGCCGACGCGTTCCGCTTCGATGTTTTTAAGGCGATCGCCGACGCGGGCCTCTACGAGATTCCCTACGGCAAGGATGTCGGTGGCCGTGGCCTGACCTACCCGACGCTGGGAACTCTGGTCGTCACGGAGGAGCTGGCCTACTACTCACCGGGCATCGCTTCAGCGATGTACGACGCCCAGGCGATCCTGGTGGGCGGCACACTCAACAGTGCAGGCGGCACTCTGCGCCGGGAATTCCTGCCGCGCATCGTGCGCGGCGAATTCGTCGCGTCCTTTGCCACCAGCGAACCCGAAGCGAGCACGGACCTGTCGCCTGCGGCGATCCGTACGGTCGCAACACGGGCGCAGGGCGGCTGGACGCTGAACGGCGTCAAGCGCTGGATCACCAATTCTCCGGCGGCCGAGTTCGTGGTGCTGCTCTGCCGTACCGGCGACCAGTTGTCGATGATGTTGGCCAACATGCGCGACCCAGGCGTCAAGGTCTCCGCGCCCGATCTGAAGATGGGCAACCATCCCCAACTCACTGCCGACATCACGTTCACGAATGTCTTCGTGCCTGACGAGCATGTGGTCGGCGCCGTAGGCGGCGGCCTCAGGGTGGCTTTGTCGTCACTGATGCTGGGCAGGATGGGCATCGGCGCCGTTGGTGTCGGTATGGGACAAAGGGCGATGGATGTGGCCACGGACTACATTCAGCACCGGAAAGTTTACGGACGGCCCATCGCCTCATTCCAACACTGGCAATTCCGGTTCGCAGAGCTTGCTACGGAACTTGAAACCGCGCGCAGCCTGTACCTCAAGGGCGCCTATGTGCAGGACCGTGGCGGTGATGCCTCGATCCTCGCTTCGATGGCTAAGGTGAAAGGCAGCGAGACCGCGGTCGATATCGCCAGGCAGGCGATACAGGCCTGCGGTGCCTATGGATTTGCCAGGCATATCAGCGGCTCCAACGAAAAGTGGCCGCTGGAGGCGATCTACCGCGACGCCAAAATCGGCGAGATCTACGAAGGTGCCAACGAAATCCAGAAATGGATCGTCGCGCGCCAAATCTTCGGCCGGACAATTACGGGCTGAGATTGGCTGCAGGCCGGTTCTGATACCGGGCAGGATCGATTGGCACCATCTATATACTTGCCAATCGTAAAGATAAATAACGAATACTCCTGCGATGCCAAACCGGTATTCATACCGGCAATGGATCCTCTGCAGCCGATGAAATTCATATAAATAGCTGGATTTATCGACTTCAATCCCGAATCACTATGTCCGCCGTTCGTCGGCTGCCTGGATTTTGAGCTACCTTATAAACTTGACAGACGGCAAGTATAATGAAATAGTCGGCTCAGACAGTAGACGCGGCCAAGACCGCGCGACAGTGGAGGAGAAGGCGAGATGGAAGGCGTTATTCAGCTTGCGACGTGCCATCAGTTTTTTTCGCTGGCACCACCTTGGATGCTCCAGGTGAGTGCCGCACTCCGCGGTCCGCGCCTCTACTCCGCAACGGTGCCCGCATGACGCAGCCCGGGAATTTCAATTCGAACCAGCGCGCGACTGGTCAATTCAGCCCTGCCTTGTACTGGCAGTAGCGCCTTAATCCAGATCCAGAAACGAAGTAGAGGAGGAGAACAACGTGTCTACCAGCAGGATGTTCATCCTGGCCGCCGTCGCGGCGGCCAGCATCACGGGTCAAGCGATCGCAGCCGTGTCGCCTGACGAGGCGGCCAAGCTCAAGACCACGCTGACCCCGCTCGGCGCGGAGCGCGCCGGCAATGCCGACGGCAGCATCCCCGCCTGGACGGGCGGCTACACCACGGTTGTTCCCGGCTGGACGCCGGACAAGCCCCGCCCGGATCCGTTTGCCGACGAGAAGCCGTTGTACTCCGTGACCGGCGAGAACGCCGACAAGTACGGCGACAAGCTGAGCGAAGGCGTCAAGGCGGTCCTGAAGAAGTATCCCGACTGGCGCATCGATGTGTATCCGACGCACCGCACCGCAGCGGCACCGCAGTACGTCTACGACAACACCTACGCTAACGCCACCCGGGCCGAGCTCGTCAACGACGGCATCTCCACCAAGGGCGCCTATGGTGGAATCCCTTTCCCGATCGTCAAAACCGGCGCGGAGGCGATCTGGAATCACCTGCTCTCATGGCACGCCGAAAGCAAGCACCTGTTCGGCGACACGCTGGTGATGACGTCCGACGGCAAACTGGTGTTGGCCTCGACTAGCGACAGCTACATGCAGTACCCGTATTACGACCACCACAACAGCCTGGAGAAGTTCGGCGACGGCGATTTCTGGTGGCTTGACCAGACCAACGTGGCCCCGCCGTACAAGGCCGGCGAGCGCCTCCTGGTCCGCGACCCGGTCGACATCGCCAAGGGCCGCAAAGCATGGCAATACCTGGTCGGACAGCGTCGCGTCCGCCTGGCGCCGACGGTGGCGTTCGACACCCCCAACTTCATTACCTCGGGCGTCGCCAACTTCGATGAGACGTTCATGTTCAATGGCTCCCCCGAGCGCTACACCTGGAAGCTCGTGGGCAAGAAGGAAATGATCGTTCCCTACAACCAAAACAGGCTGGGAGTGGAAGCCCAGTCAGGGCACGAGGACCAGATTGCCAAGCCGCACTTCCTCAATCCGGATCTGACGCGCTGGGAGCTGCACCGCGTCTGGGTCGTCGAAGGCGAGCTCCGGCCCGGCGCGCGTCATACCGAGCCAAAGCGCCGTTTCTACCTCGACGAGGACACCTGGTTCGCCATGCTGGCCGAGAGCTATGACGCGCAAGGCCACCTCTGGAAGTACTACCAGGCCATCCCCTTTCTCTATCCCGACCTGCCCGGGGTGGTCTCGGAAAGCGGCGTGGTGTTCAACCTGCTGGACGGGAACTACGTTGTCGATTTCCTGCAGGTCAAGCCGACCAGGTTCATTCCGAACATGCCGGCCTCCGCGTTCACTCCCGAGGCGATCGCCGCCTCCAGCGTGAAGTAGGTCCAGGACCCGTTGCCGGGAGCGCTCATGAAGTCCCAACTGATCTGTGCCGCACTGCTCGCCGCGTCGGCGGTTGCAGACGCCGGCGTCGACGTGGTGAGCCGTCCGGCGGAACCTGCAATCTACGGCTCCCACTCCGTCATGCTCGACGTGGCCCGAGCTGGCAATCGTCTCGTTGCTGTCGGCGAGCGGGGTATCGTGCTGGTCTCGGACGACAGCGGGATCAACTGGAAGCAGAGCCCAGTGCCGACCAGCGTCAGCCTGGTGAAGCTTGCGTTTGCGACGTCGGACCTGGGTTGGGCAGTGGGTCATTTCGGGACCGTCCTGCACACGCAGGACGGTGGCAAGACCTGGGAGCGCCAGCTCGGCGGCGTGCAGGCGGCGAAGCTGGCGTTGCAGTATTTCGAAGACCTGTCGCAGAAAGGGGGAGGGGATCCGCAAGCTCTGGCCAAGCAGGTCGCCGATGCCAAACAGCTCGTCGACGACGGCCCGGACAAGCCATTCCTCGACGTTTTCTTCGACACCCCGCAGCACGGATTCATCGTTGGCGCCTACAACCTCATTTTCTCGACCTCCGACGGAGGCAAGAGCTGGGTTCCCTGGCAAGACCACGTCGACAATCCGCGCGGCTTGCATCTTTACGCAATCCACCAGATCGGCACCGACTGGTACATCGCCGGTGAACAGGGCTTGCTGCTCAAATCGGTAGATGGCGGGCAAAGCTTCCGTGCGCTGAAGTCGCCCTACGACGGAAGCTTCTTCGGCGTGACGCCAGGATCCGCCTCCGACGTCCTGGCATTCGGCCTGCGCGGCAACGTGTTCCGCTCCACGGACAACGGCCAGACGTGGACGCCGGCCAGGACCACCATATCCCCGACCTGGAACGCAGGCTCACTGTTGAATGGAGCCGTCTACCTAGGCGGGCAAGACGGGCAGCTCGATCGCTTGGGCCGGGAAGGCGATGTCGACCACTTGGTCAAGACCGCTTCGGCGGCTCCTATCACAGGTATCGCCGCGGCGCCTGATGGTGCCTTAGTCCTGAGCCGCATGGGTGGGATGGATCGCATCCCCCTGAATCAATAGGCGAGATCGACATGGATACCAACACCTCGGGAGCGGAATATCCCGTCATCTCCAAGCTGGCGGATTTCGACCGGTCGTCGGGTTCCCTCGGTGAAAGGCTGATCTTCAACAACCGGCTCCTGGTCGTCATTCTGTGCCTGGCGATCACCCTGGTCCTGGCGTTCGAGATGACGCACATCCGCGCCAACGCCAGCTTCGAGAGGATGATTCCGCGGCAGCAGCCGTATATCGCCAACTACCTGGCGAACAAGTCCGAGTTGAGTGGCGTCGGCAACAGCGTGCGCATCGCCGTCGCGGCGACCCACGGCACCATCCTGGACGCGGGGTACCTGCAGCGCCTACAGAAGATCAACGACGAGGTGTTCCTGCTGCCCGGCGTCGACCGCGCCTACATGAAGTCCCTGTGGACGCCGAACACCCGCTGGATCGCGGTGACCGAGGAGGGCCTCGACGGCGGCACCGTGATGCCGGACGACTACGACGGTTCTGCGGCGAGCCTGGCCCGCGTGCGCGCCAACATCGAGCGCTCGGGCGAGATCGGCCAGCTGGTCGCCGCCGACTACCAGTCGAGCATCATCGCCATTCCGTTGCTGGACCGACTGCCGGACGGCTCGCCGCTGGACTACCGCCAGCTGTCGCTGAGCCTGGAGCAGGTCCGCGCGAAGTACCAGGACGCGGACCTCAGCATCCACATCGTCGGCTTTGCCAAGGTCGCCGGCGATCTGATCGAAGGGCTGCGGCAGGTCGGTGGCTTCTTCCTGGTCGCGTTGCTGATGGCGACGGTGATGGTTTATTGGTTCAACCGCGACCTACGCAGCACGGTGCTGGTGGTGTTCTGCTCGCTGGTGGCCGTGATCTGGCAGCTGGGCATTCTTGCGGCCCTGCGCATGGATCTCGATCCGTATTCGATGCTGGTGCCCTTTTTGGTCTTCGCTATCGGGATGAGCCACGGCACCCAGAAAATGAACGGCATCCTGCAGGATATCGGCCGGGGGACGCACCGGCTGATCGCCGCGCGCTACACATTCCGCCGCCTGTTCGTACCGGGCCTCACCGCCTTGTTGTGCGATGCGGTGGGATTTGCGGTTCTGATGATCATTCACATTGAAGTGATCCAGGAGCTGGCGATAGCCGCCAGCATCGGCGTGGGGGTACTGATCTTTACCAACCTGGTCCTGCTCCCAGTGTTGCTGAGCTACACCGGCGTGGGCGCTCACGCCGCCGCCCGCAGCGTGCGGGCCGAAGCGCAGGACAGCAAGCCGCGCATCTGGCAGTTCCTGGACCTGTTCACACAGCGCGAATGGGCCAGTGTTGCCCTGCTGGGTTCGGTGCTGCTCGGCGTTGCCGCTTACGTCGTCTCGACCCACCTGCAGATCGGCGACCTCGACTCCGGCGCCCCCGAGCTGCGCCCCGATTCCCGCTACAACCTCGACAATGCCTTCATCGTCTCCCACTACACCAACAGCTCGGACGTGCTGGTGACGATGGTGAAGACCCCGGACTATGGCTGCGCCACCTACGAGACGCAGGAGCGTGTCGACGCGCTGGAGCAGAAGTTGCGCCGGGTTCCGGGCGTGGAGGGAACACAGTCACTAGCCGGTCTCAGCCGCAATGTCATCATGCAGATGAACGAGGGATCGCCTAAGTGGTACGAGCTGATTCCCAATACCAGCGTGCTCGGTTCGATTCTCACCAAGTCACCGCGCGAGCTGTTCAATCAGACCTGCTCGATCGTCCCAGTGTTCGCCTACCTCAAGGACCACAAGGCGCAGACGCTGACCTCGACGGTGCAGGCGGTGGAGGACTTCGCCGCCGAAAACAACTCGCCGAAGTTCCAGGTGCTTCTAGCCGCGGGCAACGCCGGCATCGATGCCGCGACCAATATCGTGGTCAAGAGCGCCTCCAGGCAGATGCTTTATTGGGTCTACGGCGCGGTGATCCTGCTCAGCTTCGTCACCTTCAGATCCTGGCGCGCGGTCACCGCCGCGGTGCTGCCCCTGGTGTTGACCTCGATTCTTTGTGAAGCCCTGATGGTAGCCCTAGGTATCGGCGTGAAGGTCGCCACCTTGCCGGTAATCGCTCTGGGCGTAGGCATCGGCGTCGATTACGCATTGTATGTGCTCAGCGTCACCCTCGCGCAGATGCGCAAGGGCAAGTCGCTGTCCGAGGCCTATTTCCAGGCCCTGCAGTTCACCGGGAAGGTCGTGCTGCTGACTGGGCTGACCCTGGGCGCGGCCGTGGCCACCTGGATCCTGTCGCCGATCAAGTTCCAGGCCGACATGGGGATCCTGCTGGCCTTCATGTTCGTCTGGAACATGCTGGGCGCGTTGGTGCTGCTGCCCGCGCTCGCCCACTTCTTGTTGAAACCCGTGAAGGTCTCCACTGCCGAGGCCAAACGGGATGGCGTGTTGGCGTCCACAAAGTGAAAAGAGTGTAACTGAGGAGATCATCAATGAAGTTCTGGCGTGGAGGGGGATCCGCCCGGCGGATCCACGCGGCGCTGCAAATGTCGATCGTGGTTCTTGGCGTGGCGCTTTGGGGGCCAGCGGAGGCAATGAATCTGAATCTTGGCGTTCCGAATCTGGATGCCAGTCTCGATACGGATCTGCGCTATAACGTCGGCGTTCGCGTACAGAAGCGGAATCCGGAGGTAGGGCTCAACTCCTCCTACGATCAGTCCGATTACCGATTCGGTCAGGGCGCAATTGTGACTGACCGCGTTGACGCGACGCCCCAGCTCCAGTTGAAGTACAACGCCGGGTGGAGCCTGCTTCCGTCCCTTGGCATCCGGGTGACGGGCAACGCGTTCAGGGACTTCGCCTACAACAACGATACGACTGCGTGCCGTCCTGGCACGGCTCCGGTGGGGCTGCCGCCGGGCCTTCTGGGTCCGACGTTTCCGGGTGTGGCGCTGCCAGGCCAGAGACTGTCGTATTGCGATCCTCAGATCAGTGACTACAACGATGCGACATACAACCACGAAGCACGGCGCTCCAGCTTTGAGTACGCTGAATTGCTGGACGCGTTCACCTTCATGAATTTCCAGTTCGGCAGCGTGCCGGTCAACGTAAAGGCCGGCCATTACGCGTTGTTCTGGGGTGAGTCGCTGTTCAACCCGTTCCTGGGCGTCTCGGCCGGGATGGGCCCGGTCGACCTCAACAAGCTCCTGAGCGTGCCGGGCTCGAACGCGCAGGATCTGTTCAGACCGGTGAACCAGATATCGGCCACCGCAACCGTAACGCCGGAGCTGTCGGTAGGATTCCAGTACTTCCTGCCGTGGTTGGGCTGGGACCATGTCAGAGGTCCGGAAGGCGGCACCTTCCTGAACCCACTCGATGCTCTGTTCTACGGCCCGGACAAGTTCTACATCACCACGCTCCCGTATGCGGGCCCTTATTCTTTGATACGCGCTGAAGATATTCGCGGCGACAATCATGGAAACTACGGCCTCCAGGCGAAGTTGACGTCCCATTTCCTCTTCGATGCGACCTACGGCTTCTACTACCGGCAGTTCGATGAAACGCTGCCCTGGCTGAATCCACGTCCCGCGACGCCGCAGAACCAGCCTGCAATTTTTGCTAACGCGACTCAGTTGTCGACTCTGCTCGGCATTCCAGCTGCCGCGCTGTCCGCATTTCCGGGCGACTACAGGCTTGTCTTTCCGAAGAGGACCCGCATGCTCGGCCTGAGCATGTCGACGCAGCAACTGGGGATCAGCATCGGCGCCGATGTCGCGTACTCGCCGAATCGTGCCCTGCAATCCGAGTTGTTCGCAGTGGACAACAGCGGTTTGCGTGCCAGAGGGCAAACCTTGTCGGGGGTGATCAACGGCCTATACCTGACGCCCTCGGTGTCCGTGGCCGGATTCAAGCTATGGGATTCTGCCACCATCATCACGGAGCTGAACTGGAGCTATCTGCTCAAGGTGACGGAGGGTCAGCAGTTCTACAAGGGCGTGAACACGGATGCATGTCGTGCCGATGCCGGCATCTCTGGTGCGATCAATGTACCAGGCGAAACTGTAGACGGATGCTCAAGCCGCTACAGCCTGGGCATCAGCTTCGCGTTCCAGCCGAACTGGTATCAGGTCTTTCCAGGTATCGATCTGAACGGGTCGGTCGTCTTCCAGGACGGTGTCAAGAACGACTCTCCGATCAATGGGGCCTCGTATGAAGGCCAGATCACGGGATCAGTGGGTGTCGGCGCCCTGTTCTACAACAAGGTCACCGCAGCACTGGCCTACAACTTCTACGGTGTCGAGCATCGTGACGGGCCGAATCTGGACGGCGAGATTGTCGACACGAGCGTGAACTACCTTGGAGATATCCGCGACCGTGCGTGGACATCTCTGACGCTGAAGTATTCGTTTTAGCCGCAGGCGGTGCGCCCCTGATGGGCCATTCCCGATAGGGGCGCGCCGAGACAAGGCTCTCGAGGATCAATCATGCAAGCAGCTTCCACTCCGCCGCAGAACCAGCCCCGTCCGGATGAAAGGGTGCTGATTCGCTCGATGCTCGACATTGAGACATTCGAAAGCGTGGCAATCGAATCCAGGCTGGCGGGGGCGCTGAGCACTTACGATGTCCTCAGGGAGTCCGCCAAGCGCCATCCGGACGCCATCGCGCTGACGGCGTTGGTTGAGGGTGGCGGGGCTGAGGTCGAGCGGCGGCTGACCTATTCCGACCTAATGCGAAACGTCAATCGGGCGGCAAACGCGTTTGTGCAGCTCGGCATCGGTAGCGAAGACGTGATTTCCTACCTGCTGCCAAATCTTCCGGAGACGCACTACACGTTCTGGGGAGGTGAGGCGGCCGGCATCGTCAACCCTATCAACTGGTACCTGGAACCGGTGCAGATCGCGGAGATCATGAACGCGGCCGGGACCAAGGTCCTGGTCGCCGCCGGCTCTGCCCGGTTTCCGGACGTCTGGGAAAAGGTGCGGGCTGTGCGTCCGCTGGTCCCAACCTTGCGCGCGGTCATCCAGGTCGGGCAGGGGGGCTCGCCCGATGGCGCCCTGGACTTCGCCGAACTGCTGGCCGCGCAGCCCGATGACCGGCTGATCAGCGGCAGGATCATCAGGGGCGGCGATATCGCTGCCTATTTCCACACCGGCGGAACGACCGGTGCTCCCAAGCTTGCGTCGCACACTCACTTCAACGAGGTCGTGGATGGCCTGATGGCGAAAACGGCGCTGGACCTGACCAGGGACGATACGCTGTTGTGCGGGCTGCCGATGTTCCATGTCAACGCCATGGTCATAACCGGAATCGCGAGCTTCATGGCAGCCTCGCAAGTGGTCCTGGTGGGGAGCACAGGATACCGGAACAAGACGGCGGTGAAATCGTTCTGGAAAATCGTCGAGTCCACGAAGGCATCGGCATTCTCGGCGGTGCCTTCCGTCTACTCCAGCCTGTTGAACGAGCCGATCGGTGACCACCGTGTGGGATCATTGCGGTACGGGCTGTGCGGGGCGGCGCCGATGTCCGTTGAGCTGTTCCGCAGGTTCGAGGCGACCACAGGGATCAAGATCCTTGAAGCGTACGGGCTGACCGAGAGCACCTGCCTTAGCACGGCCAACCCGCGCGATGGCGAGCGCAAGATCGGTTCGATTGGGTTGCGCGCGCCCTATCAAAGGATGAAGGCCGCCATCCTCGACGAAAACATGCAGTTCGTGCGTGACTGCGCGGTCGACGAGGTTGGAAGCCTGCTGATCCAGGGGCCGAACGTCTTCCCGGGATACAAGCAGGAGGCCCACAACAAGAATGTCTGGGCAGCTCCGGGTTGGCTCAACACCGGCGATCTGGGGCGCCAGGATGCCGATGGCTACTTCTGGCTTGCGGGCCGCCTGAAGGAATTGATCATTCGCGGCGGCCACAACATCGATCCGGCGATCATCGAGGAGGCCATGCTGGCGCATCCGTTCGTCAATGGAGCAGCTGCGGTGGGCAAGCCTGATGCCTACGCCGGCGAGTTGCCGGTTGTTTTCGTGACCCTGAAGCCCGGCGCCGTGGTGGATGCCGCGGCGTTGCTGGATCACGCGCGCCGAGCCGTCCCGGAACGCGCGGCCGTCCCGGTCGAAGTGTTTGTCCTTGACGGCTTGCCGCTGACCGCCGTTGGCAAGATCTTCAAGCCGCAACTGCGCTATGACGCAACGAGGTTTGTGTTCGAGAAGGTCGCGCGCGAATGTTGCGGGGACCGGGTCCAGTATCAGGTGCAGGTGGGCCCGCACCCCAAGACCGGTACTGCAGCCATCGTCAGCCTCGAAGGCAGTGCCGACACGGACCGTGAAGAGATTGAACGGGTTCTAGGGGAAGCGCTGGCTGCATTCCACGTCCCATGCACGATTCAATGGCGCTGAGAGAGCCCGACGCTACTTCGGTCGCGACGGCTACCCTAGGAGCCTGGGGCGTGTAAGGCTGGGCCGACTCGCAGGATACCTAGAACCACAGGACAGGAGCGAAGCGTGACCAACAGGACGGTTCTTGCGCCGATCGACGTCGCCAAGGCATATTTCGACAGGGATGATCGTGGCGCTCCGGAGTTGTTCGAGCTCTTCGCCGAGGATTTCACGTTCTATTTCCCCAAGTTTGGGCTGGGAAAGGGCGTGCGGGAGTTCGTCGCCTGCATGAGTGGCCTGTTGGATCGCGTCGAGAGCATCAAGCACGATCTGGGGCGGACCTCTTTCATTGCTGCTGGCGACAAGGTGATCGTAGAAGGTATCTCGTCGGGGTGGATGAAAACCGGCAAGGAGTGGCGAGGTGGTGCTACGCCTGGTGGACGTTTTTGCAATGTATTTGAAATCCGCGATAGCCTAATTCAGCGGGTCCACATCTACCTGGATCCTGACTACGTGTCGGAGGATGTGGAGCGTTTCCTGTGGAAGGGCCGTGAAAGCAGGTGGTAAGCGACAGGGAGACAGCGGCGATGGGCGAAACGTGAGCGGACAACATTCAGGCAACGCAGTAGTTGGCGCGCTTTAGCCCATGCACTACCGCTCGCTTGGCAGGACAGGTCCGATCGTGTCGAGCATCGGATTGGGGTGTATGGGCTTTTCCGATGGATATGGTGCTCCGCGCCCGGAGGTTCACCAAGAGAGCGTCGCAACAATACAGGCGGCGCTCGATTCGGGCATCAATCTCCTGGATACCGCCGATTTCTACGGGTCTGGTCACAATGAGCTGTTGATCAGGGAGGCCCTGAAAGGGCGGCACCGCGACCAGGCGATTCTCAGCGTCAAGTTCGGTGTGATGCGTGACCCCAAGGGAGGCTTGAACGGCCTGGACAACCGGCCTTCTGCAATCTGGAATTTCATCGCGTATTCGCTTAAACGCCTGGATGTGGAATACATCGATATCTACCGTCCCGCGCGAATTGATCCGGACGTTCCAGTGGAAGAGACGATCGGCGCGATAGCCGATCTGGTGAAAGCCGGATATGTCCGCCACATCGCCCTGTCGGAAGTGAATGCGGAAACCGTGCGCCGTGCCGCGGCGGTGCATCCGATTGTTGACCTGCAGATCGAATATTCGCTGCTGGAGCGCCGCCTCGAAGGCACGCTTTTGAACACCTGCCGCGAGTTGGGCATTTCCATCACGGCCTACGGAGTGCTCGCTCGCGGCCTTTTGGGAGGCCATATCCGGACCACACTGCCAGCAGGCGACCTCAGGGGAAGCAGTCCGCGCTTTCAAGGAGGGAACCTGCAGGAAAATCTGGAATTGGCTGAGCGTCTTCGTGTAGCAAGCCGGGCCTTGGACGCGACGCCCGCCCAAGCTGCGATCGCATGGGTCGCAGCGCAAGGACCGGATATATTCCCCCTCGTCGGGACTCGCAGTCGGTCGCGGCTGGTAGAGGCCATTGGAGCAGCCAACCTCAAATTGACTGCTGCTCATGCCGGCGCACTCTCTGCCGTGGTCCCGGCGGGTGCTGCCATAGGTAGTGCGTTCCCAGTGGACCAGCAAGACAGCAGGTGGGAGCAATGACGGCGCTTTACCGTTTTCTATCCAGCTCAGCGAATCCGGCGGTGAGCGCGTCCAGCAAATGACGAACCGCTGGAACCATCCCTCGGCGCGTCGGAAAGATCGCATGAACCAGGCCGGCCCTGGTTGCCAGGTTGGGGAGCAGGTGTCGTAACAGTCCGGCCTTGATGTCGGCGTCAACCAGTTCTCGCGGAAGCAGCGCCACTCCGACACCCTGCATGGCGGCAATTCGCAGGCTGGCTAGGTCGTCGGTTGCCAATCGTGGCCGGTGCGCCCACGAAATCGTCTGTCCCGTTTCATCCATCAGGTTCCACACAAACCGCTCGCTGCTATTTGCCATGGCAAGAGTCGGCCAGTCTTTTAGCGAATCAAGAGACTTGGGCGCTGGATAGCGCTTCGCCAGGGCTGGACAGCCCACCAGAATCAGGACCGACAATCCCAGCTGTCGTACAGCCAGATCGGTGTTCTCCAGCGGAGGAAGCCTGACCCGGATGGCGAAGTCGAGCCCTTCCTCGACCACGTCGACGCGCCGATTGGTCGCATCGATCAGAACCTGGACATCGGGATTGTCCTGGACATACTTCGCAATACTGGCGGAGACGCCAGAACTCAGAAGTCCGACCGGGCAGCTGATTCGAACAATGCCCTGTGGCTTGGATCGCGTTTGGTCGACGATGTCTTTTGCTGCCTTCGACTCCGCCACCAGGGCCAGGCAATGCTGGTGGAATTGCCGTCCTGTTTCCGTCAAAGACAGACTTCTGCTGGTCCGGTTGAGCAGGCGGACCCCGAGCTCTTCCTCCAACGCGCGAACGCGGCGGCTGAGCTTGGAAGTCTGCACGCCAAGTGTCCGCGCGGCAGCGGTGAAGCTCGCATGTTCGACCACCGCAGCAAAAATCCGAAGGTCATTGAGATCCGAGATCTGGTCCATGGGTAGCCCGAAATCCGAGAATATCGTTGTGGAAATGGCAATGATTCATTGTCGATTTGGAGATTATGCCAAAAACATTGCTGTTATAGCATCTTCCTCACTGACCAAGTCATAGCTGCTTGGACTGAATGCAGACCTCGGTAGCGAGCCATATCGGGCTCCCGGAAAAGGAACGGAAATGCTTACGCACAGGCGGTGGGATTCACTGGACAAGGCGGATCATGGCTGGCTGCACGCGAAATACCATTTTCTGGTCAATGTGCAGGGCAACCCCGCCCATCACGCCCTCGGTCCGCTGATCATCTGGAACGACGACGAAATTGCCGTAGGCGGCGGTTTCCCCCTCCATGGTCACCGCGACATGGAAATCATCACCTACGTTCGGCAAGGCGTCCTCGGACACCGTGACAGCATCGGGTCCGAAGGAACCATTCAGACCGGCGACGTTCAGGTCATGAGCGCCGGCACGGGCATACGCCACAGCGAGTTCAACAAGGGCGGTGTCCCGTTGAAGTTGTATCAGGTTTGGTTGCTGCCGCGTGAGCCCGGTGGCTCGCCCCGCTGGGATACGAGGTCATTTCCCAAGGCCGATCGCTCAGGGCGCTTCGTCATCCTGGCGAGTGGCTTCGCCAGCGACGAGGGTGCGCTGCCCATTCGGGCCGATGCACGGTTGCTCGGGGCGACTCTGAAAGCCGGCCAACGCATCCGGCACGAATTCGATCCGGCGCGGCGTTCTTACCTTGTTGCGGCGTCGGGGCGGATCGAGGTCAACGGCGAGCCGGTTGGGCCGCTCGATGGCGTAGCAATCACGAAACTCGCAGCGGCCGAGGTCTCTGCGCTCGAAGATTCCGAACTGGTGATGGTGGACGCCGGTTAGGACCCTCTTTCTCCACCTGGTGAAATTGTTCTTTTAGGAGGTTGTCATGGAAAGCTACAAGTTTCTTCCGCTGTTGGGTCGTATCCTGCTCGGTGCTCCGTTCCTAATGAGCGGCCTGAGCAAACTGGGGGCCTACGCTGCGACGGTGGGCTATATCACGGCGATGGGGCTGCCGCTGCCGCCGCTCGCGTTCATCATCTCGGTCGTGATCGAGGTGGGCGGCGGCCTGCTGCTGCTGTCGGGCTACCGCGTGCGTTTCGCGGCCCTGGTGTTGGCGGTCTTCAGCGTGCTCGCCGCGGTGTTCTTTCACCGCAACTTCGCCGACCAGAACCAGATGATTCACTTTCTCAAGAACGTGATGATGGCGGGCGGCCTGCTGCAGATCACCTACTTCGGTGCCGGCGCGTTCAGTCTGGACGCCCGTTCCGATCGTTCCGCACTGAGTGCGGGGTAGGAGGGGCGTATCCGGCGAGACGACCATCCACCCGATCAGGTTGGTGGTCGTTTCGTCGGATCCGTTATTGACGCAATGCTAAAAGGAGGTAGGTCATGAACGCCGTCGCCAATCGTATGAAAGCCACTGGAGTCTCGAGCAAGGCGGCACGCAAGGTCGCCTTCGTCACCAGGGGAAGCACGCACGGTCCGATTAGTCGTCTCGTCAGCCCCTCGGATCTCGGCGATTTGATCAAGCCGTTCGTTTTCCTCGACCTGTTCGACGTCCCGCCATCCAAGACACAGCTGTTCGGCTGGCATCCACATTCGGGCATCGCGACGCTTACCCTCGTGATAGAGGGTCAGGCCAGCTATGAGGAAACCACCGGCGTCAAAGGTATCCTGAGTTCCAATGGCGGCGTGGAATGGATGCAGGCCGCCGGCGGATCCTGGCACACCGGCGGTGTGGTCGGACAGGAGCGCCTCCGTGGGTTCCAGTTGTGGGTTGCGCTGCCGCCGGAACTCGAGCTCAAGCCCGCATCGAGCCTCTATCTCGAACCTGAACAGGTTCCGGCCGTGGGTCCTGCCCGTATCATCCTGGGAAGTTACGAGGGAGAAACCGGGCCTGTTCCTGCTCCGAGCGACATGGTCTACATGTATGTCCGCCTGGCACCGGGAGAGCGCTGGTCGTTCCGGAATCCGAACACGCATTCCGTCGCTTGGCTTTCGGTACTCGACGGCCAGTTGTCCGAGCCTGCGAACGTCGGTGCGGGAGACCTCGCTATTTTCGAGGAGTCCGGCGCTGATGTGGAAGTAGTGGCGACCACGGAAACGCTGTTTGTGTTCGGCTCGGCGCGCAAGCATCCCCATGATCTGGTGCTGGGTAACTACTCGGTGCATACCAGCGCAGATGCATTGGCGACTGGCGAATCCAACATCAAGCAACTTGGGAAGACTCATTTCCACAGATACTCTTTGGGCTAGTGGCCGCGGGAATCGACATGAGATCAGACACGTTTGCGCCGCGATAGGTTGATCGGCACAAGGAAGCGCTATGTCAGATCGTCTACATGCTATTGCCGAGGTTTGTATCAACATGGGACAGACTCAATCGCGGGCAGCCGTTCGAGAGACATTAAAGGCGGCAATACCAATTTTTGGGACGTCGTTTGTACTGTTCGGCATGCGAACCGGTAGGAGCATTACGCCGCCACGGCAGCTTGTGATCACTACATATCCCAAGGCTTGGCAGGACTACTACGACGCCAACAATGCCTACGCGTTCGACCCTGTGATCAACAAAGCGTTTCAGAGTGAGGGGGCGTTCCGGTGGGACGGTCTGCATCACGACCCGCGCCAACTAGCGCTCCGCCGAGAATCTGTGCGCAACGGAATGGAGTTTGGGTTTTCATGTGCGGATCGCGGATCTGACGGGTCATTGGCGATTCTGTCCTTCTGCGGCGGCCAGCCAATCGCGCGTGAGCCTGACCAGTGGGAGCAAGTCGCAGCTGCGGCGGCGCTTCTTACATCTGTGACCAACAAGGCCGTCACGCGCATAATCGAGGCGACTGCCAAGACATTCGGTAAAGCTCTCAGCTTGTCAGAGCTAAAGACCCTTGAGATCATCGGGGCGGGCCATACTGGAAAACAGGCCGCGGCAATCCTAGGCGTCAAACCCAGAACGATTCGCTATTACCTAGATCGCGCTGCTGAAAAGCTGGGAGTTGATACCCGCAAGGAAGCGATCCTTAAAGCAGTAGCCGATGGAATCGTCGATACCCGCGAGTTTCCCCCAGCCGGCTTCAGCTCGGCAACGGCGAAGGACGAAGGCTAAGGATCAACCAGCGCAACACCTAAGTCCCTGCGCAACTGTGGCCGCTTGTAATTTGCGTACGTGAATTTTCCAACAATGTTCCCGGCAGAATCAAAATGGAAGACGTCTAATCCTTCCCAGCCAAATCGCTGGCCAACGACGGCGCTCACTGCAAGGCGCTGTAGCGTTAGTGAAAGACCTGAAGATTTTGCGCCCGCTAAATCGTGCCGACATATCCAACGAATTGCTGCCTTGCGTTGGACGTCGTCGATGATGCGGTCGTGCTCGTCGAAACGCATGGTGCCGAAGGCGCCATTGAACTGAGGCTCGAAAGCACGTCTGATCGCTGCAGGGCCTACGTGCTCTGACCCGTCACCAGGCTTGTAGACGGCGTCGTCGGCAAAGAAGGTTACGACCTTGTCCAGGTCGTTGACGTTAAACGCGTCGACAAACCCATCGATGGTCTTGCGGATGTCGTAGGGCATAGCTCTCCGTCCTTAGATGAATGCCACGTGGACTACAGGGTGCTTATGGTCGCAATCCGTCGCTAATTCCTGCAAGTGGACGCGTCCATATTGCAATGATGAATCAATACGGACAAGTACGGACTGGCAAAAGTGACAGTGACAAGGTCCAAGTGCGCGTGGTGAAGTCGGTCCGTAGTCGGTTTCATTAGGCAATGATTGCCTACTTCGGAGGACAAGGACGTGAATGATCAAGCCGCAATGATTCGCCGCCGCCAAGTCAGTTTCCGCTTCATTGTTGTATTTGCACTGGTACTTGCTCTGCCGATGGCTGCGCACGCGCAAGACATCGCGCCGGTTAGTGGGACGTTAACTGCAATCCATGGGTTTCTGCAAAGCACCGCGATGCGGACGCTCGCTGCAATCGCCGTTATCGGTGCGGGCATCACGGCGATGGTAGGGCGCCTGCGGTGGTCTTGGGCGGGCTCCATCATCGGCGGGATTATCCTGATTTTTGGCGCCGATGCCTTTGTCTCGTTTTTTACCACCTCGGCCGGCGGCTGAGCTATGAACGAGGACCGCGCGGGTCGGGATGCGCTCGTGGTCGGCATGACGCGTCCGCTCCTGTTGCTCGGTGTCACCTACTCGTACTTCGTGATCGAAGGAGTAGGGTCCACCGTGCTTTTCTTGATGGGTAACAACCTCCTCTACCTACTTGCCATCATCCCACTGCACAGCGTTGGTCTGTTGCTATGCAAATGGGATGCGCGCTTCTTCGACATCTTTTTCCGCGCAGCTCAGCATGCCCGGCCGGTACGCAACCGGCCGCTGTACCGCTGCAATCTCTACTTGCCGTTTTGATCGGAAGCCCACCGTGTCGCGCCGTATACAGTCTGCCCTGCTTAAGCCAGCGACGCAGCGCACCCGCGCTGGTCGGACGGCCGCAAGGGATGCCGCTGGCGGGGAGCACATCCCTTACGTTCGGCATGCGGACCCGTGGACCTTGCAAACCCGAAGCGGGGAAATGGTCCAGATTCTCCATTTG
Source organism: Nevskia sp. (assembly GCA_028291705.1). Taxonomy (GTDB): domain Bacteria; phylum Pseudomonadota; class Gammaproteobacteria; order Nevskiales; family Nevskiaceae; genus Nevskia. Next base: position 72,466 of record JAQGNS010000189.1, read on the forward strand.
GAAGGGAAGAGCTTTGAAACGGAGGATATCCACGAGCTGGATCGGCTGAAGGGGACACGAAATACGCTGCTGAGAGCGCTGGCCGGCGGCGACTATGCTGTATGGCAGCACATCGTTCGACGCAGGATAGAGCCAGAGCTTGTTGGAGACGTCCCGACAGGCTTCGCGGCCGATCTGGACCGAAAATGGTTCGAGCGGCTCCGCGGGCGTCGCCTGTTCGTCAACGATATCTATCTCAGCGTGGTACGCCGTGCTCCGGCTGGCGCCGGGGCATTGACCCGACGGCTCCAGCACGCCTTTTCCCCGAAGGCGGACCGCACCGAAGGGCTGCGCAGAGACAGCGAGTCGCTTAAACAACTGCATCAGCAGGTCGAAAATATTAAGGCCAAGCTAGCGCCTTATGGCGCCCGCCAACTCGGCCTTGTCGAAAGCGGCTCCGGACTTCATTCGGAACCCCTGCGCCTGATCCTCCATTTGCTGACCGGCCGCGACAGGCCCGTAGCGCTGCCTCAGTCCTCACTCGATCTCTTTCTCGGTGGAATGGTGCCGGCGGTATCGTTGGATGGATACCTCCCGGGTTCAACCGATTTTCTCGGCGCCGAAGGGTTCGAGATGCGCGGCCCAGGGTGGTCCCGCTTCGGCGCCGTGCTGACCATCAAGGACTACGCCCCGCAGACCTTCGCCGGAATGCTGGATAGTCTGTTTACGCTTCCCTGCGAGGCCATAGTTACACAATCCTTTGCTTTCATTGGTCGCAGTACAGCGCTCGAAGCGCTCGCGCGCCAGGCTCGCATCATGGAAAACATCGACGATCCGGCGCTGTCGCAGATCGACGAGATCGAGCAGGCAAGAGACGACTTGGCATCCGGACGGCTAGCCTACGGCAGCCACCATTTCTCAGTCGTTCCCATTGTCGAGGCCGACGACGACCTGGATGGCGCCTGCAACGAAATCGACAAGCGCCTGACGGATCTGGGATTGATCACTGTTCGGGAGTCCGGCGGAGCGATGGAACTGGCCCGATGGGCTCAGCTCCCGGCCAATTTTGGCTACATCGCCAGGCCGGCGCCGATCTCCAGCACCAACTTCGCCGCCTTCGCCTCTCTCCATAACTATGCCTACGGGCGGGCGGGCGGCAACCACTGGGGGCCGGCGGTAACGATTCTGGAGACCGTCAGCGGCACCCCGTATTACTTCAATTTCCACGACGCCGATATCGGAAATACTCTGGTAATCGGCGCCAGCGGTACGGGCAAAACCGCCTTGATGGGCTTCTTGTTGGCGCAGTCCCTTCGAACCGGAGCCCGGATCATCTACTTCGACAAGGACCGCGGCGCCGATCTCCTGATTCGGGCATTGGGCGGGCGCTACAGCATCATCCGCCAAGGCCAGGCGACAGGATTCAACCCGCTACAGCTTCCGGACTCTCCCGCCGCCCGCGCATTTCTGGGTAGTTGGCTGGCTACCCTACTGACCGCGCGCGGCGAGCACCTGACCGCCCAGGAAGCCGATCTGGTAAGGCGGGCGGTGGACGACACGTTCAAGCTGCCGGACGTTGAACGTCGCCTGGCCGTCATCGCGGCGTTCGTGCCCAGGATCAGCGCCGGCGGGCTGGCGGAGCGGCTGCAGCCGTGGCATGGCGCAGGCCAGCAAGCATGGCTGTTCGACAATGAAGAGGACCGGCTGACACTGGATCAGCGTGTGATGGGCTTCGACCTGACCGAGGTACTGAAGGACCCGGTCATCCGTGTCCCCGCCCTCTACTACATGCTGGAGCGGGTCGACCGCGTCCTGTCGAGTGGGCAGCCGACCATCATCGTCATCGACGAAGGCTGGGCGGTGGTAGCCGATCCGGTCATGGCGCCCCTGGTCGACAACTGGGAACGCACCATCCGCAAGCGTGGTGGCCTGGTTATGTTCGCCTCGCAGTCGCCGGAGTCCATCACTCGCAACCCGGTCGGTGGCGTGATTATCAGCCAGTCGCCGACCCACATCTTCATGCCGAACCCGAAGAGCGAGGCGAAGGCGTTCGAGGGCTATAACCTCACGCAGCGCGAGCTTGAATTGATCCTGACCCTGGACAAGGAAAGCCGTTGCTTTCTGATCAAACACGGGCACCACAGCGTGGTTGCCCGACTGGATTTATCCGGGATGGAGGATGAGATCGCCATCCTGTCCGGTCGGCAGGAGACGGTGGAGCTTCTCGACCGAATCCTCCCTGAAACCGGGGAAGACCCGGCGGCATGGATGCCGCTATTCCAGCAACGGAGGAAGCACCTATGAAAATCCCCAAAGTAGTACGGGGCGTCATTGCAGGCGCCGCGTTGCTCGCGGCGGCGGATGCATCTGCCACCGGATACCCGGTGATCGACATCAGCAATCTGATGCAGGCGATGCAGGAATATGAGCAGCTAACCCACCAGCTTGCGCAGATGCAACAGCAATATGCCTCGCTGACCGGCGGCCGGGGTATGGGCAACCTCTACAACTCCCCGCTGGAGCAAGGGATGCGCCAGTTCGCGCCGGGGTCGTGGCAACAGTCGCTAGGTGTCTTGCAACAAGGCGGCTTGCCGGGCAGCGCGGCCGACGTCAGCCGTGCCGCCCAGACTTTCGCGACTTCGCAGGGGATCAACCAAACCGGCTCCCAGGTATTCCCGGGCCGAAGCGGAAACAACGCGGACGCCGTGGCCTACACCAATAGCAGCGGGGCGACCGCCGCCGCAGCCGGCCTGAGCCAGGCCGCATTCGATCAGACCCAGGCTCGCATGCAACGAATCCAGCAGTACCTCGCTCAGATCAACTCGACTTCGGACATCAAAGCGTCGATCGACCTCAATGCCCGTCTGCTGGCTGAGCTGAACGAGGCGATAACCCAACTGATCCAGCTCCAGGCGGCGCAAATGCAGGTTGCCGGGTCGGCCAGCGCGGCGCATCTCAGAGGCAACGTCGAAGAGACTGCGTTCGTGCCTTACAACGGAGTCCGGCCATGAAGCGCTTTGCCTGTTTGGTGCTGGTGTCCCTCCTGGCCGGTTGCGCACACGGTGATCTGAAGGCTCCCTGCAGCCACCCTGCCGTGGCGCTCTTCGCCAGCAGCTGCGGGCCACTATCGCCGATCAACCGCTGACAAATGCCTAGGGCACGGAGGCCCCAATGAAAAAGAAGACACTGATCTCGGCCGCGTTTGGCGCGGCACTCCTTTTCTCAGCGTGCGCCCAAGGTGTTGCGGCTGGCGCCGGTGCGCATGGCTCGGTTGTACCCGCTGCATCGACGCTAGGTCGCTTCCAGCCGCGGGAGGACGGGTGGCAGAACGATCCTGCGAACCAGCCTCACCCGAGCGATCCGAACCCGCTGCGCCGGGCTCTCGGTGACAGCCCGATCTACCACAAGCTGTTCGGAAAACCCGCCACGGCTACTTACTTGGGTTGTGTGAAGCAGCGTTCGGGGTCGCAATGCGACGCCCTGCAACAGGATTTACTGCAAAAGGTCCATGCCGCTGGCTTCACCGACGCGACGGCAGACGATGCGTTTGACCCGCACATCGTGCATTAAGGGTCGCAGCCGTGGCCGATACCGTCTTCACCACATTCCTCAACAGCGTCGATCAAGTGGTGAACAGCTACCTGATCGACGGCTACGGCCGGTTGCGGGACGCCTGCGTCACGCCGCTGCGTCTGTGCCTGGTGATTTTCATCGGCGTCTATGGCGTGCTGATGCTCACCGGTCACGCCAAACTGAGTTTTCGGGACGCGATGGGAAGATTGGGCGTCGTCCTGTTTGTCTACGTCCTGGCTACCAGCGCCGACGTCTACACCCAGATTCTGGAAGGTTTTTTTGTCAAGAGTCCCGCAGCGATCGCGGATGTCGTCGTCGGGGGCGGTGGAGCGACCGGCCAGAACTCGGCGATGGACAATTTTTACAACACCGGTATGGATGCTGGGAACAAGATCTGGGATCGCGGCCACGTCACCGGACCGTGGTCGCCTTTCCTGGCCGCCGTCGTCGTCTACATCATGACGCTAGGGGTGGCCGCGTATGCAGCCTTTTTGCTGGCCCTGGCCAAAGTTGCCCTTGCCGTGCTGCTGATTCTGACGCCGCTGTTTGCGCTGCTGTATCTGTTTGGCCATACGAGGCGGATCTTCGAGGGCTGGCTCGGTCAGGTGATCCACTTCGCTCTGGTGCCGGTCATGGTCTACGCCATTCTCGGTCTGATTCTCGCCATCGCCCAGCAGAACCTCAATTTGCTGGACGCGAAGGCCGACGACGCCACCATGCAGGACGTGCTTGACCTGGCTCTGGTAGGCGTCGTCGCCATCCTCCTATTGGCCCAGGTGATGTGGATCACCGGCGGTATCGCCGGCGGCGTCAGCCTGACCACGATGGGTGTATTCCGGCAGGCTGTCGGCCGCGGCCTGGACATGGTAGGCGCGGCCGCCGGCCGGCGGTCTATGCAGTGGACTCGCTATCTGAATCGTCCCGGCCGCACACCGCCTCGTGGGAACCAGCGCCATGGCTCCTGATAGCGGATTGAAAAGCGATAGTGCCAAGCCACCGCAGCTCGACATGAGCGGTTTCACGGCTGCGGCCGAAAGCTTTTATGACGAGGGCTATAGGCGGATTAGTGCTTCCCGCGACCGCGCCTGGATCGTGGCTGGAGCGTTCGCCGTCCTTGCCGGCCTTTCGGTGCTGGCCGTAGCGCTTCTGGCTCCGCTGAAGCGTACCGACGTCGTTCCTGTCGTCGTCGATCGCAGTACAGGCGAGGCGCATACCGTCTCCCAACTCGCAGGGCAGACCATCAGCCAGCAGGAGGCGGTTCGGAAGGCGGATCTCGCCGCCTATGTCATCGCCCATGAATCGTTTGATCGGACGCTACTACGCCAGTATTACGGAGCTGTTCAGGACCGGTCGGCCGACAGCGTGTTCAAGCCGTATGCGGCGCAATTCCAGACCGGAATACCGGATTCGGTGTTCACGAAGTACGCCGGCGCGACTCGCAGCATCGAGGTCCGAAGCGTGGTCCTGCTGTCCGACGGCCTCGGTCAGGTCCATTTCACGGCCACCCTGACCAAGACGGCAACGATGCCGGTTTCCGAAAACTTCATCGCCAGCATCGGCTTCGCCTATGTGTCTGACAAACAGAGTTTCGCCCAGCGCATGCGCAACCCGCTGGGTTTCGCCGTCACGTCGTATCGAGTGGATCAGGAGTCCTTACCCACGGAGGGGTCGCCATGAAATGGTTTGCGGAAGTCTTGCTGTTGTACGCCCTGGTTGTTCCGCCCCTCGTAGTCGCGGAGGAATTGCCCCAGTCCGGGCCGGAAGACCCCCGCATGCGCAGCGTGGTATATGACCCCAACCAGGTCGTCGTGATCAAAGGGCATTACGGCTTCGAACAGATGGTGCAGCTGGCCGACGACGAGAAGATCGAATCGCTATCGATCGGCGACTCATTGGCCTGGCAGGTGGCACCGAACAAGGCCGGTAACCTGCTATTCCTAAAGCCGGTCGAGCCGGATGCGCACACCAACCTGGCGGTCGTTACCAACCGGCGCACTTATGCCTTCGAGCTGGTCGCGATCAACCTCATCAAGCAAGCGGCCGGGATGAACTATATCGTCCGGTTCCGCTATCCCCAGGACGAAGAAGCCAAGGTGCAGGCACAACTTGCGGCCGCCAGCCACGACAAACAACAGGAGGTCGTGCCGGATCGAAAGCTTGATCCCATGGCTTGGAATCTGGACTACACCTCCCAAGGAAAGCCCGATCAGACGCCGCTGCACGTTTTCGACGATGGCAACTTCACCTACTTCCAGTTCCGCGACCATCAGGACACGCCGGCGATCTTCCTGGTTGGGGACGATCGCAAAGAGTCCCTACTGAATTACCACATCTCCGGCAAATATCTGGTGGTGGAGCGCACCGGCAAGCAGTTCACCTTGAGAGGCCGCGACGGCGAAGTTTGCGTTTATAACGAAGCCGCCTTGCGCGCCCCGCCCACGGTCCCTGCAGTAGCCGAGGTGCCACCTGCGTCTTCGCCCCCCGCGCCGGCGGCCGGTGAAAGTCATGCGTCCGAATGACCGGGATCCGCCGGAGGGCGAGGCGCAGGAGCCGCGCCGACAGCGCGGTGCGAGTCCCGTCGTCCAGCCCGTTCGGAGCAAGATCGGTATCGTGGCCGGGTGTATCGGAATCTGTCTGGTGGTGGTGTTCCTCTTCATGACCGGCGGCCATAAGCCGAAGACGAAGCGTGAGGCAGAAGTGCCTGTACTGTCGGCGAATAACACGCCACCGCCCGCGCTTCCAGACGTGCCCTCGGATTCGAGTGCGTCCCCATTTGAGGTGCCTAACAACCAACAGCACTTCGAATCGGGCCATTCCGAAGCCGCGGACGCGGAAAAGCAGAAGGCGGAGGCCCGCCGGCATTCGCCGATGCTGGTATACGACGACTCAGGGCATGGCGAAGCGGGCACTCCGCCTAAGCCCTCCTCCGACAATCCCTTTGCCTCCCTGATTGCAGCACAGCTACAGAATAGTCAGCAGCCGGCGCAAGGGGCGTCGGCCGAAGAGCATAAGCAGGATCGCAGTTCGCCTGCCGAAGGCTACGCGGAACGAACGCAGGCGTTTGCCCAGACTGCTGCGGATCACGGCACACCCGAGGCGGTGGCGCGCCGAATTACGATGGACAACCGTGTCGCTGAGGGAAAGATGATTCCGGCGATCCTGGAAACGGCTGTCAGTTCTGATCTTCCCGGCAAGCTGCGGGCGATCATCTCTCAGGACGTCTGGAGCGAAGACGGCAGCCGCAAACTGATCCGCCGCGGCTCCCGGCTGGCTGGTGAGTATCGCTCCGGGCTGGTGCGCGGGCAGACGCGGGTATTTGTGATCTGGACTCGGGTGTTGGAGCCGGACGGCCTGGACGTCGCTATTGGCTCCCCAGGGACCGACGATATCGGACGTTCAGGAATGACTGGCGATATCGACCGGCACTTCGTGGAGCGCTTCGGCGCGGCGTTTCTTCTATCGCTGATCGGCTCGGCGACCACGGCAAGCCAGGGTGGCAATACCTTCGTGGTGAATACGTCGCAAGGGTTCGGCCAAGTGGCGCAGGATTCGCTGCAGGACAGCATCAATATTCCACCGACCATCTATGTCGACCAGGGTACGCCGGTACAGGTGTTTGTGGCGCGGGATCTAGTGTTCGGGCCGCCGGAAACGGCGGAGGCTGCGCTACGGTGAGCGCCGTAGTCCAGCGGTTCGATCACGCGAGCGCGGGCGGGGCCGCGCTACGTGCGTTCCTCGGTCCCTTGGCCGAGCTCCTCGCTCGACCGGAAATAACAGAGGTGTCCATCAACCAACCCGGCGAGGCGTTTGTCGATGCAGGCGGGACGATCGAGCGGCTGGCGCTGCCGGAGCTCGGCTATGACCATCTACAGCGGCTGGCGTCGCTGATCGCCTACGAGACGCATCAAGTCACAGACGCGGAGCGGCCGCTGCTGTCCGCATGGCTGCCGACCGGGCAGCGTGTCCAGGTGGTGATGCCGCCGGCCTGTGAGGCTGGCACCGTGGTGATGTCGTTCCGCCGCCAAGCCGAGCGGCAGTACACGCTCGAGGATTACGACGCCTCGGGGATGTTCGATGCGGTTGCGGTGGTACAGGATGACGCGTTGAGCCCGGACGATCTTGAGCTGATTGGCCTGCTCGGTTCGGGGAAGCTGAAGGATTTCCTGCGACATGCGGTGCGATATCGCAAGAACATCGTCGTGTCAGGATCGACCAGCAGCGGGAAAACGACGTTCCTCAATACCCTGCTGAGGGAGGTGCCGGCGGATGAGCGGCTGTTGACCATCGAGGACGTTCGCGAGCTGCGCACCAGCGTCCCAAATACAGCCCATTTGCTGGCCAGCAAGGGCGGCCAAGGTGTGGCGAAAGTCACAATCCAGGATTTGCTGGAAGCCTGCCTGCGTCTGCGACCGGATCGCATCATTATGGGCGAGCTGCGCGGGGCGGAGGCCAGTAGCTTCCTGCATGCAGTGAATAGTGGACACCCTGGCTCCTTAACGAGCGTACATGCGGACTCACCAGCGTTGGCCTTCGAGCGTCTGGCGCTGATGGTGATGCAGGGCAACGCGGCCCTGACGCGGGAACAGATCCTTGCGTATCTTCGCGGTGTCGTCGATATCGTAGTGCAGGTCCGCAAGTGCGGAGCTGAACGGAAGGTATCAGCGATCTATTTCAAACATGCCCACGCCGCCGGCAGTTCTACCAACAAGCGGTCAACGTCGTCTTAGTGCAATGACTGACGACGAAAAAAGCTCAAAGGTGGTACGACTCTTTCCGTCAGGTTCGTCGCCGAGCGATTCCAGCGCCGACCAAAACAATGAATCCCTCGCGGCGATCGGTTCGGAGATTCAGGGGCTATTGGGGGCGGCTGTTCCGATCGAGGCGGGTGAAGCGAAACCTGACCCTCGACACCGCAATGCCGTCCCATGCCCACAATGCGACGAATACACATGGAAGCAGACCAAGTATTGTCTGCACTGCGGTACCGACCTGTTGGCGCGCGCGGCCGAGTTAGCTGCAGCGAGACGCGATCGCCGCAACGCTGCCTTGTGGCCCTGCGCCATCGCGAGCTGGGCAGCCGCTTTGGGTTGCATTCAGGCAACAGAGCGCTACGCACTTCCTGACCGTGTTCGATCGATGCTGCATTGGACAGTGCTCGCGATTGTCGCCGTAAACCTCTTTGGGTTTTGGATCGCGTCAATGAGCAACCGGCGCTGACAAATCGTCAGAACCACCGGGGGGACGCTACATCGCCTCTAATCGGGCGCGTGCTTCTCGCTTGCCGATTGTGCGAAGGCTGGCCAGCGCCGCCTTTTGTTCGGAGCGAGGAGTTGTCTTTGCGCCTTCCCAACTATAAATAGTCGGGCCGCTGACTTGGATGAGTTTCCCAAACGCCTCCGCGCTCAAATCGAGACGCTGACGCAGCGAGCGTAGCCCTTTGGCACTGAATCGGACGGTCTGAGCGTCTATCGAAGGCTGGGATGGCTGTGGGTGCACCATCTTGCGACGCAGCAGCGCAACCTCGCGTTCCAACTGTTGTACCTGCTTTTTCAACGCCGCAAGTTGGGTGCGAACGCTGCTTGAAGCGGCTTTTATGGGACTTACTTCCTGGCGCGAAACCTTCTTCGATATTCGCGTGATCTCGTCCTTCAATACTGCACCGATGTTCGGCATATGACCCTGTTGCTCGAGGTGGTTCTCTATTTTGCACTCAAGTTGTTGCAGGCGCTGGTAGCCGCGCCGCGCCCGCAGTTGCTCGCGCAGGATTTGATCCAGCACTATGGTGCGTACAGCCGGGAATGTGGGGGAATTTTCGAGTACGTCGAGATATACTGTATACGCGTGCATGTACTGCAGTGAGCGGGGACATCCGCCTTTTGAAATAGCCTCCTGTTTTTCGTCGCCATTCACCGGCTTCGTCAATAGGCTGCTGGGGACCGTCACCGGAACGGCAAAAAAGGATCTGGGTCACCTTGATGGCAGGGTATCGCAAGTTGATTGGGAAGCAGCGCTTGATCGAACTCGTCCGCGCCCGGATGCATGGGACGGGTGTGGGCATGTCTTGCGACGGCTGTGGTTTGAAGAGCGTGGCGCAGCGCGAGCGCGTCGGCGAATCCTCAAATTGGGTGCCGGTGGTCAACAATGAATGCAGTTCGGATTGCGAGAAGAAGCTGGTGAAACTGCTGGCGCACCTGAGCGGCGAATATGACGTGATCTTCTCGCGTTAACACGCCCGTGGTGTCATGCCTGACTTTCTCATGGCAGTTGATAGCTCACTTTGCCATCTGAGATCACTACAACCTTGCGCTCTTGGAGTTGCTTGACCAGGTCGGCAACTTCTTCTTCGGAAATTTTATTGACAAACAGGGACCTGATGCTGCCGCCCAGGGTCTTCAGCGTGCGTGGCCTGCCTGACTTTCGTTTCGCGAGGTTATCGACAATGGCGTCCACGCGCTCGGTCAATGGCTTCGAGTTGCTGATGCGAACCGGCGGCGCGACGTCACCGAAGGTTGCGGTGCGCTGGCACTCGATTTGTAGAGCGGAAAGATGTTTGATCAGCGGATCGAAGCCGGTATCTTTCGAGACGATGTGGAATGATGCACCGGGATTTTCGCTTGCCAGCTTGCCGATGTAGAAGGCGATGTGGAAATCCAGGGCATTGCTTCCGTTACCTGAGACTTGAATATATTCCGCACTGGATCCGAGCGCCTGTAAGGCGCGGGCCAGCTCGAACGGAACCTTGGTCTGGCTGGCGCCCACGAAGACCTTGACCCGCTTGTCGATACCCGTGAGGGGACCGACATTGTTCGGCTGTACGTTCTCGAAATCTACGAGAATGAATTGGGTGCTCATTGTTCTTCGACCTCAATGACGATTGACGGAAGTGTGCCTGAAAGGCCTCTCTCTGACGCTGCGCTCTGTTTCAGCGACGTTGCATCTAACCCTCTAAATCTATGGCGTCTCCCCGGCGATGCCGGTGACCGGGTGCTACTCGCTGCGCTCACCGAGCCACGATGAAGCTGTGTCTCGGCCCTTCGGGTAACGCCCCCTGACGCGCGGCGCGTGGCTGCCCCGAATCTACTTTCCGCAATCAGTTACTCAACTCGCCGGATCAGTACGCTCCGTGGAGAGTAGGCCGGCGCAGGTCCAGCCGGCAAAAAGCGCCGGCTCGACCTGAAGCGTCGCCGGCCGCAGCGAGCGTTCCGCACGCTGCCCCGGCCGCCGAGTCCGGCAGCCGCATCGGTCTGCGCTGGCGCGCAGTCATGTTCGGTGCCCGCGCAGCCGCACGGGCAACCCTCCGGTCCGTCCACCGTCAAGCCGCGCTCGACGCCCGCGATGTGCTCCGTTCGTCGGTGACCCGACGAAACGGGGGCACGCGGCCGACGAGGCGCTACGCGCCCCTTCGGGCGGAACTTGACGGTGGCCAGCCCTCCGGGATCTCGCCAGGGGCGAGTCGCGCACCCAGCGCGACTACGCCCAACGGCCCCGGAGGTGGCAACGGCGTAACCCCCATCCCCTTGTTTGGCATTTCTTCTATTTCTGCAAGGAGATTCATATGGACATGAGAGTCAATACCGCCACGCGTGAAATCGTGGTTCCACTCAACAAGCTGCGTCCGTCGACCCGCAACGTCCGCAAGAGCGGCGGCACGTCGATCCAGCAACTGGCCCGGAGCATCGACCGGGTCAGCCTGCTGCAAAACCTGATCGTCACCGATCCCGGCGATGGCGGGTATTTCGATGTGGAAGCTGGCCAGCGCCGGCTCAAGGCGCTGCAACTGCTGGTGAAGCGCAAGAAACTGGCGCAAGACCACGACGTGCGGTGCCTGCTGGTGCCGGATGCTTCGGCACGGACGGTGAGCCTGACCGAAAACATCCAGCGCGAGGCCATGCACCCGGCCGACGAGTTCGAGGCGTTCAAAGCGCTGGTGGACGAGGGGCGACCCATCGAGGACATCGCGGCCGACTTCGGCGTCACGCCACTGACGGTGCAACGCCGTCTCAAGCTCGCCAACGTCTCGCCCAAGCTGCTGGCGGACTACCGCAAGGAGCGGGTGACCATGGAGCAGCTGATGGCGCTGGCCGTCACCGACGATCACAAGGCGCAGGAGACGGCGTTCTATGACGTGCCGGAATGGCAGCGCGATCCGCAGCAACTGCGGGAGCACTTGACTGTGGAGGACGTGGACGCCGCACGCGATGCGGTGGCGCGGTTCGTCGGCATCGAGGACTACCAGCGGGCGGGCGGCGTGTCGCGGCGCGACCTGTTTGCCGATGCAGGGCATGGCGTGTATCTGAGCGACCGCTCGTTGCTCGACAAGCTGGCCGTGGATCGGCTTGCCAACATCGCCACCGATGTCGAACTGGAAGGCTGGGGCTGGATCGAGGCGGTGCCCCGCACCATGTCGTCCGACATTTACGCCTTCCAGCGAGTGCAGCCGAAGCGGCGCAAGCCGACCGACAAGGAGTCCCGGCAAATCGCCAAGATCGAAAAGCGCGTCGAGCGTATCCAGACGATCTTGCAGGGTGGCGAGTGCGACGAGTCGGAGGTCAGCGCCTTGCAGGAGGAATGGGATCGACTGGACGGCGAGCGTGAGGCGATCACGCAATCGCTTTCTGTCTATTCGGAGAAGGCCAAGGCCCATGCCGGCGTCGTCGTGACCATCGACGGCCAAGGCAAGCCGAGCGTGCATCGCGGTCTGGTGCGGGAGGCCGATGTGAAGCAGGCGAAGGCCGAGGACGGTAACGGCGAGGACAAGAATAAGGAGAAGAAGGCCAAGACCGACACTAGCGTTTCAGACAAGCTGGCCCGTCAGTTGAGTACCCACCGCACGGCGGCCTTGCAGGCGGAAATGGCCCGTCAGCCAGCAATGGCGTTGGTCGCCGTTGTGCATAAGCTGGCGTTGCAGACCTTGTACGGCGAGCGCCGCGCCGGATCGGTGTTGCAGGTGACCTGTACCCCGCCGGAGCGACTGGAGCGCTTCGCCCCCGACCTTCCGGGGTCGGCGGCAGTGGCGGCGGTCACCGAGGCCAAGCAGGCATGGCAGGCCAAGCTGCCCGCCGAAGTGGATGGTCTGTTCGCGGCGGTGCGCGAACTGTCTCAGGACGATCTGCTGTCGCTGCTGGCGGTTTGCGCCGCCTGCTGCGTCGAGGCGGTGACGGCGGATGAAAGCGACGATCGGGCCAGCACGCTGGCGGTGGCGCTCGGGCTGGACATGGGGCAGTGGTGGACGCCCACGGCGGCGGGCTACTTCGAGCAGGTGTCCAAGGGCCGCATCATCGAGGCCATCAAGGACTTCTCGCCGGACGATGCCCACCAGCTCGACGTAATGAAGAAGGGCGAGCTGGCCGCGACCGCCGAACGGCTGGTAGCGGGCAAGAACTGGCTACCGCTGATGCTGCGCCAAGCGGCGTAGTCATTTCCATCTGAGGTACTTCCGCTCCCCGGTGCAATGCCGGGGAGTTTTTTGTTTCCGGGCCTCGTAACTCGCGCGCCCGGGGCGCGCTCGGCGGGTCCGCTTTGGCGGACCCGAAAGTGTGCTCCCGCTGTTTGTCTTCAGAGGTTAGCACCGTGCTCGGCCCGTCAAGGGTCCGCTGCGCCGGCTTGCGCTCCGTTCGTCGCCTCGCATGCAGCCGCGAGCCGACGAGCCGGTGCCGCCGCCCTTGACCGTCCTGCGACTCGGTGCAGGGGGAAGGCGCAAACAGCGCTCGCCCGGAGTGCTGGCTAAACCTGGAGGTATTTCACATGGACGACTTCTTCTATCCCATTTCCCGCCCGAAAACCCTGGCCGAGTGGCGCGCGCTGCCGGAAGACGTACTGGCCGGCATCTACGAGGAGATCGCGGAACTCCGCGAGCAGGACCGCGCCGAGCAGCACTGGGCCTGGTCCTTCGTGCAGCCCTTCCTGGACTTCGAATAAGGGAGGGCGCAGCGATGGATATCTACGAGAAAGTCACGCAGACGGTGGTGGACCTGCTGGAACAGGGCGTCAAGCCCTGGACTCAGCCGTGGAGCGGTGGGGCGGGTGCGATCCGCCCGCTGCGGCACAATCATCAGGGCTACCGGGGGATCAATGTCCTGATCCTCTGGGCCACGGCGCAGGAAGCGGGGTACGCCTCGCCCTACTGGATGACGTACCGGCAGGCCAGCGAACTGGGCGGCCAAGTCCGCAAGGGCGAGCATTCGACCCAGGTCGTTTACTACGGCTCTATGGTGAAGGAGGACCAGGAGGCGGACAAGGACGAGCGAGGGCATAAGCTGGTCAGGTTCCTGCGCACCTTCAACGTCTTCAACGCCGACCAGATCGACCGGCTGCCGCAGCCGTACTATGCCAAGGCGGCGCAGCCGCAATCCGTGGCCGAGCGCATCCCGGAACTGGATGCCTTCGCTCAGGCGACCCGGGCCGACATCCGCGAGGGTGGCGGACGGGCGTTCTACCGCATAGATGAGGATTTCATCCAAATGCCGGATTTCCGAGCATTTGCCGACGCCGAAGTTTTCTATGCCACCCGCGCCCATGAGCTGGTGCACTGGACCCGGCACCCGTCGCGGCTGGACCGGGACATGGGCCGCAAACGCTGGGGCGATGAAGGATATGCGGCGGAGGAGCTGGTGGCCGAGTTGGGCGCAGCATTTCTCGGCGCCGAGTTGGGGCTACGTCCCGACCACATTAACGACCATGCCGCTTATATTGGATCGTGGTTGAAAGTGCTGCGTGACGACCGCCGCTTCATCTTCAGTGCGGCGGCCAAGGCGCAGGAAGCTGCCGACTACCTGATGGCGTGCCAGGAAGGCGCAAAGGCGAAAGTCGCCGGGAGGAGCCAATGAACGCGCAACCGCTCAACGTGCAGGACGCGATCCGCGAATTCGGTGATGTGCTGCAGGAGGCTGGGCTGGTGCTGGATGGTTTGCCGGACATGGACGACCGCTTGCATCGGGTTACGGTCGAGGGCGATAAAGGCCGGGAGCGCAGCGGCGCTTATGTCGGCCACCTGGATGCCTGGCCCGCCGGCTACGTCCAGAACTTCCGTGCCGGAATCAAGCGTAACTGGAAGTTCTCCAAGGGCGGTTTGCAGCTATCGGCGGAGGAGCGCCGGCAACTGCAAGCGGAGACGCAGCGTAGGCAGCAGGAGCGCGAAGCGGAGCGGCAGCGCCTGCACGAACGCACGGCGGCACGGCTGTGGCGAATGGTCCGGGCTCATGCGTTCCGTCAGGCACCGATCGATCATCCGTACCTGGTGGCGAAGGGGTTGGCGACATCACCCCGGCCCTTGCAGGATCGCGACGGCAACCTGGCAATCATGGCCTACGACATCGGCGGCAAGCTGTGGAGCATGCAGCGGATTGGGCCGGACGGACGCAAGCGCTTCCTGCACGATGGGCGAATCAACGGGCTGCATCACGTCATGCGGGGACGGGGTTGGCAGTACATCGATGCGCGGCGCCCGCTGGTCATCGCTGAAGGCTGGGCCACCGGGGAAACCATCGCCCGGTTGACCGGCGCGACGGTGGTGGTGGCGTTCAGTTCTTGGAACCTGGAGATCGTGGCCACGGAGTACCGGGCGCGGTTTCCGAAGACACTGATCGTTATCGCCGGGGACAATGACCACCGCAAACCGATGGAGATCGGTCCAGACGGTCAATCCAAGCGCAATGTCGGACGCGAGGCCGCTGAAACCGCAGCGGCGGCCGTGAAAGGTTACGCAGTGCTGCCGGAGTTTGCCCCGGACGAAAATGGGAGCGACTGGAACGACCGGATGCGCCGCTACGGCGCGGCGCTGGTCAAGTTGGAACTGTTGGCCGGGTTCGAGCGGGCAGTGAGTGCATTCGAGTCCGGAACCTGACGTAGTTCAGCCGACGCTTGCGGTGTTTGCACCGCAGGCGTCGGCTTTTTTCTGGGTCGCTCTTTAGACCGGACCCATCATCCATTTCCGGGCGATTGGTCAGGGGACGCGGATGCCTCCGCGTTTGCTGTACCGAGCAGCAGCGTCCTGAGTTCGGGCAGCCGCTGCTGCCAGGTCTCCACTGGCACCTGATCTAGACCCTCGGACTGCAGTAGCGTGGAAATTGCTCTGGCGTTGCGCTCCTGGTCCCGGCGCTTTTTCTCTTTCAGGTCGCTGTGCAACCGTTTGAGCTTCGTTTCCTGGCGGGCGATTTCATCTTCCAGGCTGCGCCCCTTGCGGGTCGGTATGGTCTTTTTTGCGGCTTCAGTCATTACGAACTCCTGTTCGATTGGGCGGTACGGCACCCGCCTGCGCGTCGGAGTAATCCTTGCTCCGTGCTTCAGATGTTAGACCGCAGCCGCCTTTAGGCCACTGTCAAAAGATGCAGTGCCGATGATTTTCGAGAGAGTCCCCCGGGTTGGGGCGCGCCCGAAAAATTGGGCGTGGTCGCCGTGTGGTCGATTGCTGTTGCTGGTCGAAAATGCGGTTAATGACACGGAGCGTTCGCAGCCTACCAGCGTCCATTTTGCCGTGAACGGAGCCATGCGCCGGCACGCAGCGCACGGCGGAATTGCGGCGAGGTGGGTTCGCGGCTTCGCCGCACTGAATGCTCGGACGCAAGCGCGGCTGCGCCGCGCTTATGGTCCGGGCGTGCGGCAATTCCGCGTAGCGGCGAGTTTTGCGGGTTGAGCCCTCTCAGGCACCCCCAGCCCTGAGACATCACGCAATCGAAGATTGCGTAAAAATTTGCGCATGATTAGTAGTTTATGTGCCCCCTCAGTGTATTTGCTCGGATCTACCCCATAACTCTCTCAATCGCGTAATCCATTCATATCTTTGAAGCTTGTTGTATTTGCTCCTCGATCCAGCCGTCCCTTGAGGCTGTGGCTGGTGTGTAGCGAAAGCGCGCCGCACACAGACCAGGAATCGCCGGAGCAACGCCCTTGGCAAGTGCAAACGCGGTGAACTGGTCAATCAATTCGGCATTTGCTTCTAACTTAGCTTGCGACTCGTTAGCGATATTTTCGAAGTATCGCTACAGTAATTCAGCGTGCGTTGCCATCGGTTCGTCCTAGAATGCTGCTTATATTCTTACGTCTAACGCATGGGACTGAGTGCTCCAGCCGTACTCAGATCATTCCGCGATCGATTATGTTCAGGAGACTCAGCACATCTCCAGTGCTCGACAAGCATGCCTGCTCCTCGATCTCGAATCGCTCGCAGCCGCGCCGATCAAACCAAGCATCTGCTGAAATCTTGGTGGCCCGCTCATTTCCGCCGCCTTGCATGAGAAGACTAAATGCCGTGCTTTCCGTGCTGAGTTGGTCCTGGGGAAACCAGTGTTCTGGTACATCTGAAGCACGAACGAACCATGCCCTTCCGCCTGGGCGATGACAAACCAGGAGACTGGGCACAATGTTGGCTTCGACAAGGCGAATGGCTGTTGCTGGCAAACTTGTATTGAATAGAGTTGCAATTCGGCGCACTACATTCCAGTCGAGCTTTCCAATCTTGCCGACGGCGGGCTTCAGCAAATACGTTGGCATAAGCAACTCCGATCCAAACCGATCGGCTACTCTTTCGTCATCTAGTACCCCACGCCGTCGGTTTCCCGCTTCGATTACCCCGGCAGTACACATTGAAATGCGTCCGCGATGGAACTGCCAATGGCCTAACTCGTGAGCGATAGAGAAACGCTGCCGTTGGGGTGCGCAGTGCGAATTGACTGTCACGATGCCATGATCCCCAATCGCCATGATGCAAGCATCACAACTTTCCAACGGCCTATAGCGAATCTTTAAGCCTTGCGAATAAGCTATGGCCTCTACGTCGATCTCCTTGGGATCGGTGATCCCAAGATCGTAAAGGACTCGCTCCGCTGGCTTAAGGTCATCCACTCTCGCCGCCGGAAGGCAGTAGTCCAAGCTCGTGAGCCATCTCTATCCAAGACTGCACGTCGCTATCCGGGAGTTGTCCAAGCGAGGTCTTAGCATTTCGCGCAGCAAGCATTAGCTTGTCCCGAAATTGTGGATTGTTCGCGGCGACCTGGTTGAGCATTGCGCGTGCGCTCTGAGGATTAGCGAAAGCGCTTTGAGTTGATCGCTTACGGCCTTCATCTTGCTGAGCAGAAAGCTTTGCCGCCGCGAGGCGAGCCTTTCCAGCCTGAGCTTCAGCTCTCTTCAGAATCGCATCGAACCGCTCACTCTCGGACTCAAGGTCCTGGTCTGCGGCTTTTAGATCATCTAGCAATTCGGCGTCGGAAGCCTTCCAGGTTTCCTCGGCAAGCCAGTTCTGAATCTGGAAAAGCTGTTTGCTGTGGCCGCGATCTCGTGACGTCATGGCTGCCACCCGTTTGGATATTTGCGGTTAATCATTCGTCTGATTGCCTTCCGTTGGCTGTCATATTCGACCGGCGTTAAGCCACAGGTTTCCTGAATTTCAGCCGGCGTACACTGTTCGGCCACGCATAGAAGCACCATCTGCGCCGGCTCATTGCCCTCGAAGGCGTCAGACAGAAGACGCAAACCCTGTTCCGCCGCCGCCTCACGCATGACATCGCGGCTACTGGCGGGATCGAATTTTAGTCGCCCATCCGCGTCTTCCTCGCTCAAACTGTCCCGCCGCCCCTGCCAAGGGGAGGCAAGTTTTGCACTCGCGATGCTCCTGATTGCGCCGTAGAGGAAAATCATGACATCTGTACCACGGGGACATCTCCTGGTGCCCGCCAGCGCCGCAACAAGCGCCTCCTGAACCAAGTCGTCGGCCTCGATTCCCGAGCCAAACGAGTAGCGGACGGCGATTTTAAGGAGCCGGACTCTGTCAATTTTTGACAACTTTTCAAGAGCTTGCCGAATTTCGACGACGCCGAGAACTGGCTCATCCGCATCATCCTCCATTTCAAATCCCCTATTGGACGCACCCCTGTAGGCGGGCCAAAGGCCCTGTTGCGGACATTTTTTTCCCGGTTGTCCGCAAGCGACGGTTTGCCCTGCCTATTAATAGGCGGATGCTTGCCGTTCTGCATCCTCACGCTACAGCAATAGGTACGAACCAACTACTAAAGGAATCACAAAATGCCTCAAAACTTCAAGTTACCCGACAAGAAAGCGGTTATCTACTGGCCGGTGGGAACCGGCGACTCAACAACCCTTGTACTCCGCCCCGGCGAGCTGGTCATGCAGATCGACCTTAACCATCTGGAGAAGGCCGACGATCCGGACGAGCCGTCCTGGCCCATCATTGATCACCTGGTCAAAACACTCCCCAAGCGCAACGGCCGCCCGTACCTGGCGGTTTTCGCTTTGACCCATCCGGATCAGGATCACTGCCGCGGCTTCGCCGAGCTACTCAAGAAGGTCGACATCGGCGAACTCTGGCACACGCCGAAGGTATTCCGCGCTCACAGTAAAGACGAGCCGCTTTGCCCGGACGCCCGCGTATTCCGTAACGAAGCGCACCGCCGTCGCAAAGCGATCCTGGCGCGGCCCAGCTCGGTACCTTCCGGCGACCGCCTGCGCGTCATTGGCCACGACGCTATCCTCAACGAGGATCAGTACAAAGGCCTTCCGGATACGGCCAAATCCCGCGCTGGTGACAAGGTGACTCTGGTGGACGGTGTGAACTTGGCCGGCCATTTCCAGGCGTTCATCCATGCGCCGTTCAGCGACGACCAGGAGGCCGACAAGAACAATACCAGCCTGGCCCTCAACGTTGTGTTGTGGGAGGGTAAGACCCACGGTCAGTTCGCCTTCTTCGGCGATCGGGAGTACCCGACAATCAAGCGAATCTTTGAAGTCACGGAGTTCAACAAGACCAATACCCCGTACCTGTACTGGGACGTGATGCTGGCGTCGCACCACTGCTCCAAGAAAGTGATGTACTGGAAGGACGAGGGTCAGAAGGATGCCACCCTGAAACAGGACATCATGGACTACTTCGAGAAGTATGCCCGCAAGGGGGCGTATATCGTGTCCAGCTCGAAGTCCGATTTCACCGACGAGCCGGGCGACAACCCTCCCCACAGGAAGGCGCGGAAGAAGTACGAGGAAATAGTGGACGCCGGCGGCTTCGTCTGCACGCACGAATACCCCAGCAAAAAGGATCCGGCTCCCCTGGTCTTCGTGGTGCTGGAACAGGGCGTGAAGTTGGAGGACGCCCGTACCAAGGCGGCAGTGGCTGCCGGTCTGGCAACGGCTGCAACGGCTGCGCGCGGCGCAGGGCAGCCGCCGGGGCTCCAGGTCGGCTTCGGCCGCAAGCGGTGACGCCGGGGCAGGAAAGGGCCGTACGCGAGTTGCGCCGCTTGTGTACGGTTGGTCCCAACGAGATCGACTTCGAGGAACCGGCCCTCATGTCGAACAACTGGCTGGACATTCCTTTGAGCCTGAGGATAGGCCCGGTGGAACACCGCGAGGGCGGTTTGCGCCTCAAAGACCGCGAGCGCCTGTCCTTGCTGGTGCCACCGGACTTCCCGTTCCGCAAGCCCGTGGCGTTTGTCGAGCATGACCGTTTTGCCGGATTTCCTCATGTGGTATGGGGCACGACACTGTGCCTCTACCAGAGCGAATTGGAATGGAACCCTTCTGATGGGCTTTACGGGTACTTCACGCGACTGTCGGCGTGGCTAGGGCGCGCCGCGGCAAATGACATGGACCCGGTAGAAGGTCCGCTTGAACCGCCCCATCACATAACCGATTTCAGCAAGACGCCATTTCTCATCTCCTTCAACGCCCCTGTAGCTGCAGGTACGGGATGGGTGGGGCTCGCCGAACTCAGCAAAAAGCCTAACCGCATCGAAATCGTCGGTTGGCACCAGAGCGAAGAATCGATTCCCCAGACATCGGCCACGGCCCTGGTCGTGTTGCTGCCTGAACGGTTGCCCATGGAGTTCCCAAGGAAGGGAAAGGACTTCTTCCGCGAACTGGAGAAGCAGCATCTCGATCGCGATCGCATCTTGAATCTGCTGCGGCTTGCCGCGAGCTATGGCGAGGAATCCGATCCCGTCTACGTGGTGCTGGGTTCCCCATCCCGGCGTGGGCCGGATGGCACCCCCAAGCATCATTTCGCGGTCTGGGCTGCCCATTTCAGGAAATCCCTGAAAGTTATTGAACCGACGGCTGGCGACAACGACGTACTGGCGCACCTGAGAAAGGAAATCGCCGACCTGATCTACAGCTCATTCGAAGACTCCGACTTGACTTGGTGTCCAGTCCTCGATGATCGAAGCGAAATTATAGTGCGGCGCGACCGGGGACGGCCGATGGCATGGTTCGAGGGCAAGCGCGTGCTACTACTAGGCTGCGGCGCATTGGGGTCCTGGGCCGGGGAAATGATCGCGCGGGCTAATCCAGCCCTATTGGACCTCGTGGATCAGGGCCAGGTAAAACCGGGGCTGCTGATTCGGCAAAACTTCACGCGCGACGACATCGGCGCAGCGAAAGCCACGGCCCTGGCGCAGCGGCTCGGCGCGTTCTCCAAAGCCGAGATCAAGGGCTATGACATGGACGCGCATCAGTTTTTGATTGGCGACGTCGACCGTGCGGCATGTTACGACCTGATCATCGACTGCACCGCTTCGCGAATCTTCCAGATGAAGCTGGAGCGCGATTGGGGCAAGCTGGCGGGGAAACTGCGGCGGCTGGCGTCCCTGGTCATCGATGGTCAAGCGCAGAACGCAATCGCTGTCGATCTGAGTTCGGGTTCTGCGCATGGTCCTTGGATCGGGTATCTCCGTCTAAAACAAGCGCTTTGCGGCGCCAAACGCACGCACGTGCTGTTGGACGCGTTTTATTCCGACCAGGCTATTGGGGATTTATTTCAGCCGGAGCCCGGCTGCTCGGACCCTACGTTTGCCGGGTCTGCAGTAGACGCCGTGTCGCTTGCTGGGGATTTCTTGAATTTGATTGCCAGCCGACCCGAGCAAGATAGCTCGTCGATGGGGTACGCTTTTTCCAGCCACGCTGCAGGCGCGTCTGCGCCGATTCACGAACTTGTGCCGCTGCTTGATCTTGATGTCATCACCGTCGGGCAGTATCGCGTGTTCGTATCCCCAGTGGTCTACGAGAGTGCCCGGAACCATGTCACGGAAAACAACCAGGAAAGGTCACGACGGCACGAAACTGGAGGCTTGCTCTGGGGCTATTGGGACGACGCCGCTAACGTGATCGTGATATTCGACGCTTCGGGACCTCCACCTGACAGCCGTCATGACCCAGGACACTTCGAATGCGGTACGCGCGGCACCAAGGCCGAACATGCTAGGCGTTCGAAAAATAGCCGCGGAAGCTCGGACTTCATCGGGATGTGGCACACCCATCCGGGAATGTCACCTAAGCAGAGCATGGAGGATGTGGCCGGGATGGCCGGCCTCGTTGCCGGACTCGGTCAGAACCAGCGCCGAGCACTAATGATGATCTTCGGCCGGCTCCGCGGTCGGGCCGAAGTAGGACTCTATGTATATGAGAGCATTGACGCCGACCGGCGGGGTGAACGGCTTGCAATCGGTGAGGCGTTGGTCGCACTTAAAGAGCCGGTGGTCTAAAAAATTGGAGGCGTTGTGAAAATCGGACTTGCGCTCTCTGGGGGCGGGACTAGGGCTGCTATTTTTCATCTCGGCGTTTTGCGGCGTCTGGCATTAGACGGGCGACTGGAACAGATTGCATGCGTTTCGTCTGTGTCCGGCGGAAGCATCGCCATTGCTCTCGTCATGTCCCATGCGGGAGTAAAATGGCCCACGTCCCAAGAATATCTAACGTCAGTTTATCCAGAATTAAGAAACCTTCTCTCAAGTAGGGACTTATTCTCTGTCGGGGCCATCGCAGCATCGCCTTTGCACTGGCATAGAGTTTTTACAAACAGAGCAAGAATTGTTGCTGATTTTTTGGAGAAGCGATGGCAAGTAAAGGGCGACTTAATTGAGCTTCCTGACTCACCTCGGTGGCTGATCAACACCACTTGCATCGAAACGGGGAAAAACTGGCGCTTCAGCAAGATGGAAATGGGTGACTGGGTTTTTGGAAAGCACTATCAGCCTCCATTCTCCGTGGCAGAAGCTGCAGCTGCGTCTGCTGCGGTACCTTATGTAATTGGCTCACTCGCCTTCAAATTACCAGTCGAAGGTTGGTATGAGACAAATCCCGGAACAAAG
Organism: Nevskia sp.; assembly: GCA_028291705.1. Lineage (GTDB taxonomy): Bacteria > Pseudomonadota > Gammaproteobacteria > Nevskiales > Nevskiaceae > Nevskia. Next base: position 95,103 of record JAQGNS010000189.1, read on the forward strand.
GAGCCCCTTGGCCGGAAGGCATTGCCGTTTCGAAAAGTAAATCTATGGGATGGAGGTGCTTACGAAAATCTAGGGCTTGAACCCCTATACAAAATTGAGCAAGGGATGATCAACTGCGATTGTGTGCTGGTGAGCGACGCCTCCGGCGGACTGCCGCCAGTAGGCGGGTCATCCCTAATCAAATTGCTGAGGGGGCAGCTATCGTCTCCACGCCTCTTCGATATTTCAAGCGATCAAATCCGTTTCTTGCGCAGCCGAATGTTTGTCAGCGCCTTGACTAGGGGTGAAGCCAAGGGCGCTTTTATTCGAATGGGAAATTCTGTCCGAGATATAGACATTGCGTGCAATAGGCTGCAGGCTCCATCCCATTACGCCGCATTTCAATCAGATGCGGATGCTCAATTTGCTCTTAAGCATCCGACTACGCTATCGGCGGTTACGGCACATGAATTCGAACGCATTGCAAGGAACGGATTCGAGATAGCTAACGCAACCATCAACGCATATTGCAAAGAACTTAATCTAAGCAAGCAGATATGGGAGGCCCATTGATGGACGCCCCCTGTACAGAAACATCCCCCGTCGAAACTGCCGATCTTGCGAACGCGGGAGCGCGCGCGATGTTCCAAAATGATCTTGGCGCAGGCGGCGATACAAACGCCTTTAAGCCGTGGGATCCCGCAATGCCGCAACTCCCGACCGGGCCTTTTCGTTATAAACGACGGTCCTCTCTCAACTCGCAGCTGGGACGGACTAGTCGCAAAACGAAGCCGAACCCCGTGCGCGTAGCTGTTCGCCGATTTCTGGCATTTATGAGCACGACTAGCGCGTCGCAGAAGCGATACCTGTTTTCAGCGTTGCTTTGGGCGATGGTGATCGTCATTCACCTGACTCCATTGAGAAATGACCCGACTTGGGCCAGTGTTACTCACCTGGCGCTGATCGTATGGCTACTCGCGATGGCGTTGGATGGCGTGCGGGTCTACGAGAGGATCAAGGCTACAACGGTTGGCAATTGGGTGATCTGGGGCTTGGGTCTGGCGTTGGGCAACTTCCTGGTGGTAACTGCCGCACAAGAAGTAGCAGTCATCACGAGTGAGGATCCGAGCAAATTTCCCCACACAGTCGCCATGGTGGCTTTACTAGAGGTCCCGCAGCTGACGATCGTCGTTTTGATCTTGATCACCGTGCCCTGGGTGGTGTTCGGATTTCTCGGGCTTATGCACGAATTCTCGCCGGAATTAAAGCTGCTCTGGTTCGACAAGCCTGAGCCGCCAGCGCGCACTGAACCCTATGCTATACCTTCCAAGGTAATTCGCTTCGCAAGCTTCACCGCCTTGCTCATCTATATTGGAATCAACTGGCAGCACGGCATACCGGGGTACGATGCATGGGTCAAGCAGCGTGCAGAAGGATTCCTGTACACATTTGAGATGTATACAAAAAGCGCTTGTGTTGCGGCCCAGGGACGGCACCATACCCTAATTGGCGACGCCAAGGTTCTTATCGGAACGGAAAACAAGGGTGTCTATGCATTCAGCTCCGTAGAATGCAAAGCAGAGGCGCCGAAGAAGATGACTCTAAGCCCGTTGCCATCGGACCAAAGCCCGACGCCGTAGGTCATCTACTCAGTGCTCGTGCGGCCGACGCCGCAAGATAACTTACTCGATGATTATGCCTTGCTCCGCTAGGCGCGCCATATCGCCTAGCGGAGTAGGCCAATTGATTACGTTCGTCCCGCTACTTTTTCTCGACCAAAAGCGAAGTGCTGGGCGCCGGCGTCTCGTGAGCGGAGTCAAGCGCCATCTTGCTTTGCGGAAAAGGTGGTCGCGGCTGCGGTGCCGCCGCCGATTGCTGTGACTGATTCTGGCCCGGCGTAGGGGGGGGAGCCGGAACGGGAGCTGCCTGCGCCCCATTTGTAGACTGATCGCTCTGGTTGGTTTGATTGCTCATCGGCGTATCCTCGATCGCATATATTTAAATGACAATTTCTTGCTCTACTACTTTTCCGCTTTGTCATCCTTTTTTGGAATCTTCTTCCCGGGAGCGGGTATCTCCATTGAATCGCGAGTCATAATGCTCTTCGGGAACGCAGGTCTTTGGAGCGGCGTCTGTGACGAATCTTGGGCGGACTGATTCGACTGGACTGGTGCACCGGCAGCGGCGGGCGCCGGGATTGGTTGAGCAGGGGTAGTGTCGGTGGCTTGTCTGCCCTGGTCAGGAGAACTTTCCTGAGTTATCTGGTTGGACATCGATATATCCTGAACTACATGAATGGGGGACACTAGCTCAACAGGTTGAGCTTCCGATTTCGCTTTGGAGGTAACGAGGGCGTAGCGCGGGAGCGCAAGAATGATGGGCAACAACGAGAAAAATGCCAAGCGTTGAGCGAGTAACAAATGGTAAGTACGGCGCTCATTCTGCTTCACATTGTGGTCAACCGATTTTGCATACTCTTTGACGAGATTTAGCCGCGCTTCATCAAGCGCCTTATCGGGTTCCGGATGTTGTTCAAGATAGTCTATAAGTGGCAGGGGCTGGGGAACCCTCATGTACTCGAAACCCCTGAGAAGAACGTAGGCAACAACCGTCGCCGAAAGCAACAAGATCAAAATCGCAACTGCCAAGGGAATCCAAAAGTAGCGCAGGTCCGAAGCTATCGCCAGGTGCCCTTTGAAGCCGCTTGCGAGGTAGACGACAATTCCAGAGAATGGAGTGATGGCAAGGGTGATCACGAAGCTGATTCGCTCCTTGATCCTGCTCGTGGCGTCCCGCTCGGCCTCATAGGCTGAAACGGAGTGCTCCAATATCCACTCGATCGTATCGGAGTTCATCTGTTCATCTGTCAGTACCGCTGGGAGTTCTGAAGCTGCTGCTTATAGTCGATCATTTTGGACCTTCCTGATCACATTAGCTCCGCGAATTCGGCGAGCATATCGGCCGTAGTGGTCAGGCCCCAAGCCGTGCGCATTTCGGCAAGCATATCGTGCACGGTATAGGTGGGGTTCCGGCGCCGCTGCCGCGTTTTGCGCACCGCTTCGATCACGTCATGCAGATCCAGGCTGGCGGCATGCCGGAAGAAATCGTCTGGATGCTGGGCCTCGACGCCATGCCGGGCCAGCATTTCAGCCGGAAAGTCGTTCAGATTGTAGGTAACGATGACAGCGGCCTTGGAATAGATCGCGGCGGCCAGGACGTGGCGATCATGCGGATCGGGCAATGCCAGCGTAGGCTCCAGGAACTCGTAGCCTTCGACCAGGCAATCCGGCACCGCGGCATCCATCAGAGCACGTCGTCTGTCCAGGCGCAGGCGCTCCTGGTCCGCCCGCTCTCGTCCGTGCTGTTCCAGCATCGTTTCATAAACTGCGCGCACCCATTCTTCGTGGATGCGCGCAGTCCATTTCGCGCGATACAGCCCGGTCAAGGCCAAGTCGATGGCCAGACTTGTAAGGCCGGGCGAAAACAGGACATTGGCATCAAACAGCGCGGCGAATGAGCTTGTTCGGAAGTTCATGCAAGCCTAGCTCGTGGTCGATGCGGCCAATTTCGTCCAGAGCGTCGCTGCTCCGCTGACGCTGCTGGTTCCGATACCTGAGGATATCCGCGGCCAGGATGCGACGATGCGTGCCCACCATATGGAACGGGATCGTGCCGTTTTCGAGCAGCTTCACCAGGAAGGGGCGCGACACGTTCAGCAGATCCGCAGCTTCCTGAGTCGTCAGTTCAGCGTGAATGGGCATCAAAGTCACGGCATTGCCGCGCGCAAGCTCGGACAGGGCACCTCTGAGCAAGCCCACAGCCAGAGCTGGAAGACTCACTTCCTCATCGTTGCCACCGGGACCGAGCAAACGGATGCGCACCGGACCCGCTTCGCCATGAACAAGCCGGGCAAAGGCGCGACTTGCCTGTGCCGCCGCTTGAGCAACGGCCGGCTCGGGCAGCGACACCTCATCACGAGCTACGGGTTCTCTGAGTACAGCGTTCATATGAAGCCTCCTAGTGTCGTTTTGACACCACCATTGGGCCGAGGATACGTCATATCCGAAATAAGTGCAATATCCGAAACAACTGTATCGATACCAAGATGTTGTAGTTTGGAGTCGCTTCAAGCCCAGATATTGTGCGAAGTACCCTTGAAAAGAAGATTGGCCGTCCTCAGCGTCAATTTAAGGCGTCTGACGATGGCGTCCGCCCGACCGATGGGCAAGGGGTGCAGCATGCCGTACCAGAATCTCCCCGACGGCCTTTTCCTCCTGAAAAGGCCGTCGCCGGAAAAGGGTGTCGAGCATTATGGAGTGCTCGATGTCGGTAATCGCTTTGGACTCCCTGAGGCCGACGGAACTCACCCAGTCGTGGCCCACCAAACGCCGCCATCAGTGCGGTTCGACTGGCTCCAGGACACCGGTACCTGGCAGATCGTTGGTCAGGTCACTGACGAAGAAACTGCCATCGCCCGGCTCGCCGTGGCCTTGTCCACGCCCGACTACAACTTGTTCGGCCACAACTGTGAGCACTTCGCCCGCTATGTCGCAATGGGAACCTGGGAGAGCACCCAACTGCAAGCGGCCGGGCTGATGCTCGGAGTCGCTGCGCTGACGGTGGCGTCGCTGCACAACACCAGGCAGCAGGGAGCATAGAACCACATGCAAGAAGGACGTCTCGAAGATCTGTTGCTGGAGCCCCAGGAACGGCCCCACGTTGAAATTAAGGAATGGCTCGACCTCAAGGACAACAACGATCACAAGGTCAAGCTGTCCAAGGGCATTTGCGCGCTGGCCAATCATGGCGGCGGCCACGTCATCATTGGTCTGCGTAAGGGTGACGACGGACAATACCAGGAAGCACCCGGCCGGCCCGGTCAACTGGCCCGCTACGACACCGACACGATCAACCAGATCGTCGCAAAGTACATCGACCCCGTCATCCATTGCGAAAGCCGAGTGGTCCGCAGTAATGAGAATGCTCCAGCATTTCCCATCATCACCGTGCCAGGCGGCCACACCGTTCCTCTGCGCGTGAAGAAGCAGAGTGCAAACGAGCAGGATGCAATCGGATATTACGTACGCAGACCCGGCCCCTGCAGCGAACAGCCCCAGACCGCGCAGGAATGGGATCAGCTGATCCGCCGCTGCGTGGCCAATGCGAAGGACGATCTGTTGAATCAGATCCGGCTACTCCTTGCCGGCGGGCCTTCGGCCGAATCCAAGCCGGACGAGGCCGCGCTGGTGCGGCAATGGTTCGACGCATGTATGGCCCACTGGCGCTCGCTGGCAAAGCCGCAACAGGGCCAGGAGCAGACCGCCGGCCCACACCTGCCGTTCGGGCACTACGCCGTGGGGTTTCGACTATTTGACCTGCCGGCCGAGGTCGGCGGCGCCGAACTGCTAAAGAGGCTGACCAACGGCGTGGTGAGGCTCACCGGATGGCCTCCGTTTTGGGTTCCTACCAACCGGCAGGAGATCAAACCCTACCCAGCTGGGGACCACATCGAATGTTGGATCGGATCGGACGGCCGCGATGATGCCGCCCACAGCGACTTCTGGCGCGTGTCCCCACGGGGAGAATTCTTCTTGATCCGCGGCTATCAAGAGGATACTTCGCTGATGCAGATGCACATCGGCGAAGGCAGGCGCGGGTTCGACATCACCCTGCCAGTTTGGCGCCTCGGAGAAATCCTACTCTATGCAGCGAGCATGGCGCAGCAGCTGGGAAACCCTTCAGCCAAGGCCGTATTCCAGATCGAGTACACCGGCCTGGCCGCACGCCAGCTTGGAGCCTGGGGAAACACCCGCCGTCATATGCACGGAGGACAAATCGCGCGCGACGACACATTCCGTGCGGTCTTGACGGCCCAGGCGGACCAGATTCAGGACTCGCTCCCCGAGCTCGTGTCTCGGATCGTGTACCCGCTCTACGAACATTTCGATTTTGCGCAACCCACTCGGGCGCTGGTACCTGAGGAATTGCAGAGAATGATTCGACGAGAGGCGTAGGACAATACTTTGCCGGCGGACCTAGGGGACAGTGATGCTCGAAGACGAAGCGCACTCGATGACGTCGGAGCAGGAATTCGACTACTTCGCGGAACGGTATTCCGTAGCTTTCGTGCTGCTGGACAAAACCTCAGACAAGCTGCGACTCGGCGATCCCAACCAGCGAGTATGTCGATACTGCAAAAAGGGGGCACCTGAGACGAGTTTCAAGAAGGTTGCGCATACCGTGCCGCACATGACCGGCAACAAATGGCTCACTTCTCTGGACGAATGCGACCGTTGCAACGAAATCTTCGCCGTACACGAAGACCACTTTGGCAAGTATGCACTGCCGCTGAGAACACTGAGCGGGATTCGCGGCAAGAATGGGCTTCCGACCTTGAAGACTTCGTTGGGTCGCGTCGAGGCCACTGAGACGGGAGTAAACGTCAGCCACAATGCCGGCTCTCCGATCTTGGCTAGCGACGACGAGCGCAAGCAGCTGACCATTCGCGTTGCCCGGCACACCTACGTGCCGATGGGCGTCTACAAAAGCTTGGTGAAGATGGCCTTGGCGCTCATGCCGGCGGAGGAATTACCCAAGTACGAGTACTTTATTCCTTGGATCCTTGAGCGCGAGTATCGCGCCGAGTCGTGTCCGTTCTCGCCGCTCACTATGCTTGAACAGATCGCAACTTCCCGCCCGCGTGAAGCTGGAATCCGAATACTGTTGTTCAGGCGCAATCCGGGGATACTTGACTGCCCCTCGTGTTGCTTTGTCCTGCTGTTCGGCAACATCCAATATCAGATCATCCTACCGTCGCCGGTCGAAGATGCCCACTTTGTCGGCAAGGAGTTTCCACCCCTGGTGTGGTTTCCAGTGCCCAATACGCCGGACCAGCGATTTGGTCCCAGCATTCGGCGCGTCCGTGACCTATCTTCCAGCCAGCCGGTCAGTGACGATGTGCAGGAAGCAATGTTCAGCTACGAGTCGATCATGCCGGTCCCCCCTCTGTCCGTGCCCGGCGATTAGAAACACGCCCCAGACTCATCTACCAGGAGCTAATACGTTGGATGCAGAAAAATACGTCCAGCCGAATCGCGAGTCGTTCGGGCAGGACCCCTTCGGCTACAGCGCCTCAGCCTGGCACAAGTGGGGGCTGGCGCAGACGATCTCCGGATTCGAGGTCGATATAACGCGCCCACCGACCAGTGATGAGCTGAAATCCCCTGTTCTCTGGCTTACACAAGCGCACGCGCTGTCGGAGGCCGCTACAACCTTGTTACGCAATTCTCCCGATCTGCAACGGGTGCCAGACTTGCTGAAAGGCGTATGCGACTGCCAATACTGCGCCGTCGTGCTCATGCTGGTCGGATACAGCCTTGAAATATGCCTCAAGGCGATGCTCATCATGCAGAAGGGTGTTGCAACCTATACTAATGATGAAGCCAAGCACCGCCATCACAAACTGGAGAAACTCTCCGAGTTCGTCCCCAATCTGAGCGCCAAAGACAAAGCCATTTTGAGAACTTTGACCCAATTCGTGATGTGGGCTGGCCGCTACCCGGATCCGGGATCGGGCCGCGAGGGCGACGCAGAAGACATCTTCGCCGTCTCGGAAAAATATCGCGTGTCGGCGTGCGAGCTGTTCGACCTTGCTTCCCGTGTCATGAGGTATTCGCGGCAAATCGCAGCAGCCCTGTAGTGCCGCGGCAACCGCCGATGAAAAGGCCGGGCACGGCCGCCCGCATCGTTGGACCACGGTGGCCCTGGTTATTTTGTGGATCATGAATATCGATTCGTGATCCACAACCAGGATTGTGGCGCACAGTTGATCCTCAACTGTGAAAACGTGTCGACGGCATCAACATAACACCCGCTTCACGTCGATACGATGTTCTTCAGAATCAAAAAAAAATGTTTTCAGGGCCAACCGTAGTAATTCTGTAAGGCCGTCGCCAACACACCACTCGCGACGCCAATTTCAACTTGCCAGGATGTCTCTACGGCTTTAGAAAACATTTTCTGGAGCCACGTGCGGACAGATGGTCCAAATTTTTTTTGTAGGTGTTCGGCGCTTCCTTCATCTTTGGAAATAGCAGTTTCGAGTTGCACAATGTCTTCGTCCGGCACGTTCCAACGCTCGAGTTCTTTCTTCAGGCTGGCAATGTTGCCCTCCACCACCTTGTTTTGAATGGTCTGGACGTTGCTGTTGCCAACGACAATCGTCGTGTTGTGCCCGAAAATGGCGCTGTTAAAGAGGTTTTGCGCATCGAGCGAACTCTTCTTTTGAACCAATTCGTCGTCGTCCTTCACGTTGCCAACCCTCTCTTTCAGTTCTAGGATGAAATCTAGTAGCCGTGACCGAACTTGTACAAGAATCTGCGTGACATCCGTGATGCTAATTTGACACCAGGCACGTTGAATGCGATATCCATTTCCTAGTGATCTACCTAGCAGTGGGTTCGCCTCCATCGGAATCGGGCTTTCCAAGTGATTCTCAGCCTTGGACAGGAACTGTTCGAGTACCGCGAGCGACTGGTGCATCGGGGCATTTTGAAGGGATTCGCGGTATTCGGAATCCAGGTGCATCAGCGGTATGGGGTGCGAGTTAACTTGATAGGCCGGATTTGCCATGTTCGCAAGCACCTGCGCCGGCAGGATGCGATAGGCAGGCAAATTATCCTTGTCCTCGTATCCATTCAGTTCATGGTTTACCCATTCAACCAGCTCTTTATGGCCGATTTTGTGGAGCAGAACCTTGGTCTTGAGTAGCGCAGCACTTAGCGAAGTGCTCTCGTCACTCAAAAGATCGACAAGCTCATCGACGAGCTTCATTGCGCAGCTCCAGTTTATGTTTGATCGGTCAACTCGGTGCGCATCAATCCGACAAGGACGCGCAATTGTTCTTGCAGTTTCAGATACTCCGCTGATGCCGCCTCTTTATATTTTGCAGTAGGGTCCGGCGCTTGCAGCAGCACAATTGGGACACCGCCAACATCCATACGCCGTGGATTCGTAGCTGCATGAAGTCGGGACCAGCTTTCGAGCAGCAATGAAGTCTCTTCGTATTGTTTCGCTACGTCTGTAGAGCCCAATAAGTGAATACGGGCATTGGTCTTGGCGAATTCGTCAAACAGGCTGAACTTTTCCGCGGACAGAACCTGTTTCATTGCCCGCTCAAAGAGGATATACACATCTTGATACAGTTGCTCGACACTGGACCGGCGTTGTGTCTCCTTGGCAATTCGGCTTGCGCGGTCATCGGATGCGTTTCGCAACTTCCAAGCGAGAAGCGCGGAGACAAGCGCAAAAGCCCCAGCAACGCACGCGGTTACGATGGTCAGCATACCGGCGGATTCTTGAGCATGAGGTTCTATTTCAGTCCAGCGAATTCGGCCAGCATGTCGGCTATGGTGGTGAGTCCCCTGGCGGACGATTACGGTAGACGCATGGGACTTGAAATTACAATGCCGAGATTGAAAGAACATGCTCGACGTGGTCGTCGTCGAGCTTGCCTTTGAGTTGAACGTACTGATTCAGCAATACGATCAGTCGCGCCTTTTTCTCCAACGGCAACTTCAATCGGCTCCTCGCCAGATGCTGTTCCACCTTGATGATGATCTCGGCCAGCAACTCGGGCTTGGTCGGCGTCTTGATGCTACGCGGATCATTTCCCGGTCCTGACAGCAGCCACACCGGATCGACGCTAAACATCTCGTACAACGCCTTGATCGCTTCGGCCGAAATCGTCCGCTCGCCGCGTTCGTAGTTCGAGTAGGCGCGGGGCGAAACCCCCAAGCGCTCAGCAAACTCCGGCTGCAGCAGGCGCGCCCTTTCGCGGACGGTTTTTAGCCGCTCACCGATCTCAATGTCGAATTGGTGTCTTGACAACATACTCAAACGTGCGTATTACTAATCCCGAAGTTGCCTAGAGGGTATCACATGGAAGTGGTCCTGGAAACCGGCTGCGCCCCCGCTGGACGTGGGGCAACGCAGCCATGAAGCACAACGTCTTCACCATCCGCCTGGCCCCGGAAACGGCGGTCCGGGTCACCCAGGAGGCGATGCGCCGCGGCATCACCCGGACGAGTTGGGCGGCGCATCTCATAGAGCGTGGTCAGGTCGTCGAGAGCCTGGAAACGCTGCTACCGGAAGCGCTGGCATCGGCAGGCAAAGCGGCCGGCGGTCCCGCCGGCATCCCCTCGCGGGCCATGGAGCGCTTGCTGTTCGCCGCCTGCTTCTCCGAGGCCATACTCAAGAAGCTCAACGCAACTCTTAACCGCTCGTCCACCGAACTGGGCACCATCGCCGCCCAGGCACGCGACCAGGCGCTGGCGGAAACCGCCGCGCTGATGAAGCCGGCGGAGGACTAAGCGGCCATGCGTAGCTTGCTCGTTCTCGTCGCCGCCGGCTTGGCTGCGGCGGCCCTGTACTTCGCCGTTGCCGCTTCGTGGGACGAGCTCGCGTACTGCAAGGCGGATGTGGTTGCCCTAGTGCGTCATGGATTGGCCCTTTCCTCAAAGCCCATCTTGGTGCGATTGGGCTCCGGCGACGTGCATCGGGTGAATGCCGGCGCTTTGGTGGCTTATTTCGACGGCCTCCCAGGATGGCGTGCCGGTTTGTGTCTGCTGATACTCGCCAGCATGTTCTGCGGCGGAATCGCCGCCTGCACGGTAGGGGCCATCTTTCCAGCCGTGTTTCAGCTGAGAGGCGGCCCTGAAAAGCACAAGCGCGGTGCACTGCTGGATTCGGTCACGCCGCGCCTGTTCCGCGGGGGCACCCGTCAGATATGGATGCTGGGCGTGGCGCTGTCGGTACTAGCGTGGCTCTCCCTTCATCTCATCGGCGACGCGCATGCTGCAGGTGGCGGGCATCCACCTGACTCGGATGCACCGCTGCAGACCTTGCGCGCACTGGCTTGCGGGTATGGCCTGGCGTTCAGCTTCGCACTATGCGGTATGGGCAAGGGGCAGGAATCCCTGGTGCTCCGGCTCGGTCATGTTCCGATTCCCCGCCCGGCCGAACTGTTCCATATCCTGGTCGCCGGGCGCACCGGCGCCGGCAAGACCCAGGCGATTCAGCAGTTGCTGCGGCCGGTTCGGGCGCGCGGCGATCGCGGGTTGGTAGCCGACCCGGACGGCGGCTATCTGGCCCGGTTCGGGACCGAGTCCGATTGCCTGCTCAATCCCTTCGATCGGCGTGGCCTGCGCTGGAGCCCGTTCGCGGAAATCAGGGCGCCGTTCGACTACGACGTGCTGGCCAACGCCGCCATCCCGCAGGGCAATACCGCCAATGAAGAGGAATGGCGGCGTTTCGGCCGGGTACTGCTGGCCGCCACCCTGCGCAAGCTGCACGAGGACGGCCGCGGTTCCGCTCGCGAGGTCCTGCACATGATCAACGCCGCCAGCGATGAGGACTTGCGCAAGATGCTGGCCGACACCAACGCGGCCGGCCTGCGCCGGCACGACGCCATGTTCCATTCCATCCTGGGCGTCGTCACCCCGCACATCCAGAGTTGGGAATACCTAGTTGAGCCGGACGCGCAGCATCCTGCGTTTTCCGTTCGGGACTGGGTCCGCGAAGGGCGGGACTGGCTGTTCATGCCCTACCGGGATGACCAGCTTGAAGCGCTAAAATTCCTGATGGCGACCTGGATCGCCCTGGCGGTCGCTGAGGCGTTGTCCCTGTCGGAAGATCTCGGGCGACGGTTCTGGTTCGTGATTGATGAACTGGACTCCCTCGGCAAGGTAGCGTCCATGCGGCTGGCGGCCACCAAGCTGCGCAAGCACGGTGGAGTGATGGTCGCCGGCCTGCAGACGGTGGCCCAGTTGAGGGCGACCTACGGCCCGGACGAAGCACAGGTGCTGCTCAGCTCGCTGTCCAACAAGCTGATCCTGGCTATGGGCGACCATGAGACCGCCCGCTACTTTCAGGAAGAGTTGGGCCAGCATGAAGTCGAGCGGCGGCGGGTGACCAGACAGTCCGGGCGTTCTGGCGGCCGCGGCACCAGTTCGGCGACGAAATCCACGGAAATCGCTGTGGAGCATCTGGTGCTGGCTTCGCAGCTGCAAGGGCTGAAAGAGCGACGCGGCTATCTGCGGCGGGCGGGGGACGCCCAGATTCACCCGGTCGAGATTCCCCTGGTGCCGATGCCGTCGCGGATCGCTTCCTTTATTCCGGCGAGGTGAGCCATGGCCCTCGCCAAGAACATCAGCGCCGGCCAGGCCGATCGTTACTACGACAAGGACGACTATTACACCAAGGATGCGGCCGCGCCGTCGCAATGGCATGGCAGCGGCGCCAAAGCGCTTAGATTGAGTGGCGCCGTCAAACCGGAGGACTTCAAGGCTCTGGTGCGAGGCGAATTACCCGATGGCACAACGCTCCACCGGGGCGGCAGCAATGTTCGCCGGGCGGGGACCGATTTCGAGTTCAGCGCGCCGAAGTCGTTTTCGATCCAGGCGTTGGTGGTGGGCGACGACCGCTTGGTCAAGGCGCACCAGCAGGCGGTGGCGGTTGCGCGGCAGCGGATCGAAGCGGTCATTGCCACACGCGTGACTAAGGCCGGCAAGACCACAGTGGAGTACACCGGCAGCGCTGTCATCGCCGAGTTCCTGCACACCACCAGCCGGGGCGGCGACCCAGACCTGCACAGCCACGTTGTTGCCCTGAACATGACCCAACGGAAAGACGGCCAATGGCGCAGCGTCGACAACGAGGCGATGTTCAAGGAACAGCGCCTGATGTACCAGATTTACCTATCGGAACTGGCCAGGGCCGCGAAGGAGCTGGGCTATGGGATCACCACGGGCAAGCATGGAAACCCCGAACTGGCCCACATCACCCGTGACCAGATCGAGCAATTCAGCAGCCGCGCGGTGGAGATCGAGGCACTGCTGGCCGCACAAGGCTTGACGCTGGAAACAGCGACGCCGAAGCAGAAGAAGGCGGCGACGATGAAGACGCGCCGTGCCAAGCAGAAATACGACCGCGGCGAGTTGGAACGGCGATGGCGCGAGCGGGCAGAGGCCATCGGCGTCAGGCGCTCGATTCCCGGAAGGGATGGACCTGACTCCGAAAACCGGAATCCCCGGAGCACCGGATTGCCGGACGAACGTGAGGCGGCGCGGGAGGCGATCGGGTTCGCCTTGGCTCATCTCGGTGAGCGGGAGGCGGCATTCGAGCGGGGGAAGCTGTTGGCGGTCGCCCTGCGGGAGTCGCGTGTTGTCAGCTATCACGCCATCGCGAACGAGTTGAAGCTACGGGAACGGTGGGGCAGCGTTATGGCGTCGCCGAACGGACGGAGGGTCACGACGCGGCAGGCACGCGACATCGAGCGGCGGATATTGGCCATCGAGAAGCGGGGCCGCGGTCATGTACGGCCAATCACTCCTGCAGATCAGGTGGCCCGTCATCTGGCCGAGCGGGATCTGAATGTGGGGCAGGCCGAAGCCACGCAACTGGCTGCGACCAGCGGCAACCGGGTGATCGGCATTCAGGGTCTGGCTGGCAGCGGCAAGACGACCATGCTGCGCACCTTTCAGGAAATCGCGCAGCAGAACGGCTATCACGTCATGGCTCTGGCACCCTCACATAGTGCAGTCCAAGCCCTCTCCAAGTCGGGCATAGAGGCCAAGACCCTGCAAAGTTGGCTGCTTGACCGGGAGGCTTCGGCGGCTCTGTCGAACCGGACGATTGTGGTGCTGGACGAGGCTGGTCTCGTGGGCAATCGCGCAGTGCTTGCCACGCTAGAGCGCGTGCGGGACCGCGGTGCGCGCATCATCCTCGTCGGAGACAAGAAGCAGTATGAGGCTGTCGAGGCCGGCCGTGCCTTTGCGCAGTTGCAGCAGCATGGCATGGCCACTGCGCAGATGACCCAGATGCTGCGCCAGCGCGACGGACGCCTGGCGCAGGCTGCGCGGCTGTCGGTCGATACCCCGGCGCAGGCGCTGGGACACCTTGAGGTGCGGGAGATCACCGATCCGGGAGAGCGCTATCGCCGGATCGCACAGGACTATGTCCGTTTGGATCCGGTGGAAAGGGGCAAGACCTTGATCCTGACCGGGACCAATGAGGCGCGCACGCAGCTCAACAACGCCGTACGGGTAGCGCTGACCGCAAGCGATGAGTTGGCCGGAGCACGAACCACGATCCGCGTTTTCCAGCGCAAGGACATGACGGAGGCGGAACAGAAACGATTGGATCGCTACGCCATCGGCGACACGGTGCTGTTCCAGAAGGACTATCGGTCGATTGGGGCGGCACGCGGCGAAATCTACCGGGTGACCGGTATAGGGTTGGACGGGGTGCGTGCGGAGAGTGAGGACGATAAGGCGGTCGTGTTCGTGCCCGCGCAGGTGAGTGGCAAAGGTTTTACGCTGGGGAGGATCGAGTTGCGGGAAGTGGCGGCGGGCGAGGCGGTTAGGTTCACCGGCACCGACCGGGCACAGGGCTTTAAGAACGGCGAGCGCGCCACGGTGGAGTCGGTTTCAGGAACGTCTCTCGTACTGGAGGCACCGGACGGGACGCGCAAGGCGCTGTCCACCGACCGAATTCTTCCATTGGAATACGGATACGCCGCCACTGGGCACAGTGCGCAGGGTCTTGGCGCCGATCGCGTGTTGATGGACCGCGATACCAGTGCGCCTACGACCAATCACCGCAGTTTCTACACCGATCTGACCCGCGCCAAACACGCCGTGGTGATTTACACGAATGATCGCCGCGGTTTACCGAAGGCCATTGTTCGTCAATCGCAGAAGACCACGGCCTTGGAAGTGGTGCGCGAACGCTCTAGGACGGAACGGACAGCACCGCCGCCGTCTCCTCAACACGGACGTTCCGCGCCTATTCCACAAGCCCCGCAACAACCGGCCGGACGGTGACGGATGTGTCGCAGATAGTTGGAGTAAGCGATGTCTAGAAAATGGAGTGGAACGTTGCCGGCAAGCAGTTCGGTACGCCGCCGGAGATTGGCGGCCTCCGACTATGCTGAGGCCGCCGGGCAGCTCAGTCTTGAATTGACGCCGCCCGCTCGCGCTGCTGAGTCGCAGCTGATTAAGCGATCGCGGAAGGTCGGACCCAGGCCTCAACCGCAAATTCCCCAACGACTGCCAGCGGTTAGCGGAACTATTCCCCTTGTTAAGTACGAGGATCGAGCGGAAGTCCAGACGACCAGACCATCCGACACTATCCTGCGACTTCCGGCCGTTAAGGCGGCGACTGGTTTGAGCCGATCTACTATTTATGACCGAATTGGCAAAGGAACCTTTCCAGCGCCAGTACCACTGGATGGGAATCTAGTTGGATGGTCAGCCTTTGAAATTGGAGAGTGGGTTCAGCGAAGAATTGAAGCACGGCGGAACTGACAAAACTGGCTAGTTGCTCGGTACGACGCGAGTCCGATGATGTCCGAATACAGCCGACCAAAAATTATTTCTTTTGTGGGGTGATTTGTGGGGTAAATCCTGGCGATCCTTTGAAAATCTTTTTAAAAATAAATAGATGTGAAGTGGCTTCGAGTCCTAGTCCCCCAGCCAAATCAAAAAGCCCCTGGCGCGAGCCAGGGGCTTTTTTGTTTGTGGCGGCGAGTGTTTTAATCGGGCTCTGTACCCGATTATCTACCCTAGTGGCGCCGGTCCACAGATAGCCCACGAAGTCAGCATATCGTCAATCTGCTACTGTCAACGCAAGGTAAGAGCGGCATAAAACATTGCATTTGGCGAACTTCAGCTTCGGTAGGAAGTGCACAATAGAACGAGAGGATCGGACGCATGGCCTTTTTGGGGATAGACCCTGACGGCGTACTGATGGCCGAGGGGCCGACCCACGGAGGTAGAATCCTCTGGCCGCATCCCATCGTTACTCTGGCCACATTGATCCATAGCGACCTCGACCTTCAGAAGATCGAGATCGAGGCAAATCTCTACGCGGCGCCGCTGCTTTTCCGAGAAGAGTATTTCGATCCAGTGACCCGCATTAGGCGCGGACGACTTTATCGGAACCAGGGTAATCAGCCGTCTATGTGGAATGGAGTACAGGGACATCCCGGCGGTCAGATTCAGCAGCTCAATTTGTGCACGTACCAAGCGGCCCAGTGGCGCGACCTGGAAGGCGACAGACCAATCAGTCGAACTCGCATCGCGCTAGGGACGCGCAATGCGTTTGGCTTGTGGTCGGTTGTAATGGTGGAGCGGACTACAGGCCGAACTGATTTGATCACCCTTCGCACGCAGTCAACTTTTGGGTTGCTACCTTCCGCCGAAGAACTGGACGTCCCCGCTGACGCGCGTGGCGAAATCCAAAGGGCTATCGATGGTGCAGTGAACGCAGCCCATCACCAGTTGTCCGACGCAACGGTCGATGCGTGTAGGCATGCGGCAGTAGCCGCGCTTGGCACTTGGCGGCTTGCGGCTGCTAGCGTCGGAGCTGAATATCACGACCTGGGAAAATTGGTGAGCATTATTGAAAAGCTCTCCGATTCGCCGAGCGTAATAGTCAACTGCGGCCGCATACTTGCTCGACTTCACTCCAGAACAAAGCCTAATGAGCGCAAGCTTCGTGACTTGCGCCGTAACGAGGACGCAGACGGCGAAGCGGCAATTGCTGTGCTGGGACTATTGTTGCGCGAACTGCGCCCCAGTCCTTTGCCATGATGCGGTTCTCCGGCGGATGCGTGATGGTGGGCAAAGCGTAGCGTGCCCACCGTGGCTACGATCCTCGTGGGCATTGCCTTCGGTCTTGACCCGCCCTATTGCGTACCTGAGATCAATTCCCGATCTTTTCTCCAGCCAACGCCGGCGTATTGATCGGTAGCCGGTGTGCCTTGGTCGCCTGTTCGAACGAGTAACCCAGCGCCAGCAGCTTCGGTTCGCTGAAGGCGGGGCCGAAGAAGGAGATGCCCACGGGCAGGCCGCCGGTGGTGAAGCCGGCGGGCACGA